>JASHTF010000023.1 GCA_030040715.1 Gammaproteobacteria bacterium | reverse complement strand
CCCATCCACCCAAAATGGGGAGACCACCGTGAACGATCGCACTCTAGGACTTGTGTCGGGATTGATCGCGGCGCTGCTGTGTTCGCACTGGGCGCGGAGCGCGGAGCCGCCCGCGTCCCCCTATCCGGTCGTCTCCGGACAGGTCTACAAGTTCGAGAAGATCGCCGACGGCGTCTATTACGTGCCGAGTCACGGCTTCGGCAGCAACGATGTCGTCATCGTGAACGACGATGACGTCGTGCTGGTCGATACCGCCGATACTCCGGCGGCGACCCGCCAGCTGTTGGCCGACCTGAAGGTAGTGACCGATAAGCCGGTGCGCTATGTGGTCAACACCCATTGGCATTTCGACCACACTGACGGCAACTCCGTGTTTGGTCCCGAGGTACAGATCATGGCGCATGACTTCGTGCGCCATGCCCTGGAGAGCTTCGACGTGCTGCACCGTGAGCCCTACGCCAGCATGGGCGCCCCCGCGGTCGCCAAGCGCGTCGCCGGCCTGCAGCAGCAACTGGTCACCGCCAACGCTGATCAGAAGCCAGCGCTGCAGCAGCAGCTCGCCGACGCCCAGAGCCTCGAGCGTGCCTATGCCGAGGTCCGGGCCACCCCACCGAACCTCACCTATACCGACAAGCTGATCCTGCAGCGTGGTCAGCGCGAAATCGACCTGCTGTTTCTCGGGCGTGGTCACACCGGCGGTGATACCGTGGTGTGGCTGCCGCGGGAGCGGATCGTATGCTCGGGCGACCTGATGGAGACCTTCGTTCCCTATATGGGCGATGCGTACTTCGGTGAATGGATCACGACGCTCGGAGCGCTCAAGCGGCTCGATTTTGCTGTCGACCTGCCGGGGCACGGGGTCCCGTTCTCCGACAAGGGATTGATCACGACGCTGCAGTCCTACATCGCGGACTTCGTGAGTCAGGGCAGGAAGCTACGGGCTGAAGGGGTCACGGCGGAGGATGCAGCCAAGCGGATCAACATGACTGCCTATGCCAAGCAGTTCCCGCGCATCACCGGCCCTGGGGTCCCCGCCGTGGCTGTCAAGCGGCTCTATGCCTGGCTCGACGAGCGCCCGCAGGGAAGTCATCACCCGCAGGGACAGTGACCGCGCAGACGCTGGCCGCGTGCTGCGGCCTGATCGCCGCGCTCATCTTTGTGCAGGCCGATGATCCGGTGCCACTTCGCCGGCGGTATAGTTGCCTCGCGGCTCGAGCAGTCTGCAACCACTGCCCTCGGGGGCATCCGTCAGCCGCTGCATCTGATCGCACAGAATGGTCACGCTCTCGCCTCGCTGCAGCTGCACCGCCAGCACGTTCTGGTCGGACTGCAGCGTCATTTCAGCTGCGCTCAGACCGTTGCCGACGTCGAGCAACACCTCGTTGTTCCCCAGGTAGTCCTGGCTGACGGCCGCGACCGTCCCCGTGACCGCAATGCGCTGCGGCCCGATCCTCGCCTGGGTCGCGGCCTCGTCGCGGTTGTAATCCCGATAGAGCTGCACGGCGCTGGTCCGATAGATTGAGCGCACCGACGTGCTCTGTGCATGGGGCGCAGTCAGCGTGGGTGGCCGCGCGGCGATCAGCCACACCAGGCAAAGCATCGCCAGCGTCAAGCCCAGCGGCAAAAAAATCGCTCGGAGCGAGCTACCCGCGGGAATCGCCGCGAGCGCACCCGCGCTGGCTGCTGCGCTCGATTCGGAGCCGTTGCCGTCAGGCGCTGCATGCGCCGTACGCGGTGCATGCGCGCGCGGACGCCGGGCCGCAGCACGCTCGCGTTCGAAGTCGAGCATGCGGCTGAGCTTCTCCACCACCGATTCAGATCTTTCCATCGCCGGCGGCAATTGTTCTCCCCGCGAGGGCCGGAAATGGCGCCCAAGCCTACCTCACCCGTAGGAGCCGCTCGCCGCTAGGCTATCATGGCGGCCCTTTAATAACAGTAAGCCGCGGGGTTTTCTTATAGTGGTGGCGCACGCGCGGCCCGACCGGCGGGCGCATTCCTGGCATTCTGCCCGACGCTCACGCCGGTACTGCCGCTGCGCGGTGGTGCTCGTCCTGCTGCTGTTGACCGGCCGGCCGGCGCACGCCCAGCGCTCGGCTGAAGACGCGGTGGCTGAAGCGCTCGACGCCTTCGGCATATCGGTCGGTCGCGAGACCATCGGGCTCTACACCGCCACCAGCGCCCGCGGTTTCAGTCCCGTACAGGCGGACAATCTGCGCATCGATGGACTGTACTTCGACCAGGTCTCGAGCTCGGCGACTCCCCCCGTGCGGATCATCCGCAGCGAGGCAGTGCACGTCGGCATCGCCGCGCAGGGTTATCTGTTTCCGGCTCCGACCGGCGTAGTCGACTACCACCTTAGAACCCCCGGCGATGCCGGCGTCCTCAGCGCTCTGATCGGCAACGCGACCTACGGCGAGGATTATGGTGAGTTCGATTTCCAGGCCCCGGTCGTGCACGACGCCCTCAGCATGGGAGGCGGAGTCGGCTATACGCGCAATAACGCCTACGACTTCGCCAGGCAGTCGGTCGAATGGACCGGGGGGTGGATCGCGCGCTGGCGACCGACGGGCTCCCTGGTCATCACGCCATTCTGGGGGCTCACCAATCACAAGGAATATGGCGAGAAGACCGGGGACGCGTTCATCGGCAGCGATGGTTATCCACGTTACCGACAAGTGAGCACCCAGAGCGAACCGTGGGCTTACTGGACCGCCATCTACGATACCTTCGGCGCGGCCGCGCGCTGGTCCTTCAGCAATGATTGGCTGCTCGCCGCTGGAGTGTTCCGCTCTCTGGTCTACTCGCAGGGAAACACTCTGCCGTTGCTGCTCGATGTAAATGCGGCCGGACAGGGTGAGTTTGCCGTCCTCCAGCAGCCGCCGAACAGCAGCGGCTCGACCTCGGGCGAGGTCCGCCTGTCCCGGAGCTTTTTGGCCGGGCCGCTGCACAATACGCTTTACCTGCGGCTCACCGGGCGCGACTCCAGCATCGAATCGGGCGGCCTACAGACGCCCGACCTCGGCCCGGCCTCGGTCAGCGCGATACCACCGGTCGTGCGCCCGGTGTTCCAGTTCCCTCCGAACACCGACGTCCATGTGCATCAGTTGACCCCGGGGATCGCCTACGCCGGACTGTGGCCGGATGTGGGACAACTGACGCTCAGCGCGCAGAAGGTCTCGTACCATCGCACCGTGATGGCGCCGGATACAGCGGTGAGCTCGGACAGCAGCTCCCCCGGCCTGTTCAACGTCGCGGCGGCCGCATTCCTCACTCGTCCGCTGGTTGCCTACGGCAGCTATACCCGCGGATTCGAGGAGATCGGCATCGCTCCGTTGATCGCGGTCAATCGCTACCTGCCGGTGCCGGCACAGGAGACGTCGCAGGTGGACGGCGGCATCCGCTACCAGCTGCTGCCGAAGCTGCAGCTGGTCGCCGGGGTGTTTGAGATCGACAAGCCCTACTTCAATCTGGACCTGAATGATGTGTTTCGGCTCGTCGGCAAGACGAGTAATCGCGGCGCAGAGTTTTCCGTGACCGGGGATGTTACCGATCGCCTCAACGTCGTGCTGGGCTGGGTGCAGATCGATCCGAGAGTGCAATACCAAAGAGGCGCGGTCGCGGGTCCTGCGAATGTCGTAGCCATCGGGCCGATACCGGGCTACATGAGCAGTTACCTTCAGTATCACCCCGCTGGGCTTCCCGGAGTCATTCTCGGGGCGACCATCCAAACGACCTCATCGCGCTATGCGGTTTATCCGAACATCAACCTTCCGGCCGTGACCACGCTTGGTTTCGATGTGCACTACAAGACCAAAATGTTCGGTAACAACGCGACCTTCTGGTTCGAGAGCTATAACCTCACTGACGCCTACGCGCTGACACCCAGCGCCAGCGGTCAGCTGACATCACTCGACGCGCGGCGCTACGAGCTGTCGCTGGTGGTTGATCTATAATCCCGCTCGAACATGCGCTCCGAGTTGCGTGGAGCGAATGCACTTTCGGTCACGGGGGTCACCAGCGTGCCCACTGCTACTACCGAAGGCCGCCAGGATGGCCTCATCCTGTTGGCGCGCATCCTCATGATGGTGCTATTCGTGCTGTTCGGATGGGTGAAGCTCACCGACTTCGGCGGCACGGTGGCAGAAATGACCCATCTGGGCCTGCCGCTGCCGGTGGTGGCGGCGGTGGTGGCGATCATCATGGAGTTCTTTGTCGGTCTCGCCCTGGTGGTGGGGCTGTACGTGCGGCCGCTGGCGCTGCTGCTCGCTGCCTACACCCTGGCCACGGCCTTCATCGGGCATCACTACTGGACGCTGACGGGCAGCGCACGCCTGTTCAACGAGATCAATTTCTACAAGAACATATCGATCGTCGCCGGGTTGCTGTTGCTCGTCGTAACCGGAGCGGGTCGCTACTCGATCGATCGACGTTGACTCGCGCCGCACGGCCGTTGCGCACGCGCGTCGGTAGTTGTCCTACAGAAGCCGGGCGCTCGCGCCGGGAAAATCCGCTCGGATGCGCGGTCGTCTGCCGGTAGCGACAGCTCCCATCGTCCTGCCTGCGAGCTGCCGCGCGGCGCGTGTTGTCGTCCTGGACTGACGGCAGGAGACAGCGTTCGGACGCTGCGCGTCACGGCGCGGTCATTATCTTTACACGGCGCCGCCAGGCCTGAATGGCCGAGCCAATCAAAGGATCAAGCTATGACAAGGATATTGGTTGCGGATGATCATCCGATGGTGCGCGCGGGATTGCGCGCTCTGCTGGCAGCAGAGCACGACCCCGATGGGATCGGGGAGGCCGCCTCTGGGGCGCTCACACTCGACACACTGGGCGAGGGTAACTGGGAGCTGCTGATTCTCGATATCAACATGCCGGACCGCAGCGGCATGGATATTCTGCGCGAGGTGCGCGAGCGCCATCCCGAGGTCAAGGTGCTGATATTGAGCGTATTCCCGGAGCGTCAGTATGCACTCAACGTGCTCAAGGCCGGGGCCAGCGGCTACCTGCCGAAGGAATGTGCACCCAAGGACCTGCTCGATGCGGTCCGCACCATCATGCGGGGCAAGCGCTACGTGAGCCCGCAGACCGCGGAGCTCCTGGTCACCGACTTGGACGTCGACGGCAATCAGCCGTTACACGCCCGGCTGTCGCAGCGCGAGTTTCAGATCTTCTGCAAGCTTGCGAGCGGCCGCTCGGTGACCAAGATCGGCGATGAGCTGTGTCTATCGGTCAAGACCATCAGTACGTATCGCTCCCGCATCCTCGACAAGATGCAGCTCGCGACCAATGCCGATCTGACGACCTACGCCTTGCGGCACGCACTGA
Organism: Gammaproteobacteria bacterium; assembly: GCA_030040715.1. Classification (GTDB taxonomy): domain Bacteria; phylum Pseudomonadota; class Gammaproteobacteria; order Steroidobacterales; family Steroidobacteraceae; genus FEN-1191. The sequence goes on along the minus strand of JASHTF010000023.1, from coordinate 2,677 downwards.
TCCAATAGTGTGCAACGGCACGACGGGCGCCGGCGGCGCGTATGAGTGCTGCGGCGCCCGCTGGTCCTGCGCCGGGCGGCGCTCGCAGCTCACAGCAGCCGCAGCGTCTTCGGCTCGGGTCGCGGCTCTGGGGCCTGCTCGGCGCTTTGAGGTTGGGCTCGGCCGTCCTGTGGGCTCGGTACGATCAGCGCGGCGTCATCGTTCTTGGGATCGTTCACGCGGCTGCTGACCGGATAGGCGCTCATGAGCTCGGCCGCATAGGGTTTGAGCAGCGAGCGCGCCTCGTCGGCGGGCGCCTGCAGCCAGCGGGACAGGTCCTCACGCGCCAGCAGCGCCGGCATGCGAAACGGGTGCGCACCGGTGTTGTGCAGGTTGCGCATCAGCTCGTTGCCCGGCAGGGTGATCAGCGCGCAGCTCAGGATCCGCGTGCCATCGTCGCGCCGGCTCGAGTCCCACAGGCCCGCGAAGCAGAACAGCTCCTGATCCGCGAGCTGAATGAAGAACGGCTGCTTGCGGCCGTCGGGATACAGATGCCACTCGTAAAAGCCGGTCGCGGGCATCAGACAGCGCTGCTGTCGCTGCCACGGACCGCGCCAGCTGGGATTGGTCGCCAGTTTCTCGACCGTCGCGTTGATGGTCGAATACCTGGGCGGGATGCCGCGGGAGAAGTAGGGCACGAGACCCCAGCGCATCAGCAGCCCTTCGCGGCGGCCGTCGACCGCACGCACCACCGGCACCGGGTCGGTCGGGGCCACGTTGTAGCTGCGCTCGTACTCCCGCCACAGCGCCAGGTCTACCGTCAGGTTGCGCTCGGCTTCGGCGATCTCGGGTGAGACGTAGCGGCCGCACATGGGGCGATTATCCCGTATCGGGCCATGCGGGTCGAAATGCGGTCGCAGGCCGGGTCAGGCTCGCAGGTATTTGTTGAACCAGTCGATGGTACGCTGCCACGCCAGATCCGCGGCCGCCTTGTTGTAGCGCTCCGGTGTCGCGTCGCAATTGAAACCGTGCACGGCGTCGGGGTAGATGTAGCCCTCATGCGCAATGTGTGCCGCGGTCAGAGCCTGGTCATAGGCAGGCCAGGTCGCGGCCAACCGGGTATCGAGCGCACCGTGATGAACCAGGATCGCGGCCTTGATGTTGGGAATATCCGCAGGGGGCGGTGGTCCACCGTAGTACGGCACCGCGGCTGCGAGGTCCGGTCCCAGTCGTACTGCCAGCCGGTTGGACATGCTGCCGCCGAAGCAGAAGCCGACCGCGCCAATCTTGCCGCTACAGTCGGAGCGCGCTTTCAACCACAGCGCCGCGGCGATGAAGTCCTCGGTCATCTTCTGCGGATCGACCTTCATGAACAACTGTCCCCCGTGGTAGTCATCGCCCGGATAGCCGCCGAGCGAGCTGAGGCCGTCAGGAGCAAATGCCATGAAGTCGGCCAGCGCCAGGCGACGCGCGATATCTTCGATGTGGGGATTGAGCCCGCGGTTCTCGTGGATGACGAGAACGCCGGGAAGCTTGGACGGCTCAGCGGCACGGGTGTCGGCACTCACCGGGCGGACCAGATAGCCGCGGATGCTGCCATTACCGTGCGGCGATGCGACCGTCTCGTAGCCGGCCTTGATGCGCTCGTCGGTCCTCGAGACCTGCTGCGCGAGCGCATAGTTCGGCATCAATGCAGCGACGATCGTCGGGGCCGTGAGGCCGCCGATCGCCAGGCGCTGAACGCCGTCGAAGAACGCTCGGCGGCTGATGAAGCCGTGAATGAACTGATTGTAGAGCTCGACTGCCTCGGCCGGGAGTTTGCTCTTGATAGACTCCATATCGGCATCCCCTCGGGCGACCAAATGCCGCCTCTTTTTTGCATGAACATGATCCATCATTGCGATAGGATTCGCAAAAACTGCAGCGGCGCGGTGGACGGCCTGACGGCAGCGCGGGCGATGGGCGTAGAACGACGATAGGAGCACGAAGCATGAAACGTCTTGCGATGAGTTCGCTCGGGGCCGCGTTGCTCGGAGCCGCGTTGCTATGGGCGAGCACTGGATTCAGTGGCGCGGCGGCGCAAAGCGCAGCCGCGCACAGTGCCGCGAGCAGCAGCCCGCTCGATACCATTCCGCCGAAGCTGCCCTTCAATGTTCCCTACGGACCGCCGATCACGCTGCAGCGTGCGCAGGCGTTGTTGCAGGCGGCGATCGCCGAGGCGGTGCGCCGCGGCTGGCCGCTGAACGTCGCGGTGGTCGATTCGGGAGGCAACCTGGTGGCATTTGCGCGCATGGATGGCGCGATGCTGGCATCGATCAAGATTGCCGAGCACAAGGCGCGCGTCGCGGTCACGTACCGCCGGCCGACGCGCGCCTTTGAGGACGCGATACAGAAGCAGAACTCGGTCTACGTGATGACACTCGATGACATCATCGCCTCGCGCGGCGGAATTCCGCTGATCGAGGACGGTAAGCTGATCGGTGCCATCGGCTGCTCGGGCGGGGCCGGATCGCAGGATGAGGCCGTCTGTACCGCCGCCGCAGCCACGATCAACAGGTGAGTGCTGCAGGGGGCGCGGGTGCCCGCGACCGGGAGGTAGTCATGCGAGGTAGCGCTGGCATGTGGGCGTTTGCCGCTCTGCTGTTGGTGGCAACACGCGCGCCGGCTGCAGAGCCAGCCAGGTACCGCCTCACGCTCG
>JASHTF010000191.1 GCA_030040715.1 Gammaproteobacteria bacterium | reverse complement strand
CGCATCCCGGACTCGGCCTCGGCGATCTGCAGCAGCTTGTTGAACACCAGGATCAGATCGTCGATACCCTCGATGGCGGTGCGGGCCGCGCGCGCCAGCTCGGTGCGCCCGGCATCGCGCCGCAGTGCTTCATCAAGGCCGCCGCGCACGCGACTCAGAGGCGTGCGCAGGTCGTGCGCGATCGCGTTGGAGACGTCGCGCACACCGCTCATGAGCTGCTCGATGCGGTCGAGCATGCGGTTGATGTCCACCTCGAGGCGCGCAAACTCATCGTCACCCGAGATCGCGATGCGCGACTTGAGATCGCCGGCCTCGATCGCACGCGCGGTATGACCGATCTCGGCGATGCGTGCCTCGAGCTGGCGCCGAAACAGATACGCGCCCAGCGCCACGAGCACCAGCGCGATCGCCGCCGCCGCATCGAGCGCGTGCAGCACCAGGTTGCGAATCGAGCGCTGCTCGGACAGATCGCGGCCGACATAGAGGGTGCCGCCGCCGGGCAGTGCGCGGATGACGAGGCGCGCCGAGGAGGGCTTGCCGTTGCGGACCACCTCCCGGTTCACCAGCTGCCCACGGGGCGTGGACGCATCCGGCCAGCGCGACAGATTGCCGGCCAGCGGCTGTCCCGAGGGGGCGGTGAGCAGGAAGATCTCGGTGTCGCTGTCGATGCCGTCGTTGAGCTCCTGATTGATCTCGCGCACCAGCTGCGTCGTGGGACGCGCGCCATAGGTGCTCACCAGGCGCGCGGAGATCGCCTCGATCTTGCCGTCGACGCTGCGATCGAGCACGCCCACGGTGCCGAAATAGAACACCGCCGCGATCACCAGGATCGTGGCGGCCAGCATGGCGCCGTTGCCGAGAGCCAGTTGCATGCCGACCGAACGTGTCAGCGATAGTCCAGCGACCATCGAGCTGACGCCGGCGAGCCGACCGGCGAGCGCAGGCTTGGGGTTACGCGCGGGCTTCACGGGCAAACTCTAGGCGCGAGTGCCGAGCAGGTAGCCGGTGCCTCGAATCGTATGGATCAGCGGCGGCGAGAAGCCGCGATCGACCTTGCTGCGCAGGCGACTGATCTGCACATCGATGACATTGGTCTGGGGATCGAAATGGCAGTCCCAGACCGCCTCCAGCAGCATCGTGCGCGTGACCACCTGTCCCTGGTGGCGCATGAGGTAGGCCAGCAACCGCAGCTCACGCGGCTGCAACAGGATCGCCGTGGCGCCGCGGGTGACGCGAAAGTTGCGGGTATCGAGGCTGAGGTCGGCCACTTGCAGCAGTGCGGGTTGCTGTGGACCGCCGCTGCGGCGGAGCAGCGCCTCGACGCGCGCCAGCAGCTCCGAGAACGCGAACGGCTTGGAGATGTAGTCGTCACCGCCGCTGCGCAGGCCGCGCACGCGCTCATCGGTGCTGGTGAGCGCGCTGACGATCAGCACCGGAGTGCGCTTGCCGAGATCGCGCAGCTTGCCGACGATCGATAGTCCATCGACACCTCCCGGCAGCAAGCGATCGATGATGAGCACGTCCCAGACCTCGTTGACCGCCTGATGCAGGCCGTCGAGCCCATTGGCGCACAGCATCACCGCATAGCCCGCCTCCTGCAGACCGTTGCAGATATAGCGCGCCGTCGATAGATCATCTTCGATCACGAGGCATTTCATCGGCGCCAAATTCTACGCCAATCACGCCAACCGACCGCCAGGCTACAATTCCCGCCGCCGCGCCGATGTCCACCGCTTTCACCGTCGTGTTCCGCTCCGCGCGCCGATCCGAGTGTGAGGAGCGCGCGCTGGTCCTGCTCGCGCTCGGCATCGCAGCCGTGCTGCAGCGGGAGGGCGAGCAGTTCGTACTCGAGGTGGACAGCGCCGATGGCGACCAGGCGCTCAGGCAGCTCCAGGCCTATGAGACCGAACGCCGGCTCGAACGCCATGCGAGGCGTGCGATCCCGGCGGCGCCGCTCCCCGCTTATCGCTATGCCTGGGTGGGCTGCGTGCTGTACGCGGCCGTACTGGTGGCCGTGGCGCTCATGATCGCCAACGGGCTCGGGCGGCTCGATGCCTTCGAGCGCGGCACGCTCGATGGCGCGGCCGTGCAGCACGGGCAATGGTGGCGCGCCTGGACCGCGCTCACGTTGCATCTGGACGCGGAGCATTTGCTCGCCAATCTCGCGGCCGGCTGCTGGTTCGGCTACCTCGCGTCGCGCCAGCTCGGCAGCGGCACGGCGTGGCTGCTGACCGTGACCGGCGCGGCGGCGGCCAATCTGCTGGAAGCGCTTCTCGGCCCTCCCGCTCACCGTGCCGTCGGCGCCTCGACCGCCGTGTTCGCGGCGCTCGGATTGCTCGCGGCGCACGCGTGGCGCACGCGCTTTCATCTGTCGCAGAGGTGGGCGTTGCGCTGGGGCCCGCTGATCGCGGGTACGGTGCTGCTCGGCTGGTTGGGATCCGCGGGAGAGAACACCGACCTGGTCGGACACGCCGCCGGGTTTGCGATCGGCGCATTGCTCGGCGTCGCCGCAGCGATACCGGCGGTCGACCAAGCGCTCCCGCGCGTGCCTCAGTGGCTGGCCGGACTCGCCGCGCTCGGCTCGCTCGCGCTCGCCTGGGCGTTTGCCCTGGGCGTCTGAGCGGCACGCCCGCGCGCTCGAGGCGCAGGCGCGCGTCCGCAGGCCGAGTCGCACCCGGGAGCTACGCCGGCTCGAGCGGCAGGAAGATCCACAGCAGGATGTAGAACAGCAGACCCGCGCCGAAGTAGAGCGAGACCACGCAGAAGATCACGCGCCAGGCCCACGAGGGCAGATCGGTGTGCTTGCCCAATCCACCGCAGACCCCGCCGATGACCCGATCCGTGCGCGAGCGTGCCAGGCGATGCAGCAGCGAGGGATGCGGCGGTTGCTGCGCCGCCGGCGGCGCAGTTTCCGGCGCGCGTGCCGCATCCCCCAGGACCCGCGCCTTGGCGCGGCCATACTCGTCCTCGCTGAGCGCGCCGCGCTCGCGCAGCGACTGCAGTCGCTCGAGCTCCTCGGACAGACTCATCGTGCCCTCAGCAGCAGGCGTCCTCCAATCGCGGGACCTCGAGCGTCCCGATCAACTGCGTGACGTTGCTCAGGCCGTGGGCCTGCAGATACTCGGCGATGCCGCGATTGATGGCTTTGCAGACCAGTGGCTCATAGAACAGCGCCGTTCCGATTCCGACCGCCGTCGCCCCGGCAATGATGAATTCGAGCGCATCGGCAGCGCTGGTGATGCCGCCTTGGCCGATGATGGGGATGCCCTGAGGACCGGCGACCTCGTAGACTTCCTTGACCTTCAGCAGTGCGATCGGCTTGAGCGCCGGCCCCGACAGCCCGCCCTGGGTGTTGCCGATCACGGGACGGCGCGTCTCGATGTCGATGGCCATGCCGGTGACGGTGTTGATCACGGCGAAACCGTCGGTGCCAGCATCGATGCAGCGGCGCGCGTTCTCACGGATATCGGTCTGGTTGGGCGAGAGCTTGGTGATCACGGGCTTGCGCGTAACGCGCCGGCACGCCTCTACGACTCGTGCCGACATCTGCGGCACGTTGCCGAATTGGGTACCGCCTTCTTTGACATTGGGACAGGAGATGTTGAGTTCGATGGCATCGATGGGCGAGTCATCGAAGCGGCGCGTGACCTCGACGTACTCGTCCACCGTCGAGCCGCAGACATTGGCGATGAAGCGCGTCTCGGTGAAATCGAGCGTGGGCAGAATGCGCCGCACGACGTGATCGGCCCCGGGATTCTGCAGCCCGATCGCGTTCAGCATCCCGGCCGGAGTTTCGCACACGCGGTGCGGCGGATTTCCGAGCCGCCGCGCCGCGGTGGTTCCCTTCAGTACGATGGCGCCGGCATCGCGGTTGCTGAACCCCTCCACCCGCGTGTACTCCTCGCCAAAGCCGACACAGCCCGACAGCAGCACGATCGGCGAGGCGAACTGCAGCCCGCAGAACCGCAGCGCCAGCGAGGCGGGCGGCGAATCAGTCGCATCGACGGCGGCATTCACGGCGCAATTATCGCCCATCCTCGCGCCCATCGCCGCTCGATCGCAAACACGCCGGCGGTGTCATGGCCTGCGTGTGCGATGGCCTGCTTGCCATGGCCTGCGTGTGTCGTGGCCTGCGTGTGTCACGGCCTGCAGGTGTCACAATCTGCGCGTGTTTCACGTCATCCTGTTCGAGCCCGAGATTCCGCCCAATACCGGCAATGTCATTCGGCTGTGCGCCAACGCCGGCTGCGTGTTGCATCTGATCAAGCCGCTCGGCTTCGAGCTGCACCGTCGGGCGGTGCGGCGCGCCGGTCTCGACTATGACGAGCTCGCGGTCGTGCAGACTCACGCAAACCTCGAGAGCTGTCGGGCGCGGCTGGCGGGCGTGCGCCTGTTCGCGATCGAGACCGGAGCGCATCGGCCCTACAGCGACGTGCCGTTTCGGCCGGGCGATGCCTTCCTGTTCGGCCCGGAGACGCGCGGCCTGCCGGCGGCCGTGCTGCAGGCGCTGCCGCCCGAGCAGCGTCTGAGCATTCCGCTTCGACCCGGCAATCGCAGCCTCAATCTCGCCAACGCGGTCGCGGTGATCGTCTACGAGGCCTGGCGCCAGAACGGCTTTGGCGCCGGTGAGCTCAGTCGAACTCCGGCTTGATCGGCCGCATCATCAGACCGCGCACCAGCTCTTCGGCCGGCAGACGCTCGTAGAGCACGCCATAGATGCCCTCGGCGATGGGCATCGTGACCTGCTGGCGCACCGCGACGCCGCGCAGCGCGCGGGCCGCGTGATAGCCCTCGACGACCTGGCCGATGCGCTGCAGAGCATCCTCGACCGGTGCCCCGAGCGCGAGCGCCAGACCGAAGCTGCGGTTGCGCGAATGATCGTCCGTGCAGGTGAGCACCAGATCGCCGAGCCCGGCGAGGCCCATGAAGGTCTCGCGCCGCGCGCCCAGCGCTACGCCGAGGCGCATCATCTCCACCAACCCACGCGTGATCAGGGCGACGCGCGCGTTGGCGCCGAAGCCGAGCCCATCGGACAGGCCGGCACCGATCGCGAGCACGTTCTTGACCGCTCCGCCGACCTCCACCCCGGTGATGTCGCTGGAGATATAGGCGCGAAAGCTCGACGACGATAGATCGCGCGCCAGCTTCTCGGCGTAGTCGAGCTCCGGTGAGGCGATCGTCATCGCGGTCGGCAATCCTGCGCCCACCTCGCGCGCGAAGGTCGGTCCCGACAGTACCGCGACCGAGCGGCCGGGGCCGAGCACCTGATGCGCGACCTCGTTCGGCAGCTGGCCGCTGTCGAGCTCGAACCCCTTGGTGGCCCAGCACAGTCGAATCGAGCCTGCGAGCAGCGGCTTGAGCTGCAGCAGCAGCGCTCGAAATCCGTGGCTCGGTACCGCGACCAGCACATCATCGACCGCCGTGACCGCCTCCTCGAGGGAGGCTGTGAGCATCAGGTTGGGCGGTAGATTCGCCTCAGGCAGATAGCGCTGGTTGACGCGATCGCGCGCCATCGTCGCGATCGCGCTCGCATCCCGTCCCCACAGGCGCACCGCGCGACCGGCGCGCGCACACTGGAGGGCGAGCGCCGTGCCCCACGATCCAGCCCCGAGCACTGTGATGTCGGCGCGAGCAAGCTTGGATGCCGGCACGGCTATCGGAGCGGCGCTAGTTCTTCACCGCGGTGTCGGCCTCGGTCTGGGCGTTGGCGTACAGCGCATCGAAATTGACCGGCGGCAGCAGCAACTGCGGAAATCCCCCCTGGCCCACGAGCTGCGAAACCACTGCGCGCGCATACGGGAACAGCACATTCGGGCAGATGCTGCCCACGGCGCGCTTGAGCTCGTCGGGTGACAGGTTTTGCATGATGAATGCGCCCGCCTGCTTGACCTCGACCAGAAACAGCGTCTGCTCGCCTTGCTTGGCCGAGACCGTGACGGTCAACACCACCTCGCGCAGGTCCCCGCCGAGCGCACGCACGTTGGTATGCAGATCGAGCGAGATCTGAGGGTTCCACTGGCCGTTGGCGCGTGGCCCCTCGGGCGCCTCGAAGGAGCAGTCCTTGAGATAGACGCCCTGCAACGCCAGCGTGGAGGCTGCGGGAGTGCCCGGAATGGGCTCGCCTTCGGGGGCGGGGGATGGGGTGCTCATGGACAAGACCTCATGGACAAGACCTCAGGGACAAAGTTTCGGGAGCAGAACCTCGGGGATGGAAC
>JASHTF010000190.1 GCA_030040715.1 Gammaproteobacteria bacterium | reverse complement strand
TTCTCGACGCCATTCACATAGAGCTTGCCGTTGTCACCGGCGGCGGCGTATTCGAGCCCGCTGCCGACCTGCACCGTCGCGACCACGCCATCGCTCTTCGGATCGATGACCGTGAGCAGGCCCGGATCTCCGTCGACCACGAACACGTGGCCGCTGGTCGGATCGAACGCAATGGCGTCGGCGTCATCCTCGGCTTTGAGTCGCTTGACGATCTTGAGCGTGCGCAGACTGAAAGCCACCGCCTGTCCATGCTCGCCGTCGTCGGTGTAGCCGAGTCCGGCCGCGTGCGAGATCGCGGTGCCGTGCGTGCCGCCCGACATGCTCGCCACCTGACCTACGATCGCACCATCACGTCCGTTGACCACGGTGACGCGGTCGCCGTGGGCGACGTACACCCGGTGCGAGGGCGGATCGTAGATGACGTAATCCCAACGATCCGGGGCGTCCAGCGGCACCGTCTTCGTGATCTGATAGTGCATCGACTGCGGCCCCATCGCTGCTTGCTGCGCCAGTGCCGCAGCACTCGCGCCCAGCAGCGCGGCGGCAGACATACAGCTGATAGCGCAGGCGAGTCGATCGTTCATGGCCCCCTCCGGATGGGTTCGTGTTGCCGCTGCGGTGGCTGACCCGGCGCGCATTGTAGCGCCGCTGGGCGGCAACTTTGTGACGCCAAGCGAGCCGGAGCCGCTAGCGTTTGAACTCTATATAGAGCGCCCGGTACGCGCGCGTGGTTTCGATCGAGGGGGTGAGCGAGTCCCTGGGATGCCAGGCGATCGTTCCACGCGGATGATTCGGATGGCCTTCGGCGAGCGTGCCTTCCGGCGTGATCGAGCTCTGCGGGCCGATGGTGCCCGCGCCGGGCCGAAAGTTCGGATTGGGTCGCGCCCCGGGGCGCGGGATCACTTTGAAATCACCGTCATCGACGTAAACGATCAGCTGCTCGAGACGCCGACGCATTCCGCCCTCGCGCTTGAACCCGGCCGGATAGGAGATGAGCGTGACGCGCAGCGAGGCGTTGTCGAGCAGCACCCGGGTCGGCGCTCCAGCGCCGAGCTCGCTCTCCACCGGCGCCTGCGATTCCGCGGCGCGTGCGTTGCTATTGACCGCAATGCCGGTCATGCCCGCGGCCGCCACCGTCGTCGCCGCCAGCGCCGCCGCCCAGGTCTTCCTCATCATGATCATGCGTCCCCCGCCTGGCGTGGTACTCGGTCGGGCCCGTGCGTTCGTCGGTGCCTCAGTAGAACAGCGTCAGGGTGTGCCAATAAAAGCCGGCACCCGCCCGTCGGTCAGAGCGGCCGAATCCGCCGAAGCCCCCTGCGGTGCCCGCGGCACCTGCTCGGCCGGCAGCAGCGCCGCCGGCACGCGCCCTGTCGCCTCCGCCCCCGGCATTCGGACGCGCTGGCACATCATCGTCGTTCTCGTTCACGCGGGGCTTCGGTCCCACGGCGGCAACCATGTCGAGCTTGCCGAGACGCGGCTTCGGATCGCGCGGATCCAGGCCGGGGTTGCTGTAGACGATCTGGCCCCGAGTGCCTCCATAGACGATGACGTGCCGATTGTTGCCTTCGATGTCACCGGGCCTGGTGTCTCCAATGAAGGTATAGACCGGGCCACCCTTGAACATCCACTGCTTGGCACCATCGGGCCGGGCAATCACTTCCCAGAATCCGCACGCCTGCGCATTCGCGGGTGCGAGCAGCGGCTTCCAGGTGACGGTGCAATCGCCTTGACAGCCTTCAGTTCCCTGCGACTTGGCGTCGTTATATGAAATCAAATAACCGGTGCGCGTCTCGCGTCCGCCGTACTGCAGCTGGTAGCGCGCAACGCTGTAGAGCGTCAGCCCCTTCGAATCCGTCATCAACGGCCCACGGCCGGTGTAATCACCGACGGCAACCCCGGCGGGTCTGAAATTTCTATAAGCGAGCGCCGCCTGGACGCCCCGGTCGCCGGTGAATAGGCCTTTGACTTCGCCGGGCGCATAGTCGCCCGCGTAGGTATAGAGCGCCTCGCCCCGATAGGTCCACTGCCGCGCGCCGTCGTCCCGGCGCGTGATGATCGAGAACTCACCCACCGGCAGCGCCAGCGCCGAGGCACGCAGCGGTCGCCACTCGCTCGAGAGGCGGTGCGACACCGGCGCCGCATAGATCGTCACGTGGGTCGCGGCCTCCACGAACCCAAACCCGTCCGCAATCGCCAGCCCATCGAGCTCGACATTCGGCGGCATCACCGTCGAGGCCTCGGGCGCGTAGGCCGCGCGCCGCCAGCCGCGCCTGGGCGAGTAGACATCACTCGCCGGATCGTGCCACGCGGGGTTCTCGGTCAACTCGAAGCGCGCTCCGACGGGCTCACCCTCGGGGTCCTTGCCGGAGTAGCGATACAGCGGCTTGCCCTGATAGGTCCACTGCCGCACGTGATCGTCGCGCACGATGATCGAGAAGTCCCCCGCGGCGCGCGCGCGCGTACCCGCCGCGAACGGCGGAAACTGCCGGGCGCACTCCGCATAGCAGCTCGAGCGGCCGCGCGGGTCGGCATCATAGGTATAGAGTGGATTGCCGTCCGCATCCCCGAGGCGGCGCCACAGAAACTGTGGAATAGCCTCGTCCATGATCTTGGAGACGTCCACCAGTGTGATGCCTTCGGGTGTCGAGTAGGGTGCCGTGTACGCCGAGGCCACCCCTGCGATCCCGAGGCCCGCCGCCAGCGCAACTCCTGCGCCCCACCAACCTCGCACCCTGCGACGCTCATTCATGGGCCGCTCCACGCGCCGTGTCGTTGAAGATCGCATCAGGCCAGCACACCGCTGATCGGACTGGTCACATGATTGGAGCCGGTACCCCAGCTGCTCACCGACACTCCCATGGCCTGCTGGATCGTCAAGCCTACGCGCGTGGCGGCATCGCCAGGCGTCGGGAAGTGCATGCCGGTCTTGATGCGTCCGTTGCCATCGCCGATCGTCAGGAAGGGGTAGTTGCGCACCGAATGCAGGCGCGGCGCACCGTGATCGGTGTACGCATACAAGATCATGTGATCGAGCAGACTCTTGTCCCCCTCCTTCACCGCATCGAGCATGGCCGCAAAGTTATACAGGTGCTGAAAATACAGCAGCTGGAACCAAGAGCACTTCACCTGATAGCCGAGCTTCGGATCCACCGGCTCCTCGTGCGTGTAGCTATGGTGCGAGGTCGGATCACCCTCGCGCCTCAGCCCCGTCATCCCTTGCGAGATGTTCAGATTGATCACCCGCGTCTGATCACAGGCCAGAGCGTGCGTCAGCAGCGAGCAGAACAGATCGTGTCGCGCCATCGCATCCGTGGCCAAGAACAGTGGATGCCCATCGTCCTTGGTCTCATCCGGCTTGGTGCACGCAGGCAGCGGCGCCGGCTTCTGCAGTTGAATGTCGAGCTTCTGCTCGAGCGAGCGCAGCGCGGTGTAGTAGTAGTCCAGCTTCTGACGGTCGGCGGTCCCCACCCACTTGTCCAGACTCGCCCGCTCCTCCGAGACCCCCGACAGCACGCTGCGCCGTACCATCGTCTCGGGGTCGGGCACAAAGGTCGCGGCGTTCGGATCGGTAAACCCGGGCCCGAAGATGCGCGCGTACAGGCCCAGCGGCGAGACCTCCGCGGGCAGCTTTCCGCTCGCGAATGCCGTCCATGAGGCCTTCGGGTCGCCGTCGCACGACACCACCAGCGATTTGAAGCGTGTGCGCCCGCCGATGGTCTCGGCGATGATCGCGTCGACGCTGCTGAAATAATCCCCCGAAGCGGTCACCTTCCCCGTCATGTGTCCCTGGACACCGGTGAAATGCGTCTGATTGGCCGCCCCGTCGAGGAAGATCTGGCTGCCGCTGAACAGATTCAGCCGCTGCTTGAACGGTTTGATCGCCGCCATCTCCCACGGCAGCTCGTAGTCGCTGCCCGCATTCTTCGGCCGCCATTCCTGCTCCCCGACTCCCAGCGGCCAGAACCAGCTGGCAAAGCGTGTCGGCAGCGGTGCTCCGGTATCCGCAAAGGCGGTGCCGTTGTCATTCAGCACACAGTCCAGTATCGGCAACCCCACCGTCACCGCTCCGCCCGCCAGCACGCCGCGCAGCACTCGCCGCCGCGTCCACATCTTGATCGAGGATTTCATGCTTCAATCTCCTGCAGGACCTGACCTCAACTGCTTGGCTCGTGATAGCCGTCAACGCGACCGATTGGCGGCCGACATGACCTGCGGCTCCGCCGGGCTGTACGACAGGTCGCTCAGCGCGATCGTCCGCAGCAGCTCGAGCACATCGTAGTGACTGGCGGCAAACTTCTGCTGTATCTGCTGCCAACGCGGGTCCTTCATCGGTGGCACGTAGCCGGTCGCAAACGCAAACGCCCGCTGTGCTATGCAGTTGGTCGCGGCCGGATCATCGTGCACGGCCTTGGCCAACCCCAGCGGCCCGACAAACTGCTTGCCGTTAAGCTCACCGCTCGCATCGATCGCCACTCCGTTCTCGGTGGTACGAAACTCGCCCGCCGAGTCAAAGTTCTCCAGCGCCAGCCCGATCGGATCGGTCAACTTGTGACAACCGGCGCACATCGGCTCGGTCCGATGCGCCATAAGCCGCTCGCGCGTGGTCTTGAACTGCGGATTGGTGGTGTCCTCCACGAACTTGAACGACACATTGCCCGGCGGCGGCGGCACCCGCTCGCACAGAAGGTTCTGCCGCAGCGCCTTGCCTCGCCCGGTCGGGGAAGTGCGCCCCGAGGGCGACCACAGCGTCGTGAAGCTCGCCTCGGAGAGGATCCCCGCGCGTGGATCGCCCGGCGGGTAGCTGTAAGGGATCCAGCGCTGCGGCTGCCCGTTGTCAGTGGTGTCCACCAGCGGCACATCGTAGAGCGCCGCCAGATCCGCGGTCAGAAACGTATGCGGCGTGGTGAACAGATCGCGATAGTCGCCGTGACGATTGACGATGTGATCGACGATCGTACGCAGCGTCTGCTCCTGCGCCTCCTCCTTGATGTTGGGCGTGTAGCGCGGGAAGAATGACGGATCCTTGGACACCGACTCAAAATCGCTGAAGCCGAGCATGTCGGCAAACAAGGCGCGAATGCCATCGGCGACCCGCGGCGAGCCGATCAGTCGATTCACTTGCCGTGTGAGACCCGCCTGGGTGTTGAGCGCCCCGCTCTTGGCCGCCTGCATCAGCTCGTCATCCGGCGTGGTGTTCCACAGAAAGTAGCTCAGCTCCGTCGCCTTGTAGTACGCATCCATGCGCTCCTGGCCCGGATGCTTCGGATCCGGCTCCATGCGCTTGAAGCGCAACAGGAACTCCGGCGAGATCAGCATCTCTGCCAAACTCAAGCGCACGCCCGAGTAAAAATCGTGCAGCTTGTCGGCCGCCATTCCCGCCGCAGCCACGCGCTCCTGCACCTCATCGTCGCTCATTGGCCGCCGATAGAGCAGCGGCCCCACACGCGCGAAGAACGAGCGCGCACAACCATCGTCGCGGCTGCTCGCCGAACGCGGCGTACAGCCGATCAGCGTCGCCCGATGGCGTGCATCCACCACCTGCGCGGCGATGCCGCGCGCGATGTCGTCGTAGCTCTCCAGCCCACTGTCGGTGATGTTCTCGATGCGCGCACCGATCGCCAGCAGCCCCTGGTCGCGCTGCTCGGGCTCGAAGCGTCCGTCGATCCTGATCGAGTCGTCGAAGATGTCGGCGATCGTCTGCCGGTATTGGCTCGGGCTCAGACGCATCGAGGTGGGAATCTCCGCGTTCGCCGCGGCTGGAATCGCCGGCGCCGCCACCGCACTCGGCACCGTCGTCACCGCCACGAGCGGCAACATCACCGCCATCACGATCGATAGCCGCCGCCCACAGTCGCTTGCTTTCATCTCGCCCTCCGCCTTACCGAACCTTACCCCCGAGCCCATC
>JASHTF010000189.1 GCA_030040715.1 Gammaproteobacteria bacterium | reverse complement strand
ACGGCGGGCAGTCTACAGCCCCGACGCCGACAGTTCGACGTTTCATCTCTACACGAAAATGCGTCTAATTCCACTTCCGTACGTTCACTTGGGGTAGCTATGCGCACTAACACAATCGCACTGACGATGCTCGTCGCTCTCATCTGGAGCGGCGGTGCCGGGGCACAGACTGCACCCGGAGCACCCTCCCGGGCTGTACTTGCCGCGGCAAAGCTTGCGACCGTAACCGACACGCCGCTGTATTTCAGAGTGTCCCAGATCGCCATTCCGCCCGAGGCGCGCACGGGCACGGCGAGCGCTGCGGCCGTTCTCTATGAGATCTCGGGTTCGACCGAGGTATCAATCAATGGCGAGAGCAAGACCCTCAGAGTGGGCCAAGGGCTGTTCATACCGCGCCACGCGATGGCGCAGTTGCAGGCCGCCGGGCGCTCCTCGATCCTGCTGCGCTTCTCGCTCGAGTCGCCGGGCGATCTGAGCCGCGCCAATCAGACGGCGCCTGCGGCCGTTTCAGTGCTCTACACCACCACCGACCCCATTCCCGATCTGAAGCCTGGCCGGTACGACATCACGCTCACACGCTCGAGCTTTCCAGCCGGTATGCCCACTAACCGGCCGCACCATCGCTCGGGAGCTGCGCTGTATTACATCCTCTCGGGCACGGGCGCCAACACGGTGGACGGGAAAACGCAGTCCAAGGGCCCCGGCTCGTTCATCTATGAGCCTGCGAGCCTGATCCATCAGTGGGGTAACCCCGGCACCGAGCCATTGGTGATGCTGCAGTTCAACATCAACCCTGAAGGCGTGCCGGCGGTCTTGCCGGCAAATACCCCCGTGCAGTGACGGCCGCAGGAGAAGCAAGCACGGAGCGTGTAGCGGCCAGGGTGCGGGGGTGGCCCTCTCAGGCGGCGCCCCCGGGCGTCCACGCGGATAACTCGAGCGCTTCGCGCGATTGAGCGCCGTGGGCACCGTCATCGCCGTTGGGTGCCGGCCGCTCGCGGTGCAACGTGCCGTGCTCCAAGGCCTCCTCTGCCGCGCCCTCAGGGACTGTGGGTGGCAGGGTCTCGAGCAGTGCCGTCAGCTTGGCGGCATCCAGCGGCTTGACCCAATGGGAATCGAAGCCGGCTTCGCGCGACCGCTTGCGGTCGCTGTCCTGGCCCCAGCCCGTGACCGCTACGAGCACCACCGAGCGCCCCCAGTCGAGGCTGCGCACGCGGCGCGCGACCTCATAGCCATCCACTCCCGGCATGCCGATGTCGAGCAGCATCAGATCGGGACGCAGCCGCTCGGCCGCCTGCAGCGCCTGCTCGCCGTCGGGGACCGCGTAGACCTCGTGTCCCCCGAGTTGCAGCAGACGCGCGAGGCTATCAAGGGCATCGCGATTGTCATCGGCGATCAATACGCGCCGCCGTGCAGCGCCGTGCCCGATGACACCAGCGGCGGCCTCGTTGACCCCTGCCGTCTCGCCGCTGCGGTGGGGCGCATACGGAAATCGGATGACGAATTCACTGCCCTGATTGAGACCCGCGCTGGAGGCTTCGATCTCACCGCCGTGCAGCTGCACGAGGCGCTTGACCAAAGCCAGACCGATCCCGAGGCCGCCCTCGCCGGTGCGCTCACCCTGACTGCCCTGGGTAAACAGATCGAAGATCTTGGCGATCAACGCCGGCTCGATGCCGATGCCGTTGTCGCGCACCCGCACCTCGATGCAGCCCGCCACCAGTCCCGCCTTTACCTCGATGCGCCCGCCGGGGTTGGTGTACTTGACGGCATTGCTCAGCAGGTTGCCGACGATCTGGATCAGTCGCACCGGATCGCCGTAGATGCTGAGCGGTTCGCGCGCGACATCAACCTGCAGGTCATGTCCGTGACGCGCCAGCAGCGGCTGCACCGTCTCGACCGCGCGTGCCACGACCGTCGCCAGCGGCACCGATTCGCGCACCAGATTGATCTTGCCGCTGGTAATCCGTGCCACATCGAGCAGATCGTCGATCAGGCGGATCAGGTAGCGCACCTGGCGCTCGATCATGTCGCGGACCCAGCCGACCTGGGAGGCGGGCAGCTGCGGATTGCGCATCAGCTGCACGGCGTTGTTGATCGAAGCCAGCGGATTACGCAGCTCATGCCCGAGCATGGCCAGAAACTCATCCTTGTGGCGGTTGGCTTCGCGCAGGCTGGTGTTCAGCTCTTCTAGTTCGCGGGTCTTCTCGGCTTGCAGCGCCGAGTGTGCCTGTGCAAGCCGCAGGTTGGTTTCGGTGAGGTTGCGGTTGAGTCGCTGTAGCTCGCGGCGCTGGCAGAACAGCTCGACCAGCACCTGCACCTTGCTGCGCAGGATCACCGGCACGATTGGAATGGACACGTAGTCCACGGCACCGAGCGTGTAGCCGCGCAACCGATCGAGCTCGCCGATGTGCACCCCGGTGACGAAAATGATCGGAATACGCTCGAAGCGCGGATGATCGTGGATCAGCCTCGCAGTCTCGAAGCCGTCCATGTCCGGCATGTTGACGTCCAGCAGCACCAGCGCGTATTCATCGGTCATCAGCCGCTCGAGCGCCTCTCGGCCGGAGCGCACGCTGACCAGGTTCTGGCCGAGATCCCGCAGGATTGACTCGTACGACAGCAGCCGCGCCGGCTGGTCATCGACCAGCAGGATATTGACCCGATCGCCGCCCTGGCGATCGCCGCTGGTATCAGTCATGACGGGGCCGCTCACGGGCGCAACTCCTTGCCCTCGGGTCGCTCTCGGATCGCTCACCGGTGCAGCCACATCCGCACCAGCGACAGCAGCTGCTCGGTATTCACCGGCTTGGCCACGTAGTCGGATGCGCCCGCCTCCAGACACTTCTCGCGATCGCCTTTCATCGCCTTGGCAGTCAGCGCAATGATCGGCAGCCGCTTGAACGCAGGCTCGGTGCGGATGCGCCGAATGGTCTCGTACCCGTCCATCTCCGGCATCATGATGTCCATCAACACCAGCGCGAGATCGGGCGTGCTCTGGATCAGCCGGATCGCATCCTGACCGTTGTTGGCGTTGATCACCTCCATGTCGTGCCGTTCGAGCACACTGCTGAGCGCGAAGATATTGCGGATGTCATCGTCCACGACCAGCACCTTGCGATTGCGCAGCGGCTCGTCGCTCTGGTGCAGCTGCTCGATCATCCGCTGCTTGAACGGCGGCAGATCCGCGAACACGCGGTGCAAGAACAGCGCGGTCTCGTCGAGCAGCCGCTCGGGCGATTGCACGCCTTTGAGCACGATACTCTTGGCCTTGCGTTTGAGCTCGCCCTGCTCGCCGTCGGACAGCTCGCGGCCGGTGTAGACCACTACCGGTACGTTCTGCAGCTCCTCGTCCTCCTGCATGCGATCGAGCAGCTCGAAGCCGGACATGTCCGGCAACCGCAGATCGAGCACGATGCAATCGAAGCTCTGCTGCGCCAGCAGCGCCAGGGCCTCGCCGGCCGTGCTCGCCGTGGAGATCTCGATATCGTCGTGCGCGATCAGCTCGCGAATGCTCAGCTGCTCGGCGGCGTTGTCCTCGATCACCAGCAGCCGTCGCACCCGCGGCTCGGTGAACTGCTTGATGCGATCGAACGCGGCCTCGAGCCCTTCGGTCGTCAGTGGCTTGCGGATGTAGGAAAAGGCGCCCCGCTCCAGTCCGTACTGCCGCTCCTCTTCGACGGTCACGACCTGTACCGGGATGTGGCGGGTATCGGGATTGCGCTTCAAGGTGTTGAGTACGGTCCAGCCGAGCATGTCCGGCAGGAATACGTCGAGCGTGATCGCAGTTGGCTTGTAGCGCGGCGCGAGCTCGAGAGCCTCGCTGCCGGTCTTGGCGATCAGCACGCGGAAGCCGCGATCGTGCGCGAGGTTGAGCAGCACGCGGGCATAGTGCGCATCGTCCTCGATCACCAGCAGCGTCGGCTCACCCGCTTGGATGTTCGCGCGATCGTCGCTCACCTCATCGCTGCGCGCCACCGTCAGCACCTTGGGCTGGTAGCTCAACGCACCGGCGCCGCCACCGGCGGTGGCCTGACTCGTGGCGGCGCTGCGCGGATAGGCCGGGCCGCCGTAGATCGCCGGCAGGTAGAGCGTGAAGGTGCTGCCGCTGCCGGGAATGCTGCTCAAGCGAATCTCGCCGCCGAGCAGATGCGCCAGCTCGCGCGAGATCGCCAGTCCGAGGCCGGTACCGCCGTATTTGCGCGCCGTGCCGGCGTCGGCCTGCTGGAAGGCTTCGAAGATGAT
Source organism: Gammaproteobacteria bacterium (assembly GCA_030040715.1). Taxonomy (GTDB): domain Bacteria; phylum Pseudomonadota; class Gammaproteobacteria; order Steroidobacterales; family Steroidobacteraceae; genus FEN-1191. The sequence continues at coordinate 555 of JASHTF010000189.1, read as the reverse complement.
GCGTTGCTTCTCCGGCGGGATGCCGATGCCGGTATCGCTGACCGAGAACTCGATCACGCGCGGTGCCTGGCTCAGCACTGGATGATCGCTGCTCCAGCCACCGGCCGCAACGCCCACGTGCAGGCGCACGCCGCCGTGATCGGTGAACTTGAGCGCGTTGGACAGCAGGTTCTTGAGGATCTGCATCAACCGCTTGTAGTCCGTGGTCAGCGCGCGCCCGAGGTCATCATCGAAGTGTGTCGTGAAGGAGAGCTTGCGGTTCTCGGCCTCGTGGCGGAAGTTGCGCTCGAGCGTCTCCTTCAGTTGAGTGAAGGGCAGCTCCTCCGACTCGACCGTGACCGTGCCCGACTCGATCTTGGACAGATCCAGAATGTCGCTGATCAAGTTGAGCAGGTCGGTGCCCGCGGCGTGCACGGTCTTGGCAAACTCCACCTGCCGCGGAGTCAGGTTGCCTTCGGCGTTCTCGGCCAACTGCTGACCGAGGATCAGGATGCTGTTGAGCGGCGTGCGCAGCTCGTGCGACATGTTGGCGAGGAACTCCGACTTGTAGCGCGA
>JASHTF010000022.1 GCA_030040715.1 Gammaproteobacteria bacterium | reverse complement strand
AGATGGCGGGGGCGCCACGCTACCGGGCGCGAGCGGCGCACTCGGTGTGCGCGCCGCGGGCGCATTGGCGGCGGCGCCCGCGGCCCTCCCACCGGCAGCTGCGCCGCCCGATGCAGCCCGATCCGTAGCCCGGTCCGATTTGGTACCGGCAGCTGCATCATTCCCCGAAACCAGGATCTGCTCGACCTGTGCCGATGAGACCACTTCCGTCGATGGCGGCACCCGCGCCGCGAGCAGCGCGGGCGGCTGCTCGCTCAGGGTCAGCAGCGCGTTGAATACGTTCGAGCAACGACCGCAGCGCACGTATCCCTGACCGGTCCGCAGGTCATTCGCCGTCACCGCGAGTGTGAGGGTGCATTTGGGACAGACCGTGAACATGCGCTCTAGGCTACCCCTGTGGCGCCGTCAGCGGCGCAGACCTCAACAGCGTGTTCCGCAGAGCGCAACCCAACCGTCGCGCAGCGCGAAACGCCTCATATCAAACCACTTCGCAAACGCGGCCGCCACTTCGCCTTCTTCTGCAACCAGAATGCCGCTCACTACCAGCTCACCGCCGCTGCGGACGCACGCTGCGAAGCGCTCAGCCTCCCCGATCAATACCGCAGCGAGGATGTTGGCGAGCAGCAGGTCGCAGCGCGCGGGCAGGTCCGCGACGCGCTCGCAGACGCGCAGTCGTTCGCTCACGCCATTGCGCGCGGCGTTTTCAGCGGTGGCGAGCCGCGCCTGCGGATCGTGGTCGAAGGCGTACGCGCGTCGCGCGCCCAGCTTCAGTGCCGCGATGGCGAGAATTCCCGAGCCGCAGCCATAGTCGACGATGACGTCGATCGCGCCCGCGGCCGCGTCGAGCCACTCCAGACACAGCGCCGTGGACGCATGGGTGCCGGTACCGAAGGCAAGACCCGGATCGAGCCGCACGATGACCGCGCTGCTCTGCTCGACGGTCTCGTGCTGCGGGCAAATCCAAAGACGCTCGCCGAAGCGCAGCGCATGGAAGTCTCGCAGCCACTCGCGCTCCCAGGCCCGCTCCGGGACCGCGCGCAGCGCGAGCTGCTCGGCATCGAGACCGAGACGCGCCGCGACCGCGGCGCGCAGCGCTGATTCACGCCCCGGCTCGCCGACGGCTTGAAACAGGGCCTGCATGCGCGTCCGCGGCCACAGGCGCACCTCACCGGGCTGCGGCTCGAGCACCGGCAGTTCGCCGTCGCCGGGAGTGCTGCTCAGGGTGACGGCCAGCGCTCCGGCATCAAAGCAGGCCGCCTCGGCGATTTGAGCATCGAGGGCGCCGAGATCGAACACGAGCTCGAGGTGATGATGCGGCATGGGCGCGCACTGCGTCAGCGCAGCGCTATTACTTGAGACCGAGGCGACGTTCGAGATAATGAATGTCCAAGCCGCCCGCCTGGAACGCCGCGTGCGCCAGAATCTCCTGATGCAGAGCGGCGTTGGTCTTGATGCCTTCCACCACGAACTCGAGCAGCGCATTGCGCATACGGGCGATCGCGGTCTCGCGCGTATCGCCGTGCGCGATCAGCTTGCCGATCAGCGAGTCGTAGTGTGGCGGCACGCTATAACCGGAGTAGACGTGACTGTCGATGCGGATGCCGGGGCCGCCAGGGGCGTGCCACAGCTTGATCGGCCCCGGCGATGGAATGAACGTGCGCGGGTCTTCGGCATTGATGCGGCATTCGATTGCGTGACCACGGATCTGCACGTCGCTCTGACTGAAGGGCAGCTTCTCGCCCGCGGCGATCAGCAGCTGCGTCTTGACCAAGTCGATGCCGGTGATCAATTCCGTGACCGGATGCTCGACCTGAATGCGCGTGTTCATCTCGATGAAATAGAACTCGCCGTCCTGGTAGAGGAACTCCATCGTGCCGGCATTGCGATAGCCGACGGCGCTGCACGCCGCCACACACAGATCTCCCATATGGCGGCGCTGGCGAGCGGTGATGCCGGGCGCGGGCGCCTCCTCGATCACCTTTTGGTGCCGGCGCTGCATCGAACAATCGCGCTCGCCGAGGCTAACGACGTTACCGTGGTGATCGCCGATGATCTGGAACTCGATGTGACGCGGTCGCTCGAGAAACTTCTCCATATAGACAGCATCGCTGCCGAAGGCGGCCAAAGCTTCCGAGCGGGTAATCGCGATCGAATTCAGCAGCGCGCCCTCGGCGTGCACCACCCGCATGCCGCGCCCACCGCCGCCGGCCGATGCTTTGATGATGACCGGATAACCGATGTCGCGCGCGATACGCAGACTTTCATCAGCATCGTCCCCCAACGAGCCATCCGAGCCCGGAACACACGGGATTCCCTGGGCGCGCATGGCGCGGATGGCCGATACCTTGTCGCCGAGCAGGCGGATCGTCTCTGCCTTTGGACCAATGAAAATGAATCCGCTTTTCTCCACTCGCTCGGCGAAATCCGCGTTCTCGGACAGAAACCCGTAGCCCGGATGGATGCCGACGGCGTCGGTGACCTCCGCGGCACTGATGATGGCCGGCATATTGAGGTAGCTCATCGCCGAGGGCGGCGGCCCGATGCACACCGACTCGTCCGCGAGCAACACATGCTTGAGATTGGCGTCCGCGGTCGAATGCACCGCGACGGTCTTGATACCGAGCTCGCGGCAGGCGCGCAGGATGCGCAGCGCGATCTCCCCTCGGTTGGCGATGAGGATCTTCTCCAGCATGGTGTCGATGCCGGCTCGGGCGCCTTTGGTGATCAGACGGCCGCCGTGCCTTACTGGATGATGAACAGCGGCTGCGCGAACTCCACCGGCTCGCCGTTTTTCACCAATATGGCCTTGATCGTGCCGGCCTGCTCGGACTCGATCTGATTCATCATCTTCATGGCCTCGATGATGCAGAGCACCTGTCCGACCTCTACCTCATCCCCGAGTTCAACAAACGCTTTGGCGCCCTGCGAGGGCGCCACATAAAACGTGCCCACCATCGGAGCCGTCACGATGTGCTCCTCGACGCCTGGTCGGCCCGGCGAGGCCGCACTTTCGGCGGGCAGCGCTGGCGCGGTTCCCGGAGCTGCGGCAGCGCTGGCGAGCGGCGCCGCTGGCGGCGCAGGTGCTGCGGCTGTGACATAAGCTGGCTGGGTCGGCAGCGCGCGTGCGATGCGTAATGTCTCTTCGCCCTCTCGGATCTCGATCTCGGCGACGCCCGATTTCTCGAGCAGCTCGATCATCTTCTTGATCTTGCGAATGTCCATCCAGCTCCAGCCCCCGGCTCCGATCCCATGGAGCCTCGGCGCGGGACGGAATGTAACCAATCGGCGCTAATTTGCGCAATATTGGTCTGATCCGGCTGCCAACTCCCGACAATTGGCGCACTCGCGGATCAGGGATCGTGGATCCGGGATCAGGGATAGAGGATCAGGCATCAGGTATCAGGGATCGGGGCCGGGGGCTCTATGGGCACGGCTGCAGGGGAGCTGAGGCGCGGGACCGCTCTGAGCTCAAAGCTCAGCGAGAGCGCCCGTCTGCGTTGCTGTTGCACAGCAATACCCGGGCTCGCGCCGGTTGCTCTTCACCGCGGCTCGCCGCCGCCGCCGCCGTCCGCTTTGACGCGGGCGACAGCGAGCTCGCGCAGCCGGACCTCGATGGCGGTGCGCGTCTCCGCCAGGGTGTGGTGTCCGGCCGCCAGGTCGCGCTCGGCGGACAGTATGTAGTCGGCTTCCTCGCGATGAAGCTCTCCGAGCTTGACCACCACGATGTGCCCTTGAGCGTCGGCGAAAATCGAAAACGGCAGCGCCGGCACGGCCCCAAACTGGTCCATGGCGTCGGTCGCCTCGGTCTCGCCTGCCAGGACCGGGTAATCGACCGGTCGCGTGCGTAGATACTGCTCGACCGCGGCACGCGAATCGACCGCGACACCCAGCACTTGCAGGCCCTGGCCGCGATACTGCTGCAGCAACTGCTGCAACAGTGGCATCTCGCGCCGGCAGGGTTCACACCAGGTTGCCCAGAAATTGACGATCAGCGGATGGCCCAGGAAATCGCGCAACGACCTGGGCTTACCGGTCAGATCAGGTACCCGAACATCCGGCAGGTTCGCGGGGATCGGTCTGCTCGCCGGCTCGGCGGCCTGATCCGAAGCGCCCGTGGGTGATGCAGGGGGCGTTGCCGCCGCGCCGGAAGTCGCCACGCTCGCCTCGGCGGCGCGGCTTGCCAGCGCCGCCGGTCTGTGGGCGGCGCGCGATGCCAGCAGCACCACGAGAAAGCCGCAGCCGGCCAGCACTACGACCGCAAGCACTCTCTGGAGCAGGCGCATGGTCTCAAGATACACGCAATGAGCGCTCGGAGCACACTGCGCTACGACGCCTGCGCGCCCTCGTGCCGCAGTGAACGCGGCAACGGTAAGCCGTCCGACGACTAACCGGGGGCGAACGCCTGACGCACGAGCGCTGCAAACTGGTGCGCGCTCATGAATCCCACCACGCGGTAGCGGCGCTGCTCGCGACCCTGATCATCATAGAACGCGATCGTCGGCGGCCCGTAAATCTGGAATTGGCGCAGCAGCGCCTGATCATCGGCGTTGTTAGCCGTGACATCCGCGCGCAGCAGGCGCGCGCCGTTCAGCGCGGCACGTACTTCCGGATTGTTGAAGGTAAAGTGCTGCATTTCCAGGCACGAGGTGCACCAGTCGGCATAGAAGTCGAGCATCACGGGCTGACCCCGCGCGGCCGCCGCCCGCACCTCGCTATTCAGCTGAGCGAGCGAGGAGATGCTGTAGAACGCCGGCTCTTGCTCGGCGACGGCGCGACTGAGCGGTCGCAGCGGATCGCTAGCACCACGACTCGCGCCGATGACCAGCGCCGCCCCGTATAGAGCGACCAGCACCGCTGCGATCAGGGCGAGGCTGTGCCCGAGCCGGTAACCACCGCCGCGCGCGCTCGAAGTTCCCGGCGCGGCGGTCACGGACGCGCGTGCGGTACCGGCCGCGGCAGCGCGCCACCCGGCGCGTGCGCGGGCGCCGAGCACCACCGCCGCGGCAAAGACGGGCACTGCGAACAGCACCAGGTCGAGCCGCGCGGGAACGATGCGGGTGAGCACCCACGCCGCCAGC
>JASHTF010000188.1 GCA_030040715.1 Gammaproteobacteria bacterium | reverse complement strand
AACTACTTCGCGGCGCGGCTCAATCTGGCGCAGGCGCAGCTCAACGAGCGGCTCGCTCTGGTACAGCTCTACAACGCTCTCGGAGGCGGATGGCAGGTGTGAGCTCGCGGCGCGCTCCGCGGCCGCGCGCGTATCCGGGGAGCCGACTCACGGCTGAAACCACTGCGACAAATCGCCTGGTAAGGTGGAGCCGGCGTCGCCAGGCCGGCCATACCGCCACGATCAGAAGCTGAAACGACCACCGATCACCGGGGCAACCTGGCTGTCATAGAAATAGGGGACACCCGGGCCGTGGGGAATGGCGATTGCCAGACCGCCGCTGACGTTGGAATAGGCAATGCCGGCAAATAGGTCGAAACGCTTGGTGAAGTGATGATCCACGTACAGCGACGCCTCGCTGAGGGTGCCCGCGCAGGAAGAGCGCATATTGCCGGGCCCGCAGGTCGAGGGAACGCGGAAGTCATTCTGCAACTGCTGATAGAAGGACAGAGTGATGTCGGTTTTGCCGTCGTAAGCGTATTTCACGCCGGTCCACCAGATCTGCACGGTCTTGGGCGAGTCAAGGTTGTTGTCTTCGACGCCGCTCAGGAAATATCCGCCCTGGTCCGAGGCGCCCACGCCCAACGGGTCCGACGGGTTGGTCTGGCGGATGTGTTCGTAGCCGCCAAAGAACTTGAGCGGGTCCCAGGCGTATTTGGCAGCGATCATGAACGCGGTGTTGTCGGTCACGATGCCATATAGGGTGTCGGTCATTCCGATCAAATTGTTCCCGGTGATGGGGTCGGTATTGATGCTGTTGAAGGTCGATTGATATAGCCCCGCCGAACTCAGGCTCGTCGGCCCGAGCAATGGGTTGAGTACGCTGATCGCCTGGTTGTAATGCTGGAACACGAAGTCGGCGGAGAAATTTTGGTACGCTCCGCCGAGGTCGAATCCGTAGGCGGTGTTATGCGCCTGTTCCGGCGTACAGGTCGCGGCCGTCCACACTGCGGTCGACGAGGCGAGTGTTGCGGCCGAGTAGCAGCCGCCAGAGCCGTCGGCGAACTTATACATCGCGCCGAAATGAACCGGGCCGTAGGCGAGGCGATACTTCATAGCGTCGTCCCAACGGGTATCCTCGGTGTCGCCGCCGCCGGCCATGGTGCCGTTGTAGCCGATGTACGAGAAGGCGTAGGAGCCGCCGGCCGGATCGTAGAGCAGCATCGCATCGGTACCGAGAGCCCGTTGCCGACCGAAAGTCAGCGCGCCGAGATCCGTGGACGATATGCCACCAAAAAACTCATCGTTGAAGGGTTGTCCCGCGCGCGCTCCATCGATCGCTTCCGAATAGCTGCCCCTGGGAAGTCCATTGTTGATGAAGTCGGTGGCCGAGGCGTTGGCCAGCTGGCCGGACTGCGGATTGATGCCCGTTGAAGCGTTGAACACGACCGACCAGCCCTCGAGAAACTCCTCCTTGCCCCGGATGCCAAGACCCGTCTGCGACAGGTTATTCGGCGCAATGAGCCATTGGGAGTGGTTGCCGTTGCGGTTGACCAGCGATTCACCTTCATAGTTATAGGCGTTTTCCGGCAGCCCGTGGCTGACCCAGCCCAGGCCGACATCGTAGGTACCGTACAGGGTGATGCCGTGCCAGCTCAGCGTGCAATCGGTGGTAGCGAACTGGTGGACGCTCTCGCAGGGCGCGGCGTCCGGAGAAGGTTGAGGAACGTTCTGAGCGCGCCCCGTCTGGGTCACAACGAAACCAGCAACCAGCGCCGCAACGGCGCACCAGCGCACTGACCGCATGGGATTTCCTTCCCTGGAACAGTTGTTGTAACAGCAAAAATCGGCGGGTAATCTAGCGCACCCGACGCTCGCTATATACCGTAGTATATAACACGGCTATCGCGTAAAGTGCAAAAATCCCGCGGCCCGCGGTGATCCGACATGCCAGGCCGAGCGCTGAGAAACACGGCTCGAGTACAGCTGGGAAACGTTAATCCGACCTCTTCGGAGAGCATTCAATGCAACCATCCCGCCGACTGTTCACAGTTCTGCTGCTCGCATCAGCGACCTGCACTGCGCCGCTGCAGGCGCGCGCCGAGGAGCTCAATGTCGCAGTGGCGGCCAATTTCCTGGGCACGCTGCAGAAGCTAGCGCCGATGTATCAGCAGGCCAGCGGCAATCACCTGTTGATCAGTGCCGGATCCTCGGGTCAGCTTTACACGCAGATCAAGCAGGGAGCCCCCTTCGATGTGATGCTGTCAGCAGATACCGAGCGTCCGACACGACTCGAGAACGAGGGCTTGGGCGTGCCCGGCAGTCAATTCACCTACGCGATCGGCACGCTGGTGCTTTGGAGCCCTCGGCCGGGTGTCGTCGACAGGGGGGGAAGGGTGCTGTCGAGCGACCGCTATCACATGATTTCGATCGCCAATCCGACGACCGCTCCCTATGGCGCAGCCGCGCAACAAGTGCTGACTGCACTGGGGCTGTGGGACCAGCTCAATCAGAGTAAGAGGATCGCCGTAGGCGAGAATATCGACCAGGCATGGCAGTTCGCCGCCACCGGTGCCGCCGACCTCGGCTTCGTAGCTCTTTCCGAGGTCACGCACGGCGGGACCATCCCGGGGTCCTACTGGATCCCACCGCAGACGATGTACAAGTCAATCGATCAGGACGCCGTGCTGCTGACACGAACCAGCAAGCGTAAAGCCGCGGAGGACTTCCTGCGCTGGCTGCGGCACGACCGGCGTGCCATCGCCATAATCAAAGCAGCGGGCTATCGAGTCACTCAATAGATCCGTCCGGTGAGGGGTGGCGCAGCGGCCGCACACTTGCAATGCCGACTTTGTCAGGTGAGACTAAAGTACGGGACGGTTCAGTGAAACCGTAGTTTAATTTCCAGCTCAGCGTCGGTGAGTTTCACGGCTGTCGGACTTTTCCGCATCAAGGGAATCCCGCCGCTGTGACGCACATCCTCCTGGTAAGACATGGACACGTGCCGGGTATCGCCCCGGAACGGTTTCGCGGTCGCAGCGAGCTCCAATTGACCGAACGCGGCCGCCTGCAGGCGGGCGCGACTGCGCGTTATCTGTCCCGGCATTGGCATCCGGTTGCGATCTACACCAGCCCCCTGGGTCGATGCGTCGCCACCGCCGAACAGATCGCACGCTCATCCAATGCGCCGCTCTCGGTGCTGCCCGAGCTCAACGATCTGGACTACGGTGAGTGGACCGGCCGCACGCACCTGGAAGTGTCTATAGCCAGCCCCGATCAGTATCGACGTTGGCAACAGGCTCCGGATTTGGTTCGGTTCCCTGGTGGCGAGTCACTGCAGGATCAAGCGACTCGGATCGCGGAGGCGTTGCGACTGGTGCTCCAAAGGCACGCTGACGATACCCTCGTCATGGTAGGGCATGACTCCGGTAACCGCGTGTTGCTGCTGCAAGCGCTGCAGCTGCCGCTGTCGGCTTACTGGTCGCTGGTACAGGACCCTGGTGCGATCAGTGAAATTAGGCGGCAAGGTGGGTGCTGGATGGTCATGCGAGTCAATGAAAGTGCGCATCTCGACGTGCTGGAGTCGGCTAGCGCTGCAGTACCGGACGACTCAGCGCGCTAACAATTGCACAGGGCAATCCATCAGCCGCTGTACCAGCAATGAAGCATCGTATCCCCTTGCGCGTGCATCCCATGCTGGCTGTGCTGACAGCGCAGCCATTCGATCAGCCCGATTGGGTGTATGAAGAGAAGTACGACGGTATTCGG
>JASHTF010000187.1 GCA_030040715.1 Gammaproteobacteria bacterium | reverse complement strand
GGCCGCGCCGCTCTGCAAAACCTCGGTGGGCTACCGCACGATGCACTTCGGCGGCAGGGTCGTGGCCGTCTGGTATCCCACTGCCGGGCGCGAATCCCGCTACGCCTACGGACCGAAATTCTCTGGTTTAGTGGCGCGCGATGGACCGGTCAGCGCCGCATGCGGTCGAGCCGTACCCCTGGTGGTGTTTTCGCATGGAGACCTGGGCTGCGGTCTGCAATCAGTCGCGTTTACCGAGGAGCTCGCGCGCAACGGCTACGTCGTTGCTGCGCCTGATCACGCGGACGCTGCGCTCTGTCACACGACTCCACCGGCGGCCGTCGGGGCTGTGCCACCGCCCCGGCAACCGCCGATTCTGGATCCGAGTGCGTGGGATGCCTCCGCGCGCATCGACCGGCGTGATGACGTCGAAGCGGTCATCGATGGACTGCTCAGTGATCCGGAATTCCGCCGGGTAATCGATGCGCGCCGTATCGGGCTCGCCGGACACTCGCTCGGAGGCTATACAGTCGTCGGTATCGCCGGGGGATGGCCGAGTTGGCTCGACCCGCGCATCCACGCTGTGCTGGCACTCTCTCCTTACGTCATGCCGTTTCAGCTGCAGAGGACGCTGGCGGATGTGAGGGTACCCCTGATGTACCAGGGTGGTACGCTGGACGCAGGTATCACTCCATTCCTGCAGGGACCGAAGGGCGCTTTCGCCGCTGCCACATCGCCCGCTTATCTAATCGTGTTGCGCGGTGCAGGGCATTTCGCCTGGGTGAACTGCGGCGAGCGACACACCACCCAATCATGCCTGCAAGACGTCACCAATATGCGCCTCGCCACCGACTACGGCATCGCGTTCTTCAACCGTTACCTGAGAGGGGAGTCGCAGCCGCTGCTGCAGGGCACGGCTACGGCATTGGCGGCGTTCCACACCAAATAGGACCCGTCCGACACGAGCGCGTGAATTGCAACATTTGGACCTCCGCTTTGGGGCTTATCAATGGAGCTCGAACTCATGGAAACTGATTTCCGACCCGCCGAGCGACGCTGGATCCTGCGCACGCTGTTGCGATCGGTAGCGCTCTGCGCGCTGACACTCCTGTTACTGCAAGGCGTTGCGGCCCGCGCCGACACCCGCGCGCAGCATCGCCCCTTGATCGTCTTCATGAGCGACTTTGGGGAGCTCGATGATGCGGTCGCCATCTGCAAGGGGGTGATGAAAACCATCGCGCCCGACGTGGAGATCATCGATCTGACCCATCAGGTCACGCCCTACTCGATCAGCGAAGGATCGCGCATGCTGGTGCGTACATCGCAGTACTACCCCGCCGGCACGGTATTCGTGACCGTGATCGACCCAGGAGTGGGCACGAGCCGCAAGGCGATCGTTGTCAAGACCCGGCGGGGGCAGTATTTCGTGCTGCCGGACAACGGCCTGATCACTCAAGTGGCCGACCGCGACGGTGTCGAGACCATCCGCGAGATCCGCAATCCCCTGTGGCAGCTTCAGGGCTCGTCCTCATCCACTTTTCATGGGCGCGATGTCTTTTCCCCGGTCGCAGCCCATCTCGCGCGGGGGGACGACTGGACGCAGTTGGGACCGGTGCTGACGCAAGTCGTGCGACTCGAGATCCCTCAGGCCAGCCTCGATGCCTCCGGCATTCGCGGCCTTGTCGTCGCGCTCGATGGCCCGTATGGAAATCTGGTCACCAACATCGACCGTGAGACGTTTGATCGTCTCGGATTCAGGATTGGTGATTCCGTACGGGTTGCGGTCGGCTCCACCGAGCTGTCGACGCCCTTCCGGCGCTCCTTCGGAGAGGTGCCTGTCGGCAGCTCGCTGCTCTACATCGATTCGCGCGGGCTCGTGAGCCTCGCGATCAATCAGGGCAATTTTGCCGAGAAGTACCGGGTAACGCCCCCTGCTCCGCTGCGAATCTTCAAGAGATAGGCCTGTCAGCTCGCTGGTGATCCGCGGGCGGGAGCCTGCTTGACATCAAATCGATAGCTCGTGCGTTGCGCCGCCGGGCGTTGGGCGAATTCGTCGCGGAAACGGACTAACGCCGGGTACGGATCGAGCACCAGTGGGCCGCGGAATACGATGTGATCGACCAAAGAAAACAGCGCGACCTCAAATAGGCTCAGGTCCCGCGCGGGCAGCGCGTGCAGGGCGGACGGGAGCTGCTCATCGAGCCAGTGCAGCGAAGCCGCAAAGCTGCTGCGTGCCTTGACGAAGAACGGACTCTCGCCCGGCAGGGAGTTGACCATCGTGCCCATAACGATCTGAACCTGCGTGGCCATGCAGTGCCAAACCAACTCCTGGGCATTTCGAGACAGGTCGTCGTTCAGACTCTCGGGCCACACGACCGACTTCCCTACCCCCGACCGCTCCCAGATCGCGCGGCAAATGTTCTGAGCACCAAACAGCAGCCGCTCGTTCTCGCGCAGGATAGGCAACTTCAGCGCGGGATTCCCCGCGTAGACGTGCAACTCGAGACGGGTCATATCAGGAACGGGCACGAGCTCGTAGCCGACCGACAGCTCCTCGGCAAAAATGAGCGCCAGGCGGGTGAAGAGTGAACTACGTCGGCCGACGATCTGGAGCTTGCTCATGCGGCAAGCATACAGGGCGCTGCTCGGCGTGCGGGACGCGGCTATCCGACGCGGCTACCCGTGCTGTTGACCGCTGACGGGCTCTGATTCGCCGAGAACGGTCAGCCATTCGCGTGAAGCGCTGTCCATTGAATACGACACTTCCAGCCATGCCCGGTAGCAGTCCGCGTGTATCGGCAGAGTCACGGCGCCCAGCTCGGCGAACTCGGCCACGTACTCGATCTGTTGGGGCGTGATGACACCATCGCAGCAGGCACACGGCAGTCCATCGCCCTTGCGCCCGAACATCTCGTGCTTGCCCGCACGCGGCAGCTGACCGGAAAGAATTCGGGTCTGAATAAGCTGGCGAATTTCGTCCGCGATGTTCCCCATAGTGTTCCCCATGACACTCTCCGCTCTGTGCGTGGGCAGTTTCCCGTAGCGGTTCTGCCTCCCCGGTCGCTTCGCATTTCGGACGCGACAGGAGAGCCAGTCAATGACGCTCCAGGCTCGTGCGCCGGTGTTGTGATCGATGTCACGGAGATCGTGTATTGCTCCAGGCGCCCTGTTACCGTTCAGTTGCCGTTCAGAGTTGGCCGCCCGAATCAGTGCGAGCCAATTGCGCGGCAGTGAGCCGCTCGCTCACCCCTTTGCCGGTAGGCACTTCCGGCTGGTTGCTGAGGTGTAGCGTGAATTACATACAGCTTGGTGCGTCGCGGACTACTGGATGGACGCTGCCGGCGGGGTCCAGATACCGTCGCGGCGTGACACCTCGGCGCGCCCTATTCGACCCGCTGCAAGCGACCGACAAATCGAGCTGGCTCGTCGTGCGCAACATGACCGGCGCGGTCCTGGACACCCAGGAGATCGCCGCGCGCGCGGATCTCAAGCGCGTATTCGTCGCGACGATGCTCAGATGGCTCGACGCTGGATGGCAACTCGGCGAGTTCAGCTCGACCGCCGGGACGTTCTTTTGTACTCGAGGCACGGAGCGGCGCATGGTCGGCATCCAGCCGAACGAGCCGGGACACAGCCGCGACAGCCGAACCTCTGGACTGCAGAGCTGCCCGACGTGCGGCGAGTGAAGCGCGTGCCAACGGCCATCGTCAAGCACCGCCCTCACGAGGCGAGTCGAGCGCCTCTCGAGACACGGCGGAGATGGCAACCGTGAACGGACGGCAACGGAACCAGAGCTCCAGCAAACAAATCGACAGCACCACGCAGCTGATCCACTGCCACACCGCAAAGCTCAGATAGAGCGGAATGCCACGCGCGCGCCAGGCGGGAGTGACCCAGGGTATATGCGGTCGCACGCGACTGAGGTAAATCTGCGTCAGCGCCGCCGGTAGCACCGGCGACAGCAGTAACAGCGCCCAGACCGAAGCCCGGAGGCGTATCGAGCGGCGCTGGCGATCATTGGTTACGACGAAATTCTGCAGTATTACGCCGCCATAGATGCCGAGGAAGGCGAGTATCGCCAACAGCTCATGCCCCTTGGATAACGGCAACAGCGAATCGGGGAGTACCGAGCAACACAGGCACAGAAAGCCGAGACGCAGCATTCGCGTAGCCGCCACGCGCGGCCCGGCAATCGCAGCTGCAACGCTCTGGCTCGGCGCCATGGTCCAGGCGAGGCCGGCGAGCCCGCACAGCTGCAAACCCGCCCAGACCCACAGATAGCCGCGCGGGTCATGATCGGGATTCAGCAGCACCGAGATCGCCTGGTAGCGCCAGTCGTACCCGCCGCCGTAAGCACGCGCGGCGACGATCACGCTGCTCCAGAATGCCAACAATCCCAGCGGCGCCGCCAACTCTAGAAGACGGGCGAGCATGACACCACATTGGCTCCCGTTACTCGCGAACCCTGCTCGAACAGCGTATTCTGATCCCAAGTCATCGGAGGGGGGAGGCGCAGTGGGCGAGCGGCTGGATTTGCCGATGCTATCCGAGGCAGCGAGTGCGCCTACGATGGGGGCCACCCCTCGCGTCCTGCTGCGTGCGCTGTTGCTTGCAGTGTCGTTGCTGGCGGCGCTGGCTGCACAGGCAGCTGGCGGCAAGCGGCCGCCGCCGAGCGCCGCGTGGGAGGAGTTCACCCAAATGTTCGACGCTACCGTCGACGGCGATCACATCGTCGGCGCCGGCGTCGTGCTGGTGCGTGACGGCCACATCGTCGCGCACCACGAGCATGGCTTTGCCGATCGCGATCGCGGTGTGCGCATCACGCCGCAGTCGATCTACCACTATGGCTCGATTACCAAGACGTTGACGGCGATCAGTATCATGCAGCTGCGCGATCGCGGTCGTCTGACGCTCGACGAGCCGATCACCAAGTACGTTCCGGAGCTGCGCCAGGTACACGACCCGTTCGGCTCGATGGACGCGATCACGCTGCGCATGCTGCTGTCGCACTCGGCCGGGTTTCAGGATCCCACCTGGCCCTATAAGCAAGGCAAGCCCTGGGAGCCGTTCGAGCCGACTACCTGGAATCAACTCGTGGCCATGATGCCGTACCAGGAGATCGCCTTTAAGCCGGGCTCACGCTACAGCTATTCGAATCCTGCGTTCATCTATCTGGCACGCGTCATCGAGCAGCTCAGCGGCGACCCGTGGGAAAGCTACGTACAGAAGAATATCTTCAGCCCGCTCGGCATGACCCATAGCTACTTCCGGACTACGCCGTACTATCTGGCCGCCGATCGCTCCCACAATTACACCCGCGTGCGGGACGCATCCGGCACCGAGGTCGTGAGGGATAACGGCGCCGACTTCGATCCCGGCATCACGATTCCGAATGGCGGGTGGAATGCTCCGCTCGGAGATCTCGCGCTCTATATGGCCTTTCTAACCGATGCCACGCACGGCGATGCCGCCACGGCAAGGCTGTACGACACGGTTCTGGCGCATACGACTCTGACCGAGATGTGGCAGCCACTCTATCGCATCCAGCAGGACGGCTCATCGGTGGACGAGGATTCGGTGGGTCTGTCGTTCTTCACATTGCGTCGAGGCGACACGACCTTCGTCGGCCACACCGGGAGTCAGGCTGGCTTCCGCGCCTTCCTGTTCCTCAATCCGATGACCGGTGCAGGAGTGATCGCCGCCTTCAACACCGACAGCGAGCTGCCGTCGGGAGACGAATCGGCAACGGTACAGCGCATCCGCGACCGCGCGCTCGAGCTGATCCGTCGCTGACCCGAGCGTGCTTCAGCGCCGCACTCGGGCGCGCACCACACGCGACCGTACGCCCTGAATCCCAGCCCTGTTGTAGGCACTGACCGCGAAATACCACACGCCCGGAGCAAGGTTCTGGAGCGTATAAGTAGTGGCCGTAGGACTGGCGACCCGGGCTGACTTGGTCAGCATCAGTGGATCCCTGCCATAGACGATCCTATAACCGGCCAGATTGGTGATCGGCATGCCATTGGTGTTGGCCGTCGGCGCCCGCCAGCTGAGCGTGATCGTCCCGCTGCCGCTCGCGCCAGTCGCGCTCGGGGCGAGCGCAGAAGTCGAGCAAGCAGCAGTTACCGCGAGCGCACCGATGCACAACAGACCTCTGCCGACGTAACGCATACGCGCGCCCCCCTGCGGTGTCATCCGGCTGTGATTGCCGCGATGACCGAACCGGATTGTGATGGGCTTCACGATGGTCGCAAACCCTCACTTTGTCTGATAGGCGTCGTCGGATTACTCCCATCCCGAATCGAAGTCGTCGAGCCTATGGTCACAGCCTCTCTCGGCAACCACGAGGCGGTCGTGACAGACACCAACGCCAATCCCTGGGTCTCCCGAGCGCGGGATCATTTGGCCATGGCGAGGCATTTACGCGTCAACGCCTCTCATCTCAAAACACCGCAGGCGCGCATGAAGTTGGCACAGCTTGCAACGCTGTATGAGGAACTGTCGCTTCATTACCTGCTGGAGACCGACGCGGATCAGGAAGCGACGCCATGCACAGCGCGCCTCGAAGAATTTCTTGAAACGCCCACACAGGCGGCGCACAAGGCTCGCTAGCGCAGCGTAACGCCCCGGTTCGCCCCAGAACCGCGAGCAGCTCGGCAGCTGCTAGGACGACGCCGCAGACGACCCGGTCTTGTCAGCAGGCGGCGGCGACAGGTTGCCAATGGACGCACTCAGGGCCGCGGCCAGCGCAGCATCCCCGCCGATGAGCGCATCCCACTTGAACTCCAGGCCGTTTCGCCTCCCTTTGAGCGTCAGCTTTAGTCCCTCTGGCGAAATGGCAACGATGTAGGCATGCCCGTTGACCGAGAGCTCGCGCTTTAATGTCTTGTCGAGTCGTGTAGCCATGGTCCCCTACTATGCCACTGCTGCGGCTGATTCAGTTCGGCTGTGTGCCAAAGACCACTCCAGAATAACAGGTTATGAACCCTCGAGCCCATAGTCTCGGATTCCTCGGCTCAGAACGAGCCTGCTGCTACGGCGGCTCGAACCAATGAATTCTGTGAAGCGGTTCTGTCAAGTCGCAAAACAGCGTCACGAGAACGGCGTTTGCTGCTGATAGCATGGCCGCATGGGAAGGGAAATCAACGCCACGCACGCGTGGGCGCCGTACCGTCTGGGTGTGTACGTCCCGCTGCTGCTGCTCGCCGCCTGCGGAGGTGGCAGCAAGCAAGGTTCGTCGCCGGCCGCGACCGCATCGATCAGTGCCTCACCCACCGTGGTCGCGAGCGGTGCGTCCTCAACGCTCAGTTGGAGCTCGACCAATGCGAGCAGTTGCAGCGCCTCGGGCGGCTGGAGCGGATCCGAGCCGACCTCCGGCAAGCAAAGCACCGGCGCGCTCACTGCGACCACAAGCTACGCCCTGACCTGCAGTGGACCGGGCGGTGCGTCAGCGCCCGCTCAGGCCACCGTGACGATATCGAACGCCACGATGTCGATCTCGCCGGCGATCGCGGCGGTGTCGCTGTCGCAGACGCAGCAGTTCACCGCCACCGTGCCCGGTGGCGGCGGAGCGAGCTGGAGCGTCGATGGCATCAGCGGCGGTAGCAGCAGCGTCGGGCTCGTCAGCACCACCGGACTTTATACACCGGGCACGGCTATCGGCACCCACACGATCGGCGCCAGCAGTATCGCCAATAGCGCGCAGTCCGCCACCGCGCAGGTGGCGGTGACGGATCTGGCCGGGGTCTATACGTACCACAATGATCTCGCGCGCGACGGCGCCAACATCCAGGAGTATGCGCTCACGCCGAGCACCGTCAGCACGACGAGCTTCGGTAAACTGTTCGCCTGCACCGTGGATGGAGCGGTCTATGCGCAGCCGCTCTGGGTGGCGGGGCTGACCGTCAACGGCACGGTCCACAACGTCGTGTTCGTGGCCACGGCGCACGACGGTCTGTTCGCGTTCGACGCGGACGCAAACCCCTGTGCGACGCTCTGGTCGGTGAGCCTGATCGACAGCGCTCACGGCGCCACGGCCGGAGAGACCACGGTTCCGTCGGGCCCGACCGGCAATCTCGTCGGCAGTGGGTCGGGCGATATCACGCCCGAGGTCGGCGTCATCGGCACCCCGGTGATCGATCCCGTCAACGGCATCCTGTATGTCGTCTCGAAGTCGGTGAGCTCGAACCAGAGCAGCTTCTATCAGCGTCTGCACGCCATCGACGTGCTGACCGGCAGCGAAAAACCCGGCTCGCCCATCGTCATCGCTGCCACCTACCCGGGTAGCGGAGACGGCGGCGCGACCACCACCTTCAATCCCCGCCAGCAGAATCAGCGCTCCGGCTTGGCGCTCGTGAACGGCGTGGTCTACATCAGCTGGGCGTCGCACGAAGACACCGCACCCTATTACGGGTGGGTCGCCGGCTACGGCTACAACGGCTCGGCCTTCACGCAGGCGGCGGTCCTGAACGTGACCCCGAACGTCGGCTACGGCGGCATCTGGATGGGCGGCGGCGCACCCGCAGCGGACCCGAACAATAACCTCTATCTGCTCACCGGCAACGGTGGCTTCGATGCCAACAGCGCCAGCGCGCCCAACAACGATTACGGGGATTCATTGCTGCAATTGCAATTCACCAACAGTGTCAGCCAGCACCTTAGCGTCTCGCAATACTTCACTCCGTCCGATCAGCAGTCCGACGACAACAACGACCAGGATTTCGGCTCCGGAGGTACTGCCATCCTCGCTGACCTGTCGGGCGAGCCCGTGGCGCATTTGATCATGGGAGGCGGCAAAGACGGTGCGCTCTATGTTTTGAACCGCGACCAGTTGGGCGGCTATGGCGACAGCTTTGCCTGGCAGCAGCTCGGCGTCGCTGGGCTGTTCGCGACCGGTGCCTATTGGAACCTCTATTTCTACGTCGCCGGATGGGCCGGCCCGATGACCGCCTTTCAGCTGAATCTATCGACGGAGAAATTCGCTACCGCGAGCTCTTCCGCGGTGAGCTTTGGGTTTCCAGGCAGCACTCCGTCGATCTCGGCGGCGGGCAGCGAGAGCGGCGTCCTCTGGGCGTTGGATAACAGCCAGTACTGCACGCCTCAGTCGCCCGGATGTGCACCGGCGATCCTGCATGCATACAACGCTACCAATCTCGCGCAGGAGCTGTGGAACAGCTCCATGACGGCGGGTGATGCCGCGGGCAACGCGGTTAAATTCGCCGTGCCGACCGTGGCGAACGGCAAGGTCTACGTAGGCACGAGGGGCAATAACACCGGCGGCGCCTACGGTTCGACCACCGTATCCGGCGAGCTCGACGTCTACGGTCTCAAGCCGAATTGAGCGTGCCTCCCCCGCCCACCTGATACTATCCGTGGCTCCTCAGAGCCATGAGTCCCGCCGTTGTGCTACCGCTGGTCGAGCCACCGCGTTCCGTCGCGGTGTTAAAGCTCTCGGCCATTGGCGATGTGTGTCATACCCTGCCGGTCGTGCGCACGCTGCAGCGAGCGTGGCCCGCTGCGCAGTTCACCTGGATCATTGGGCGCACCGAGGCGCAGCTTCTCAGCCCGATCCGCGATATCGAATTCATCGTACTCGACAAGCGCACCGGGCTTTCCGGATACGCGGCACTGCACCGGTCGCTGCGACCACGGGACTTTGATCTGCTGCTGCACATGCAGTTTGCGCTGCGCGCGAGCGCGATCGCTGCGATGACTTCGGCGCGCGTGAAGCTCGGCTACGATCGCGAGCGCGCCCTCGATCTGCAGTGGCTGTTCACCTCACATCGCATCGAGCCGGCGGCGCGCGAGCACGTGATGGAGGCGCTGTTTGGATTTGCCCGCCGCTGCGGCGTGAGCGAGCGCGAGTATCGCTGGGATATCCCGGTGTCCGATGCCGCGCGCGAGCGCGCCGAGCGCCTGATCCCATCCGGCGACAGGACGTTGATCGTCAGTCCGTG
>JASHTF010000021.1 GCA_030040715.1 Gammaproteobacteria bacterium | reverse complement strand
CTGCTGCTGGATAAGGGCTACGAGGTGCACGGCATCAAGCGTCGCGCCTCGTCGTTCAATACCGAGCGGATCGACCATCTCTATCAGGATCCGCACCAGTCGGGCCTACGTCTTTTGCTGCACTATGGCGATCTGACCGACGCCAGTAATCTGATCCGCATCATCCAGCAGGTGCAACCGGACGAGATCTACAATCTCGCCGCCCAGAGCCATGTGGCGGTGTCGTTCGAGACCCCGGAATATACCGCCAACGCCGACGCGCTCGGCACGCTGCGGCTGCTCGAGGCGATACGCATGCTGGGGCTGGGTGGGAAGACGCGCTTCTACCAGGCCTCAACCTCGGAGATGTTCGGCAGCGCCGACGAGGTGCCGCAACGCGAGAGCACCCCGTTCCATCCGCGCTCGCCTTACGGCGCAGCCAAGGTCTATGCCTACTGGATCACGGTCAACTATCGTGAAGCCTATGGTCTGTTTGCGTGCAATGGCATCCTGTTCAATCACGAGTCGCCGGTGCGTGGTGAGACGTTTGTAACGCGCAAGATCACCCGTGGACTCGCGCGGGTGCACGTCGGCCTCGACCAGTGTCTGTATCTCGGCAATCTGAGCGCGCGCCGCGACTGGGGGCACGCACGCGACTTCGTGCGGGCGCAGTGGCTGATGCTGCAGCAGGACCAGCCCGACGATTTCGTGATCGCCACCGGAGAGCAGCACTCGGTGCGCGAATTCTGCGAGCGCGCGGCGGACCTGCTCGGCATGCGACTCGAGTGGCGCGGCAGTGGGGTCGATGAATGCGGCATCGATACCGCCAGCGGCCGTACCGTGGTCAGGGTCGATGCCCGCTACTTCCGGCCGAGCGAGGTTGACGCATTGCTCGGCGACGCCACCAAGGCGCGCCAGCGCCTGGGTTGGGAGCCCGAGGTCAGCTTCACACGCTTGGTCGAGGAAATGGTGGCCGAAGATACGGCGCAAGCGCGCCGCGACGCGCTGGTCGAGCGCGAGGGATTCAAGACCTACCGCTACCACGAGTAATGCATGCTCGATCTGGATGCGTCGATCTACGTCGCTGGCCATACCGGGCTGGTAGGGTCGGCGCTGGTGCGGCGGCTGCAGCAGGCAGGCGCCCGCCAGCTGTTGCTGCGCACGCGCGCCGAGCTCGATCTACGGCGGCAGGCCGACGTCGAGCACTTCTTCCAGCAGCAGCGACCGCAGTACGTGCTGCTCGCCGCGGCCAAGGTCGGTGGCATCGAAGCCAACCGCACCCGGCCGGCGCAATTCCTGCGCGACAACCTGCAAATCCAGACTAACGTGATCGACGCTGCGTATCGCTGCGGGGTACGCAAGTTGCTGTTTCTCGGTTCGAGCTGCATCTACCCGCGCAATGCGCCGCAGCCGATGAGCGAGGAGTGTCTGCTCAGCGGCGCGCTCGAGCCGACCAACGAGTGGTATGCAATCGCCAAGATCGCGGGACTGAAGATGTGCCAGGCGTACCGGCGTGAATTTGGCTTCGACGCCATCACGGCGATGCCGACTAATCTGTACGGTCCGGGCGACAATTTCAATCTCACCGACGCGCACGTGCTGCCGGCCCTCATCCGCAAGTGTTTCGAGGCCAAACTGGCCCACGCCGAGGCGCTGCTCGTGTGGGGAAGCGGCACACCGCGGCGCGAGTTTCTGCATGTCGACGACCTCGCGGATGCGTGCCTGTATTTGATGAATCGCTACAGCGAGGAGGCTGCCATCAACGTCGGCTGGGGCACTGATATCAGCATCGCGGAGTTGGCGCGCCTGATCGCCGACGAGGTCGGATTTGCCGGCGCGCTCCAGTTCGATCGCACCCGCCCCGACGGCATGGCGCGCAAGCTGCTCGACGTGGCACGCATGACCGCCCTCGGCTGGCGTCCACGCATCGGGCTGGCGGAGGGCGTGGCCGCGACCTGCGAGTGGTATCGAGCGCATCAGGTGCAGCTGCGTCGCTGAGACGGGCACACGCCGACACCAGCCGTCACCTGGTACTGTCCTAGTGCTTCGGGCAGTCCACGCGGGACCCGCGGCGGCTTCGGCGAGCTTCTGGCGGCGGCTCGAGAGCGACCGTTAAGTTAACCCAGGGCGCGGTTAAGTTGCGGTTTATCTCCGGCCGCGTACAGTTTTGCCTGGCTGCAAGCGTCCGCCCTTGCGCCGCCTGTTCACCATTTGGAAGGATCTCAAGATGAAGTTCAATGTCGCAGTTCTGACCATCCTGGCCGCCACGCTGGCCGGTGCACCGCTGATCGCTTCGGCTGCTGATACGTCGGGCTCTACGCCTGCGTCCAGCACGGGCTCCAACTCGGGCAAGCACCACGGACACGGCAAGCCGAGCGGCAAGAGCTCCAAGGGCTCTAGCTCCAAGAGCAACAAGAAGAGCCCTTCCTCGACGACCCCGCAGCAATAAGCTCCGAGCGGTAGCCGGCCGTTTCAGGCCGGCTACCGCGTGCGGGTGAAAGCGCGCGCACCGGCGGCCGTCGCGGCTGACCGGGAATGGCGCAGCGGTGGCGGCGACGGCAGCGACTGAGATCCCCGTCGCAGCGGGAGGCTGTACGCCTCGGCGTACTTCGCTACCCCACAATCAACTCAATCGATCAGATGTGAATACGGCAGCGGGTCGCTGGCGGGGAAGGTCTGCGCGAGCTCTTCGTCGAGCTCGGCGTCGATCTCGGCGTCTTCCGGCCCCGTCCGGGCGGCGCGTGCCGCGGCGCTCTCTGCGTGGCTGCCGAAGGTCCCGGCACCGGCGTGCGGCGGATGGAGCCCAGAGGCGCTGCGGGTCGAGCGGCGGCGACTCCAGGGGAGGGTTCGGCGCGTCCGGCGCCGCTGCGCCAATGCACCGGCTATCACCAGGGCGCTCAGCGCTGCCCCGACGATGAGGCCTGCCGCGAATGCGCCCCAGCGCATCAGCGGGGCACCCGCGGTGCCGTGAGGAGCGGCGGGATTTCGAGTCATGAGGGACGATGTTAGCGCGCTGCACCGCTGCAGCCGCAGGCTCCTGGTAGGCAGTGATGTCGGACAGCTCCCACGTTCGGCTGCTCTGACGGTTGCTGGTCGTTACCTGCTACTTGCCAGTGCTGCTGGTGGTGCTGCTCGCTTCGAGCTTGGCGTGCAGGCTGAGCTCGGCGCGCAGCAGGCGCGATACCGGGCAATTGGCCTTGGCGTCGGCGGCGAGCTGTTGGAATCGCTCATCGTCGATGCCCGGTACCCAGGCCTCGTTCTCGAGGTGTACGCTGGTGATGGTCCAGTTGCCGCTGACCTGCTCGAGGGAGAGCGTCGCCTGGGTGGCGAGGCGCTTGGGCGCGAAGCCGGCACGGGTGAGGTTCGCCGACAGCGCCATGGTAAAGCAGCCGGCGTGGGCCGCCGCGATCAGCTCTTCCGGATTGGTCCCGACCGCATTCTCAAACCGCGTCGCAAAGCTATAGGGAGTCTCCTTGAGGATGCCGCTTTGCGTCGCCAGCGCTCCATGCCCGCTTTTCAGATCCCCAGACCAGATCGCCGATGCAGTACGCTTCATGAATGGGCTCCTCGATCGCGGGTGGCGCGCGGACTCTACCGTCGCCGTCGAGCGGTGCGCAAGCGGTCGCGGGGTGAATAAGAGGTGCTCAGATGGTTGAGGTCACGGCCGATGAACCGAAGTGGCTGCTGTGGGCGCGCGAGCTGCAAGCGATCGCGCAAGCGGGCCTGACCTTCTCTCAGAATCCATTTGATCTCGACCGCTTTCGCCGCCTGCGCGCGATCGCCGTGGAAATGCTGGCCGAGGGGGCGGACGCGCCGATAGAACGTCTGACCGCGCTGTTCGAGCAGGAGGTCGGTTATCCGACGCCCAAAGTGGATGTGCGCGGCGCGGTGATTCGTGATGGCCGTATTTTGCTGGTGCGCGAGGTCAGCGATGGATTATGGACGCTGCCGGGAGGTTGGGCGGACGTGAACCAATCCGCCAAGGAATGCGTCGAGCGTGAGGTACGGGAGGAATCCGGTTTCGAGGCGCGTGCCGTCAAGCTCGCCGCGGTCTGGGATCGGCGGCGGCACGCGCCGGCGCACAGCCACGCGCATTCGATCTACAAGCTGTTCTTCATCTGCGAGCTGGTCGGCGGCACGGCGCGTCCCAGCATCGAAACCAGCGCGGTCGATTTCTTCGCGCCGCACCAGCTGCCGCCGCTGTCGCTCGGTCGCACGACCGCCCACCAGATTGAGCGCATGTTCGCGCATGCGCGCGATCGAGGCCTGATGAGCGAGTTTGACTAGCCGCCGCGGGGTGGCTGCAGCGATGTAATTGGTTGATCATATGTGGCCTTGGAGTAACGCCGCGAGCGCGGATGGGCGTGCGCAGGCGTGAGGCGGATGAGGAGGGTGAGCTCAGTGGAGTCGGAACAATGAATGCGATCGAGAGCCGGGCGAACCGCAGCCGCGTCGCGCGCGCCCGGGTAGTCGCAGCCGTGCCGCTGTGGCTGGCGCTGGCGCTGCCCGCCGGGGCGCAATCGCCCTCGCCGCCGATCTTGGATGCGCGCGCCGCGCCCGCCTGCACGGCCAGCGCGGCCAGCGCGTCGAGCGCCGCCTCCGACGCCTACGTGCGGCCCGCGCAGGTCGACCTGGTCGATCTACTGCCGCCGCCACCGGCAGAGAATTCCGCGGCCGCGCGCCGCGACCTCGAGGCGGTGCTCGACGCGCAGCGCAGCGCACGCGCGCAGCACACGGTAGAGCACGCGATCAGCGATGCAACGACTACCTGCGGGCGGTTTGCCGATGCGCTCGGCGCGACGCTCAGCGACGAGCGCACCGCGCGCGTGCTCGCCTTTCTGAACCGCGCTGCCCAGCAGGGCGCTGCGCTCACCGGCCCGGTCAAGCAGTACTGGCACCGGAAGCGACCCTACGCGGTGAGCGACCGCGTCGGGCGCCTCGCCGATGTGGCGCCGGACGCGCCGCTCGCGGTGACCATGCGCTCTGCCTGCGGGCCGAACGCACGGCTGCCGTCCCGAGAGTTAGCCGCTCAGGCTCTGGCGCGCGTGTCCTATCCGAGTGGACATTCCGCCTTCGGCACGGTGTGCGCGATCCTGCTGGCCGACATGGTGCCCGAGAAGCGGTCCGAGCTGTTTGCGCGCGGCCGCGACTACGGCCATTCCCGCCTGGTGGTCGGAGCGCATTTCCCGACCGATGTGGAGGCGGGCCGTACCGTGGGAACGGTTGCGGTGGCGCTGATGATGCAGAATGCCGCGTTCCGGCACGATTATGCCGAGGCGCGCGCGCAGTTGCGCTCGGCGCTCGGCCTGCCGACTGCGGCCTCCGGCGCTGCGGCCGCGACGCTGCACTGACCGCGGCGGCACACCCCGGGGCGCGCAACTCAGGCAGCGCGCTCCAGTCCGAGCGCCAGCCCGAGCTTGCCATCGCCGCTGACGGCGTTGGCCCAATGCCACAGCTGCAGCTCGCCGTCCCGCCGTTCGACCAGTGCCGAGCAACTGTCGACCCAGTCGCCCGAGTTACAGTACAACACGCCGCCGAGCTCGACGATTTCAGGGCGGTGAATATGCCCGCAGACCACCCCATCGAGTCCGCGTCGCCGCGCAGTGTGAGCGGCGGCCTGCTCGAAGCCGTGCACATACTCCATGGCGTTGCCGATGTGAGTCTTCAGATAGCTGGCGAGTGACCAATAGCGATAACCGCATCGGCGTCGCAGGCGATTCAATGCGCGATTGAGAGCCAGGGCGACATCGTAGAGTCCCGAGCCGAGGGCTGCGAGCAGGCGGTTGCACTTGACGACCGCATCGAACTCATCGCCGTGCAGGACCAGGAGGCGCCGACCGCGTGCGGTCTCGTGCAGATACTCTCGCTGCACCTCCAGCAGACCAAAGTGGCTGCCGCACATATCCCGCAGCGGCTCGTCGTGATTGCCGGGCACGTAGATCACGCGCGTGCCCTGCCGGGTTTTGCCGAGGATGGCTCGCAGCACCTCGCTGTGTGACTGCGGCCAGTAGAGACTGCGGCGCAGGCTCCAGAAATCGACGATGTCGCCGACCAGGATCAGCTCGTCGGCATGGACGCTGCCGAGGAAGTCGAGCAGCAGATCGGTGCGACAGTCGCGGGTACCGAGATGAATGTCGGAGATGAAGACTGCGCGGACGTGCACCTGCGGCCGGTGGCTGGGGCTCATCGATTGCTCAGGAGACCTGATCCACGCGCGCAGGTTGCGGTTTGCGCGTGAACATTCGGTGTCAGGGCCGTGAATTGCAGATGAATCCTCAGGTTATTTGTCACATCGTTCGCCATCCGGCCGCAAACAGAAGGCGCGCGGTCGGGCCAGGGGCGTGATCGTGAGCGCGCTCGATCGCTCTGAGGTAGTGCAGCTGCTCAGATGCTCCAGAGTGGTGCGGTCGCAGACCGCGTTGCGTCGGATTGGTGCGCCCGCCGCTCAATCCTTCCTCCCCGAGCCGGTTTCCGGTGTGGCACGAGTACTGCAGGCGAGCGCGGGCGGGGCAACGGGAGTAGCAAGGTTATGCGCACCACAGTGCGATCGCGGGCGATCGGCAGGCGCACACGCGCAGCGATAGGCGCCGTCCCAGGCGCGGGGGCCGCCTGCCTGTTGGCTCTGATGTTAGCGGTAGCGGCAACCGCCGGCGCCCAGACGCCGGCCATCGCCGCCGCATCGGCTGCGACAGCGCTCACCGCCCCCGCCGCAGCGGCGCCTGCGACACCCGCCGTGACGCCGGCACCGGCGCTCACGGCGCCGACCGTGGTGGCGTTTGACAAGATCAATTCAGGCGATACCGCGTGGATGCTGACCTCAACCGCGCTGGTACTGATGATGACGGTGCCGGGGCTGGCGCTGTTCTACGCCGGCATGGTGCGCAAGAAGAACGTGCTCGCGACGCTGATGCAGAGCTTCGCCATCACCTGCGTCGTGACCGTGCTGTGGTGGCTGCTCGGCTACTCACTCGCCTTTACGCCCGGTACCCCGTTCGTGGGAGGACTGTCGCGCATTTTCCTGCACGGGATGGTGTACCTGCAGCACGCTCACAAGGTGAGCGTGTCGCACCTCGCCCCCACCATTCCCGAGACCGTGTATGCGATGTTCCAGGCCACTTTTGCGATCATCACGCCGGCGCTGATCTGCGGCTCGTTTGCCGAGCGCATGAAGTTCTCAGCGCTGCTGTGGTTCATGGCGCTGTGGCTGATCGTGGTCTACTGCCCGGTCGCGCACTGGGTGTGGGAGCCCTCGGGCTGGCTTGCCGCGACCCAGCTGGACTTCGCCGGCGGCACCGTGGTGCACATCAACGCCGGCGTCGCCGGGCTTGCGACCGCTCTGATGCTCGGCAAGCGACGCGGTCTCGGGCGCGAATCGATGGCGCCCCATAACCTGACGCTGACGGTGATCGGCTCCTCGCTGCTGTGGGTGGGTTGGTTCGGCTTCAATGCCGGCTCCGCCGTGGCCGCCGATGGCCGCGCCGGCATGGCCTTCGTCGTGACTCACATCGCCACCGCGGTCGCGGCGCTTGCCTGGATGTTCACCGAGTGGCTGGTGAAGGGTAAGCCGAGCGTGCTCGGTATTTGCTCCGGCGCCGTCGCAGGGCTGGTGGCCGTCACGCCTGCCTCGGGCTTCGTCGGCCCGGACGCCGCCGTGATCATCGGTATCGCCGCCGGAGTGGTGTGCTTCGTTTCAGCTACCTCGGTCAAGCGGGTGTTTGGTTACGACGACTCACTCGATGCCTTCGGCGTCCACTGCATCGGCGGCATCGTCGGTGCGCTCCTCACCGGCGCACTCGTCAACACCGAGATCAGCGGTGCCACCGGCAGTGTGATACTGCAATTGCGCGGGGTGCTCGCCACCCTGGTGTGGAGCTTCGGCATGAGCATCGCGATCCTGAAGCTGCTGGACGTGACACTCGGATTGCGTGTCACCAGTGATGAGGAGCTCGAGGGCCTGGACATCAGCCAGCACGGCGAGAGCATCGAGTAAGTCACGGGTTCGGTGACAATCAAATCGGCGCGCGCGCGATCGAGTCGGCGGCCAACGATAAATTTACGTCTTTTTTATAGGCTCTGTTCTAAGGTTCGGGCGCCGTCCAGGGTCAATCCGCGACGCTAGGTAACGTGATGCGCACGCGCGTCCTATATAGGGGATGCGTTCGTGTGCTGCAGTAACAGCCCAATTGGTCACAGCACTGACGGCGGCTGCCTCGGGAGAGACAGTATGGCCGGTTATGTTCGCGTGTTGAATGATGGTCGCACCCGTGGCGATGCTTTCAGGTCAGGATCTGCGCTGACGTTACTGAATCTGGCGCTGATCCTGGCGGGGATGCTGTCGACGGCCATGGTGTCACCGGCGGTGGCCGACGATGCCGCGATGATCGTCGGCATCGTGACCGACACCAACAAGCAGCCGGTTGCGCACGCCACGGTTACCGCGCGCAACGCCAAAACGACGTTCGTGTCGGTGACCGGGCCCGACGGCGTCTATGCCTTCAGCGGGCTCGAGCCAGGCGCCTGGTCGCTATCAGCGGCGGCTCCGGGCTATCGCGCGCTGCCGCCGCTCGCGCTCGCGACCAGCGGGACGACGCGCTATGACATGACGCTGGTGCGCGAGGCGGCGGCCGCGAACGTCGAGCCCACGGCTACGGCGGCCGCGCGCGGCGGTGGCTCCGCGAGTTTTTTCGATCGCATCTGGCAACCGCTGTTCAAGCCGCAGTTGAAGCAGACTGAGAAGCCCACGGTCGTGGCGCAGAATACCGCGCCCGCGGTGTCCGAAGTGCCCGTGCCGACGACGTCGACGCCCGCGCCGACAACCCCGCCGCCGGCGCAGACCGCCACGGTGCCCGAGGCGCTGCAGCAACCGGCGCCCGCACCGGCCAATGACACGGTGACGCCGTTCGCCAACGACGGCTACATCGGCTGGATGAATGGCACCACGCGGGAAAACTCGCCGATCTTCGATACCAAGTTCTTTACACCAGAGATTCGCTTTGACGTGAACTATCTGGCGGACTTCAACCACCCCAAGGACCACACCATCGATGGGTCGACGGAGGAGTTCCGCTCAGAGGAGTGGCAGGTCGAGCAGGTGAGCTTCGGCGGCAACTTTCATTGGAACAACGTGCAGGCGCGCTTCCTGTCGATGTTCGGGATGTTTGCCGTAACCACCCCGCGGAACGACGCGAGTTACGGTGTCGGCCAATGGGATCTGCAGGGTGCCTACAAGTATTTTTCGGAGGCCAATGCCGGCTATCACTTTGACGTGAGCCACGGCCTCAACGTCGACGCAGGCATTTTCGTGTCCTATATCGGATTGTTCAGCTACTACAACTTCGACAACTGGACCTATCAGCCCTCGTTCGTATCGTCGAACACGCCGTGGTTCTTCAATGGGCTGCGCATTCAATGGTTTCCCACGCAGGACCTGAAGATCGAACCCTGGCTGATCAACGGCTGGCAATCCTATGCGCAGTACAACCATCATCCGGGCTTCGGCGGCCAGATTCTGTGGATCCCGAGCGATTCCCTCAAAATGGTGTTCAACAGCTACTCGCTGGGCGAAGACAACGTGTCGTCGTCGGGCCCGTACCAGCTGTGCAATGGCAGCAACCTGTATGCGCCGAGCGCGGTTTACAACGAATCAGCGGTACAGCCGAACAACGTGAGCTGTCCGGCAAACGCTCCGTATGTCAACCCGGGGCACATCCAGCGCATTCACGAAGACGACAGCCTGTTGTGGAAGTACTACGACGGTCACGGTGAGAACGGCCGCGGCATCTCGCGCATGGCGATGTCGCTAACCTGGGACGTGGGCTGCCAATACGGCGGCGGAGTGAGCTGCGACCGCGGTCCGGCCAAAGAGAACTTCATCGGCGTGATGCTCTACAACCGTACCTGGTGGGACAACAACGTCTACGCGCTCACGCTCGGTGGCGGGTTCTACAACAATCCGGGTCGTTATCTCGCTCTGCTCCCGCCGATCAACGGCGCCACGGCGTCGAGCGGCACGCCGTACTTCAGCGAGAATCCCGGCGAGAAGCTGTTCCAGTGGGACTCGCAGCTTAATTTCCAGTACATGCCGAACGACTGGATCACCTGGTGGACGGAGACCACCTTCCGCCATTCCGATGTGCCGTATTGGACGGGTGCCGGCGGTATCACGCCGCCGAATACCCAGGACGGCGTACAATTCGGCACTCAGCCCGGCGCGCAGGCCCTCAACACCAATGGCAGCGTGTGGTACCCCGATCTGCGTACGCGCGAGGTCATCTGGGGTGCGGGTGTGATGGTGAAATGGTGACACTGTGAGCGGAGCGGTGACGTTCTGAGTTGAGCAGCACCCAGGGGACCTATTTCGCGATCGTCCCGCGCGGCCTCGCGGATCTGTTGGCGCGCGAGTTGATGGCTATCGACGCGACGCAGCTGGTCGAGCGGCCGTTCGGCGTGCAATTCAGCGGCAGCCTCGAGGTCGGCTACCGCGCCTGCCTCTGGTCACGGGTCGCGAGCCGCGTGCTGCTGCAGCTCTATCGGTTCGACGCGCCGGATGCCGACGAATTCTACGCGCAGGCACTTGCGTGCGACTGGGAGACACACGTCGATCCGGCGGGCACGCTCGCGTGCGAGTTCACCGGCTCGCATCCGACGATCGTGAACACGCATTTCGGCGCGCTGCGGCTGAAGGATGCGGTGTGCGATCGGCTGCGGCGCGTGAGCGGCAGGCGACCGGAAGTGGCGCTGTCGCGCCCGGCGGTGCGGCTCAGCGCTCACGCCCAGGGCCGGAGCGTGACGCTGTGGCTCGACCTCGCGGGCGAGGCACTGCATCGGCGCGGCTATCGGCGCGATGCGACGATCGCGCCGCTGCGTGAAAACCTCGCCGCCGGGATGCTGTTACGCGCACGCTGGCCCGAGGCCGCGGCCCGTGATGCGGAATTTCTCGATCCGATGTGCGGCTCAGGCACGCTGGTGATAGAGGCTGCTCTGATCGCGGCGCACCGCGCGCCGGCGCTGCTGCGCGACTACTTCGGCTTTCTCGGCTGGCGGCAGCACGACGCGGCGCTGTGGCAGCGGCTACGCGCCGAGGCACGCTGCGCAGTCTTGCCGCAGATCCGCAGCACGATCCGTGGCAGCGACATCGATGCGGACGCTCTCTCGCACGCGCAGGCGAACGCCGCCCGCGCCGAGGTCGCGCACTGGGTGCATTTCGAGCAGCGCCCGATCGCGAGCGTGCAACCGATGAGTCCACGCGCGGGATTGATCTGCACCAATCCACCCTATGGCGAACGCCTCGGCGACGCCGCCGAGGCCGAGGCGCTGTACGCCGAGCTCGGGCGAGCGCTGCGCGAGCACTTCGCCGGCTGGGACGCGGCGCTATTGAGCGCAACGCCGCAGACCTCGCATGCGCTCAGGCTGCGTAGCTACCGAGTGCATAAGCTCTGGAATGGCCCCATACCCTGTCGCTTGCTGCGCATCGATCTCGGTGCTCCGGGCGCAGAGGATGCGCGCGCGCGCCGGCTCGAGCCGTTGGCTCTGAGCTCCGGCGCGGCGATGCTGGCCAACCGGCTGCAAAAAAATCGGCGCCAACTCGAGCGCCAGGCGCAGCGCGCGGCTGTCAGCTGCTATCGGCTCTATGACGCTGATATGCCCGAATACGCCTTCGCGATCGATCGCTACGTCGAGGCGGACAGCGGCGCCGTGCATCTGCAGGTACAGGAGTACGCGCCGCCACGCACGATCGATCCGCAGGCCGCGCGCCGGCGCCGACAAGAGGCGCTCGCAGTGCTGCCGCGGGAGCTACAGGTGCCCGCCGATCGGATTCACTTGCGGGTACGACGGCGGCGGCGCGGCGGCACGCCGCTGCGCGACCCGGAGAGCGCGTCCGAGGGTGCGGGCCGTGCAGTACGCGCCCGAGCGCGTGCCTACGAGGCCGTCGGCGCCGATGTGGAGGCGGAGCGTGGAGTGTCGCAACGACGCTTCATCGTGCAGGAGGCGGGGCTACGCTTCCGGGTCGACCTCGATGAGCACTTCGATAGCGGGTTATTTCTCGACCAGCGACTCACGCGCGCACGGATCCGCGACGGCGCCCGCGGCGCGCGCTTCCTGAATCTGTTCTGCTACACCGCCAGCGCCAGTGTCTATGCCGCAGCCGGTGGAGCGCGTAGCAGCGTCAGCGTCGACTTGTCACCGCCTAATCTGCGCTGGGCGGCGGAGAACTTCCGCCTCAACGGACTCGGTACAGCCGCCCACCACCTGGTGCGGGCGGACTGCCGCGAGTGGCTGGCCGAGGCCGCAGGTGGCTATCTGCCGGCCGAGCAGGCGCCGCCATTCGATCTGATCTTTCTTGATCCACCGACCTTCTCGAATTCGCGTCGCATGCGGGGTGTGCTCGACGTGCAACGCGACCATCCAGCCCTGATTTTCGCCAGCGTGCAGCTGCTGTCTGCTCAGGGCCTACTGCTGTTCTCGACCAATGCGCAGCGCTTCCGTCTCGATCCGGCGGTGCCGAGCCGCTGCACCGTCACCGATATAAGCCAACGTACCCTGCCGTTCGACTTCAAGCGTAATCCGCATATTCATCGGTGCTTCGAGATCCGCAAGCAACCGTGACCGCCGCCTCAAACGAGGCGCTGCGGTGCGTCCCGGGCTACACTAACGCTCCGTTGTCCTGACAAAGCCGGCTTCAGCTGTGGATCGCAGTCGCTCCTACCTCGATGTAGTGGCCATCGTGGCCTGCGCCCTGATCTGGGGGACGACCTGGCACGCGATCAAGATGCAGCTGGGTCAGGTCGATCCGTTGGTCTCGATCACGTATCGCTTCAGCATCGCCTCACTGCTGTTGTTTGCGTGGTGCGCGTTGCGGGGCGAGCGTGTGACGCTGTCGGGCTCGCAGCACTCGGCCGCGCTCGGGGTGGGACTGTGCATCTTCACGCTCGATTACGCCGGCGTCTATGAGGCCGAGACGCGGGTCGCCTCAGCGGTAGTGTCGATCATGTTCGGGGCTACCGCATTACTCAATCTGACCGCGTTCCGATGGCTGCAGGGTCAGCGGGCGCCGGCGAAGGCGTGGGCGGCGGGTGTCCTCGGTGCCTGCGGTGTCGTGCTGCTGTCCTGGGGGGAATTGGCACGCTCCGGCTTCGATCTGCGGACGGCGCAGGGGCTGGCGCTGGCGCTGGTGGGTGTATTGGGAACGGTAGGGGGTAACCTGTTTGCGTTGCGGGGCGAGCGCGCCCATACGCCGCTGGCCGCGTCGACCGCCTGGTCGATGGCGTACGGCAGTCTGCTGCTTGCGCTCTTTAGTTCAGTGACCGGGCGGCGCTGGCAGTTCGACGCGAGTCCGACCTACGTCGGCTCGCTGGTGTATCTGGCGGTGCTGGGCTCGGTGGTGGCGTTCCTGCTGTACTTCGGGGTCGCGCGTCGTCGCGGCTACACGATGGCTTCCTATATCTCGGCGCTGACGCCGCTCATCGCGATGCTGATGTCGAGTTTGTTCGAAGGTAAGACCTGGGAGCCGACTGCGTTTGTCGGTGTGACGCTGGTCGTGCTGGGGCAGTGGTTGCTGCTGCGCGCGCGCCAGGGCGGTCAGCCGCCGCCGGCCGCGCAGGGCGCCGAGGCCCCGGCGCTGGCACCGCGCGAGCTGTAGCATCGACAGCCAGGCGGGCTATCGACCCGATCCGATGTTCGAAAGTGCTGCAGCTCAGTTCTCGCGCGCGAATTTGCTCAGTCGTGTAAATGCCGGTCGTACCAATCTAACTCTCGTGCGAGCCGATCACGCCTGAAGCTCGGGCGTACGAAGTAGTGGCTCTGGCCCGGGTAGACGATCAGCAGAGTGTCGCGACCCAGGCTGCGAAGTGCCTGGTACATTTGCTCGGAGTTGGTGCAGGGCACAGCGTAGTCGAGCGCTCCACACATGAACAGGGTCGGCGTGGTGATGCGCTCGGCTTCGAGAAAGGGGAACGAGATCTTGAGCCACGTGTCCAGATTCTTCCACGGCTGCCCGAGTTCGGCCTCGTCCTCCCTGACGTACATGTCAGTGCCATAGCTGGCGAGCATGTTGGAGACCGATGCGCCAGCGACCGCCGCCCCAAATCGGCCGTCACGCGCGATCACGTAGCTCGTCAGCATCCCTCCGTAACTCCAGCCCCCGATGCCCAGGCGCCGGGGATCGCTCAGGCCGCGACGCACGAGTGAGTCAATCGCAGAGATGACATCGGCGGCATCCTTGTTGCCCCAGTCTCGATAGATGGCGGTGGCGTAGGCTTGCCCGCGGCCGGCGCTGCCGCGCGGATTAGGGGCAACGACGAGATAGCCGTGAGCCGCGAAAAACTGTTGCTCGAAGTCGAACCCGTTGTCGAATTGGCTCGTAGGTCCGCCGTGAAGATGCAGTAGGGTGGGGTACGCGCGCCCGGGTGTGAAATCCGGCGGCTTGGTCAGAAACCCCCGGACGATCGTTCCATCGGTGCTCGGCCAGGAGATCTCCTCGACGCTACCCATTATCACCCGGTCGAGGAGCGCGGCGTTCTGTTGAGAAATCGGCAGGCACC
The DNA here is from genome assembly GCA_030040715.1 of Gammaproteobacteria bacterium. Classification (GTDB taxonomy): domain Bacteria; phylum Pseudomonadota; class Gammaproteobacteria; order Steroidobacterales; family Steroidobacteraceae; genus FEN-1191. The sequence goes on along the minus strand of JASHTF010000021.1, from coordinate 3,882 downwards.
GGTCCCCGGCCAGTCGATATACCTCTGCGGGTCGATCGGGAGTGCTGTCGAGGACTACGATCGAGTCACGTGGACCGATGTCGAACGCGGTGGTGCTATGGCGACCCGGCAGTAGCCGCGTCACCGCTCCGGTGCGAACATCGAATCGGACCAGATGAGAGTTGCCGTCCTCCTCTACGATGGCGAACAGTGATTCGCCGTCAGCGGACCAGCGGGGAAGGCTCACGTTTCTATCGAGCGAGGGCGCTACCATGCGCGTGGGGCCGCCGTCGACTGGCACCACCGCGAGCTGATGCACGCTGTAGAAGACCAGCCGCGGATCACCGGCGGTGACGTAGGCCAGAGTTCGCCCGTTCGGACTCCACGCTGGGGCACTCGCCCAGTCTGAAGCAGCATCGCCCTGATAGGTCGACCCCTGGTAGGTGGTCAGACGGCGCGGCGGCGCGCCGGGGACCGCATCCATGACATAGATGCCAAACGTGTCGTGGCGATCGGGATCGGCACCTCGCTTGCTGACGAAGGCGATGCGGCGTCCATCGGGCGACCATGAGGGCTTGACTTCGTCGAACGGTCCGTCGGTGAGCCGCTCCGCCGTGCGCCGTGCCAGATCGACGAGAAACAGATGCCGGCGCTCCTTCCCAAGGTAGCCGCTGCCGTCCTCCTTGAAGTAGAACCGATCGATCACGATCGGAGTGGGAATCGGTTTGCCGTCTGGAGCAGCAGTTGGATTGGACCGCAGCGGATCCTCAACGACGACCGCCAGGCGCCGGCCATCCGGTGCCCACGCAAAGTCGGTTACCTCTCCGTCGAGCGCTACCGGGATCTCGGCCGCGCCCGTTTGTGGATCCACCAGGTACAGCTGCGCGCGGCCGTCACGGGTGCCACGCCCAGACAGAAAACCCAACCGGCGGCCGTCCGGGCTGAAACGCAGAGTCGCAGCATCATCCTGTGCGAGCGGCAGTTGTTTGCGCTGTGTACCGTCCACCCTGGTGACCCAGATGGCGGTGCGCAGCCGATCCTCCTGCACGTCGCTCTCCGTGACCGTGTAAGCGATCCACGAGCCGGTGCGGGCGAGATTCGGCTCCGCGACCTCGCGCAGTGCCATGAGATCGTCGAGGGTCAGGGAAGATCGGGGAGCAGCCATCCCCGTCGGCAGGTCTGCTGCTGACACGAGTCCGCTCAGTGCAGCGAGCAGGATCGCGGTTCGCTGCCTCACGGCAGTGCCACGCGTGAGTAGGTGTGCTTTCATCGTTACACTCCGAGGAGTCCGTTCCACCCCAACGTATCAGCCACCGACTGGCTTGAACAGGTGCAGCGGCTTTTTGAGTATCGCATCGAGCCGCTTTACCGACGACATTGCCGAGCGCGCCGCTCTGTTCGCAGACGCGTTGAAGGGCTGCGGTCTGGTCGATCTTGAACGGACAGCCACGGCGTCCGCTTTCCAGCCGCTCACTACTCCAATCCGGTGAAGCGAAGCTCGCGAATCTCACGCGGCGAGCGCCCAAAGCGGCGGCGGAATGTCCGGATGAAATAGGACAGATCGTTGAATCCGACTTGGTAGGCAATGTCGCTGATGCGAAGGTGGTCGAAGCGCCGGCTGAGCAGCTTCGAACGTGCGCGCTTCAACCGGTGTTCGCGAACAAATTCAGTGAAGCTGGTCCCTTCGCTTTCGAAGAGCATTCGAATGTAGCGCGGACTCAACTCGTGCTGGGCAGCGATATGACCGACTGAAACATCGCGATCGAGATTCCCGAGAATAGCGATCTTGATCGCTTGAAGCCGCGCTACGCGCACGCTGCGGCCTCTGGCAATCTCCTCGGCCTCGCGGGTGGCGCCGAGCGCCAGCGCAGCCAGATCATAGATGTGTGCGATCGCCAGCGGCTGAAGCGCGAATGTGCTCATTCCGTCGCTCATCTGCAGCGCATTCAAATAGCCTCGAAGCAGTCGAAGCGCCGGAGAGTTACTCGGGATGCGTCGGCCGCAAGACCGCCCCACATCATTTAGTAGCGGCAGGAGGCCGCCCCGCGGAAATACCAACGTAGCGATCGGTCCGGTTCGCGGCGTGGTGAAGCTCCCCCAGTCCGCGCCCGACAAGGCGATTGCAGCGCTTGGCTCCAGGACGACTTCGCGGCCAAACTGTTTCGCGAGAGCCTCGCTTCCGAGGTTGAACACGAGTCTGTCATGTCCATCCGCGAAATCGGATCGTAGCGCCGAACGGTAGCCCGATAGCAGCCCCAGTCCCGGCAATTTCATCAGCGTGACGTCGATCTGGAGTGACTCGTCCGGCGAGGGCTCCACCCGAATTCGATCGCCGCCAAACGTTTCGCGAAACATCGCCACGCGATCCCGCTCCGGCCAATCATCGGTGCGGATTGTGATCAACTCAGGAGGCGGCGGTGCTTGCGGATTGTGTGTTCCAGCATCGACCACGGGGCACCCCATGCAGAACGGCGACTACTCTAGCGCCATCACTTCCTCGCTGTCCAAATCCATTGCCGCGCCGTCCAAGACCGGCGCGCACCACTTCGGTAAATGCAGGTACAAGCAAACGGAACGAGAGTCGTCCAATGAGTAGCGTTGTCTTCGATGCGCCTCCGATCGAGAAATCGTCCCGCCGCAGCCGCGAACACCGGTTTTTCTGGGGCATGTCGGTCCTGATGGCGCTGATCATTTTCATCGGCTTCGCGCCAACCTATTTCTTAGCCTCTCTGTTCCACGCGGACCCGCTGCCGGGGCCGATCGTTCATATCCACGGTGCGGTCTTCACCAGCTGGATCGTGCTGCTCGTCACCCAGACCTCGCTCGCAGCGAGCGGCCGCGCTGACATTCATCGGCGGTTGGGTATTCTCGGTATGGCGCTCGCGCCCGTGGTCGTCGTCCTGGGCGTTCTTGTCGCAAATGAAATGCTGAAGCGCCTGTGGGCTGAGCCTGACTTTGACGCCAAGGCGACTTACGCAGTCGCACTGAGCGAGGTTCTCGGCTTCGGCGTTCCGGTCGGCTTTGCGTTCCTGCTGCGTCGTAAGCCGACGTTCCACAAGCGGCTGATCCTGATTGGCACGATCGCGATGATGACCGCGGGTTTCGGCAGGTGGCCGCTGCACTTCCTACTGCACAAGCCCCTCCCCGCGATGATGGCAGGGTTCGGTCTGTTGCTGTTACTCATCGCCTACGACCTGGTGTCGATGCGGACGATTCATCGCGCGACGGCCTTGGGCGGCACCTGGATCGTGTTCATCGAACTGACGGCTGTTGCGGCCAGCCACACCGACGCATGGCGGAGCCTCACGACACACATACATTCGCTCGTCATCTGATCCAAAGAACTCGACCGACTTGGCGGTGGGTCACCCGTTACATTGAAACGCGTCCGCTATGCCGAAGCCCAAATCAGCGCCAATTGCACGGCCCGGAGGTTCTCGGTTCTGCGATAGATCAGGGGCGCTGCGAAAAGCGACCGAGCGGCCCGTCGCCGAAGCTGCTGAATGTCATAAGGCGCAATGGGATAGAGGCGCTTTCCTGAATAGTCTTGGCCGAATCGCCGCAACCGACCCCACTGCGGCCGCTCGCCAGCGACGGCTTTCCGGAAGGCCATCGTGCCATCGTTTAAGGATTCTTGATGACTACGCGTGGTAGCTCTTCGTATGCCGCAAAAAGCCCGAAGACTCCGTTGCGAGGCGCAGATTCAGCGAGGCCGCAGCGCCTGATCGGCGAGAAACACGTCGGTGAGGAGCGCGCGTAGGTGAATCGAGGCATTGAGATTATCGACGAGGAGCGAGCCGATCGCAGCACGGCTCAGGACGAGTGCGATCGCCCCCTGCGCCTTGGCGGCATCTTGGAAGATGGCGTCGATGAAGGCCGAGGCGTCCTGCGCGGCCTGTGGCG
>JASHTF010000186.1 GCA_030040715.1 Gammaproteobacteria bacterium | reverse complement strand
CGTGGCCCAGGGTTGTCGGCGCAGAACGCCTAGCCAGCGCCCGGCTCCTCCCGAGAGCCTCACCAGAGAGAGCTGGTGGCTACAGCCGCAGAGCCATAGAATGGAACATCGATTCAGCCGTCAACAACTCGCAAAGTTTGGGCAGGCACACACACCGTCCGGTGCTTCCATCGATTCTCGGTGTTTCAACTTTGCGTCACCTATGAAAGGCAAGCTTATGAGTGAAGTAAGCCGTCCGTCTCTTTCTGAGTCGTCTCAAAGCAGCCTGACGCGTCGGGATTTTGTCATCGCCGCCGGGGCGGTAACCGTGGGCGCGGGTTCGGCCACGAGCCTGCAAGCGGCCGAGTCCGGGCGAGACTACGATGTGATCATCCTCGGGGGCGGCTTCTGCGGGGTGACCGCCGCGCGCGAGTGCCAGCGTGCGGGACTGCGTAGCGTGATTCTCGAAGCGCGCAATCGGCTCGGTGGTCGGACTTTCACGGCTGACTTCATGGGGCGACCGACGGATATGGGGGGGACCTGGGTGCATTGGTCGCAGCCCTATGTTTGGACCGAGATCCGCCGCCATGGCCTCGCGCTGCACGAGACTCCCGGGGCGAGTGCCGACAAAATCATCGTGCATACGAGCTCGGACCAGATCGAGACTCTGTCATACGCAAAGATCAGCGACCGCCTAGAAAAGGCGGTCTCCCTCTACATGGGCGACTCGCGAACCCTGCTGCCGCTGCCGCATGATCCGTTCGGCTCCGATGCGTATCGCAGCGTGGATCAGATCTCGAGCGCTGAGCGCCTGGCCAGCGTGGCAAATAAGATTCCACCGGTGTATCGCGATCTGGTGGACGGCTATATGGCCAGCGCGGGCCACAACTACTGCGAGCAATTCGCCTGGATCGAGATGGTGCGCTGGTATGTGCTGCCTGGGCACAACTTTGCGGATATGAACGACGCGGCCGGACGGTACCACTTCAGGGATGGCACGGTGGCACTGCTTAGCGCCATTCAGTCCGAGACCCACCCGGAGGTGCGCTTGCATACGCCCGTGAAGCGGGTACAACAAGATGCCACGGGTGTCAGCGTTCAGACGGCTGGCGGCGAGGAGTTGCGTGCCCGGGCTGTGATTTCCACGATCCCTCTGAATGTCTTGAAGGATTTGGAGTGGCAACCCGAACTGAGCGCGGCGCAGCTCGCGGCGTCTCGCATGTCGCATGCAGGGGTCGGCACCAAGGTGCACGTAGTCCTTGAGGGCGACTATGGAAGCCTCTTCGGCATGGCGCCAAGCCACAAGGCTTTGAACTACCTCGTCACGGAGGATGTGGCAGACGGACACACACACCTCGTCGGTTTCGGTCCGAGCCGCGACCTATTGAACGTTAACGACATCAATTCGGTGCAGCAGGCGGTGCGGCTCTTCCTTCCGGACGCCAAGGTGCTGAAGACTTTCGGCTACGAATGGGTTCTCGATCCGTATTCAAAAGGAACCTGGTGCACGCTGCGGCAGGGCATGTGGTCACGGTATCTGCGCGAATTGCAACAGCCGCGCGGGCGCGTGATTTTCGCCAGCGCCGACTGGGCCAACGGCTGGCGCGGTTTCATCGACGGCGCCATCGAGCAGGGACTTGAAGCCGGCAAGCGCGTACGGGAACTGCTCGCCTGAGGCGCTGGGTGGCCGGGTGAACAGCGAGCACGAGGCGTTTCATCTTCGCCGCACCTTCCCATCAGGTACCGCGCGGTCGGCTGCAGCGAAAAATCTACGACGTCATGGTGACCCTTATAACGGTAGCCGCGCGTGACCGGGGGTCCACTACAGACGTTCAGGTTACCTAGGGCGCGGGACCGAACCGCATCCCTAAGGACTGCGGCGTTGTCGGCCAGAGCGTGGAACGCCATCTCGACCCGCTCCGCTCGTGAACCGTCTTTCGGTGCGTCATCTCAGAACAATGCGATACCTCAGGCCTGGCACGCTGCCAAACTGCGCCGGCTTGGTGAACCGCTCGTAGACCACTCCGCCGGCGGCTTCTATGACCCTCTGCGACGCCAAATCATCCGGGTCCGCGACTACCTCGATAAACGGAAGACCAACCGCCTTTGCCTCCGGGAGCAGCGAGCGAAGTGCAGCAGTCGCATAGCCACGCCCTCGCTTCCAGGGAACCACGCCATAGCCTACATGACCGAGACAATGCGACGGCAGATCGGTTGTGCCGGGCTGCCAGCGTAAACTGATTCTGCCGGCGAACTCGCCGTCCCATAGCCATCGGTGGAACCCAGGAACTCGGGTCGCCGTGGACCCATCCGGTAATTTGACCGGCGAACCGTTCGCCTCTCGATCGTCTAGGCGCGCGAGAAACGTTGTAGCGTCGGCCCGGATGAGTTCAAGCTCCTCCTGGGCAGCTACCGCGCCGCGAACGCTGTCGGCAGACCACCCACGTTGGAGCGCTGCGACATAGCTCGTGAGATGTTCCTGAGCTGGACGAACAAGGTGCATCGTCGGCATCTCGCTGAGCGGGCCTGCTTTGTCTGACGATGACAGCTGATCCTGCACCGTACCGTACTGGAAAGCAATCGCGAGTCTCGGCCCTGAGCTACGGGCAGCCCTCACTCCAGAACCGTCGTTATCGTAGCGCCTCGTTTAAGCGTCAAGGTGACGGGCCTTCGCTCGGCACTGTCGACAAATCGAGCGCGTTGCTTTTCATCAAGCTCGCTGCATAGAGGCAAGCGACGCATGATCACACGATCCTATCCCTGCAGATCGCAAATGCGCGGGACCTGCAGGCGCTGTTTGCCCCACGGGCTGCAGTCGAAGAACAGTCTTCTGCGGAGTGTGAAATGGACAAATTCTCTGGATCGATGACATGAGGGAACTGAACACAGTCAGTATATCTATGGTTCGAGGCTTCAGTACCTGGGTTCTTGAGTGGCCAGACCACGAGCGCTCTGCTTATCCGCCGTTGCCTGTAACATTATCCATGACCTGCAGGACGATCGCTTTGAGGATCTCTTGTCCGTGACGTTTTGCCCCTTCACAACTAATCCAACCCCCGCCCCCTTGTTCCGGCTGCCAGTAAAACCGAGCGATGGCAATGGGCTCAAGGAGAGGGGCAGCCTGATGGTCGATAAGATCACGACGGTCGCGAGGTCGAAGGTCGGTAAGCACATCGGGCGTCTTGCTGACGAGGATATCGTGCGTTTGAATCGCGCCTTGGTCGTGTTCCTCGGACTCGGGGGCGGCAGCCCAGAAATTTGACTGCGGACTCTATAGCGTTGACGAGAGATAGAGGGCACCCCGCTGCGCCGCAGTAAGCGCGGCGCAGGCGGTCTGGTGCAGTCGTGGATACGTACCCGGGAATTACCCGGACGGGATAAAGGCGCTTGTAAGTTGGCGTCCCCAACGGGATTCGAACCCGTGTTACCGCCGTGAAAGGGCGATGTCCTGGGCCTCTAGACGATGGGGACCATCACGCTACCTCGCCCTGGCGCGCGAAATCATAGCGCGTGCGCACCGATCGCGCTCGGCGTGTAAGCATTCGCCGACACCCTTGTGCGTCTTCGCCGACACGTTGTCGGACACAATGACCCTTCCTAGCATCGCGGCCCACTTCACCAAAGAGACGGGGAAATCGCGATGCAAACGATGGGTGTGCGCCGCTGGGTACCTGCGATCTGCGCGCTTGTGGTCCTGGCGGGCTGCGGGGGTGGTGGCTCTCAGACCAGCTCCTCGACGACCTCCTCGGACACTTCATCCGTCACCGCCGACGGAATTACCCTCAAGGCCGCGGTACCACCGACCGCCACGGCCGGGGTGAGCTACAGCGCTCAGGTTTCTGCGAGCACGCCGGGCGGTGCGAGCGTCGGCTTTAGCATCCAGAACAAGCCGACCTGGGCGGTCTTCAACACCGCTACCGGGTCGCTGACGGGCATGCCAACCGCCTCCGACGTCGGGCAGTACGCCAACATCGTCATCAGCGCGAGCGACGGCTCAGGGACGGCCTCGCTGCCACCGTTCTCCATCACGGTGAGGCAGACCTCGAGCGCGAGCGCCGGCACCGTCGCTCGTCCCGCATACAACACCGGCAACGGGTTCTTCGTCTACCAGGGCACGCTCTACGACCCTAACGGCAACCCGCTTCGAATTCGGGGCGTCAATCGACTCCACTGGGATTCGTCCTCGGCGGCCGGCATCGCCAGGAGTGGCGCGAACACCGTCCGCTGGGACATCGACTTCACGCGCGATGCGAGCGCCAACGTCAATGAGATCCAGACTCAGGGTATCCAGAACAGCAACGTCCCCATCGTCGGCAACTGGACCGCTACCTGCAAGCAGGATACCAATTCGCTCAACTCCGCGGTCTCCACTTGGGTCTCGCAAGCCTCGCAATGGACCACGCTCGATCGCTACCTGATCGTCAACGTCGCCAACGAATGGGGTCCCAATGACAGCACCGTGTGGCGTGATTCCTACATCAGCGCTATCGCGCAGCTGCGGCAGGCGGGTTATCTCGGACCGATTCTGGTCGACGCCGGCAACTGCGGTCAGGACGTGTTGGATCTGCTGAATTATTCGACCGCGGTGTTCAACTCGGATCCGCAAAAAAACGTCATGTTCGCCCTGCACCTTTATGGCAATGCGCAGGTAGCGCTCAGCAACAACTGGTTGCCGCAACTGGCGCAGCTCAGTGCACAGGCGGGGATGGTGTTCATCGTGGGAGAGTTCGGTCCGGGGCGCAATATCGGCCCGAGTCCGACCTCCGTCACCCCCGGTCAGATCATCACCGCGGCCGAGAGCGCCGGGCTTGGCTGGCTCGCCTGGGCCTGGGACGATAACGACCTGGCGAACGGTGCCTCCGATAACAACTGGTTCAGCATGACCTATCAGGGACCGGGCATCTACACCCAACCCTCGGACCTGACTGATTACGGCCAGGACGTCGTGCTGAATCCGACCTACGGGATTACGGCACTCGCCAAGCCCGCGAGCATCTTCACGGATTAAGGTACTGCCCGAGGCGCGGCGTCTGAGCGGCTATCATAGGGCGCAGGACGCGCGCCCATCGCGCACACTGCGCGGGCTCGGCCGCGCCGGGGAGTACTTTCTGCATGAAGCACCTGGTCACCGGTGCCGCCGGTTTCATTGGCTTCTTCACGGCCCGACGGCTGCTGGCGCGCGGCGACGAGGTCGTCGGGCTCGACAATCTCAACGAGTACTACGACGTGTCGCTGAAGATGGCGCGGCTCGAGCAGTTGCGCCAGCATCCCGCCTTTCGCTTCGTGCACCTCGACCTGGCCGACCAGGCGGGCATGGCAGAGCTGTTTGCGCACGAGCGCTTTCAGACCGTGGTACACCTCGGCGCGCAAGCCGGCGTGCGCCACTCGCTCTCCGATCCTCACAGCTACGTCGCCAGCAACGTGGCCGGGACGCTCACGGTGCTGGAGGGCTGCCGCCACCATGGCGTCGGGCACCTGGTCTACGCCTCGACCAGCTCCGTATACGGCGCCAGTACCCGCATGCCGTTCTCCGTGCACGAACCCGCCAGTCACCCGCTGTCGCTGTATGCCGCGACCAAACGCTCCGTCGAGCTCATGGCGCACAGCTACGCCTCGCTGTTCAAGGTGCCGGTTACGGGGCTTCGATTCTTCACGGTTTACGGGCCCTGGGGACGTCCCGATATGGCGCTATTCCGCTTCGCGCGCGCCATCCTCGAGGACCAGCCGATCGAGGTATTCAATTACGGACACCACAAGCGCGACTTTACTTATGTCGAGGACGTAGCCGAAGGCATCGTGCGGGTCGTCGATCGCGTAGCCGCACCCGATCCGCATTGGGACAGCAATCGACCCGACCCGGCCTCGAGCAGTGCCCCCTACCGCCTCTACAACATCGGCAACAGCCGCCCCGTCGAGCTGCTGCGCTATATCGAGGTGCTGGAGGAGTGCCTGGGGCGCAAGGCCAAGAAGGCCTTGCTGCCGCTGCAGCCGGGGGACGTTCCCGACACGTTCGCGGACGTCGAGGA
>JASHTF010000185.1 GCA_030040715.1 Gammaproteobacteria bacterium | reverse complement strand
GATTGCTCGCCGCGCCTTCCCCGGCGATCCGGGGACGGGCGCAGTGCGCGAGCGCATCGAGCATCGAATGCTCGCCGCGCAGAGCGGGTCGGATGGCTTCGGCTTCATGGGAGCATTGGCTGCGCTGGCGCAGGCGCTGCACGGCGCCGATGGCGCGAGCGTCGTGGCGCTGAGTTTTCACGACGGCGGCCTGGATCTGCAGCTGAAGGCTCAAGACGCGGCACACCTCGAGCACATCGATCAATCACTGCGCAGCAGCGGGTGGCAGGCGGAACTGGTCTCGGACACGGCCTCCGGGTCGACCTATGCCGGACACATCCAGGCCCGGGCTCCGGGCGCGAGCCACTGAACTATGGAACAAGCGCTCGCCTCTTGGAAGCAATCGTTCGAGCGGCTCAGCGCACGTGAGCGGCGACTGCTCATCGTCGGTGCCGTCGCTGCGGTGCTAATCCTCATCATCGGCTTGGTGCTGCCGCTGCAGCGGAGTGTGAGCACGGCGGCGCAGCGCATCGAGCGCAAGCGCGACGATTTGACCTGGCTGCGCTCGATGGCCCCGCGCCTCGGTACCCTGCCGCTGTCCACGCCGCAGCCACTGCGCGAATCGCTCGTGGTTCTGGTTGATCGGACGGCACGCGAGGGCGGGCTCAGCAAGGCGCTGGTGGGCAGTCAGCCGAGCGGCAACGGTGCCCTGACCGTGCACTTCGAGCAGGCGCCATTCGATGCGCTGGTGGCCTGGCTGTCGCAGCTCGGAGATCGGTACGGCGTACATGCCGAGTCGGCGACTATCGACGCCGCGGCCTCCGCCCCGGGGGTCGTGAACGCGACGCTCGTGCTGCGCGTGCGCTGATCGATTGGCGCCGATGTCATCGCGACTCGCGCTCAGCCTCGCGCTGCTGGTATTTCTCGTCACCGTGCTCGCGCGCCTGCCGGCACGCGCCGTGACGGCGCTGCTGCCCGCGACGATCGTGTGCGCGCAGCCCGAAGGCACCGTGTGGCACGGTGCGTGTGCTCGGGTGCAGAGCGGCGCGATCGCACTCGACGCTCTCGCCTGGACCGTGCATCCACTGGGGTTGCTGGGGTTACGTCTGTCCGCCGACGTGAGCAGCGGCGATCCGCGCCTCAATGGTCGAGCACACCTGGAGCTCGAGCGCGGTGGCACGGTGGCGGTGCAGGGACTGGAGGCGCAGCTACCGCTGCAAGGCGGATTGAGTGTGATCCCGGCCGGGTTTCAAGGCACCCTCGAGCTCGACGTCGTCAGCTTGCGGCTCGACCACGGCGCTCTCAGCGAGCTCGTCGGCACGGCACGCGCGCTGCAGCTACGCAACGATAGCCTGGGGGAGCTCGGAAACTTCGAGCTGCGCTTCGCGCCGCCGGCCGCGGACGGCCCGATCGTCGGGCAGCTGCGCGACCTATCCGGCCCGCTGTCACTGCAGGGACAGGTGGCGCTCACGAGCCGGCTCGGTTATCAGGTGAGCGGCAGTCTGCGCGCACGCGCTTCAGCCAGCTCCGAGTTAACGCAAGCTTTGCAACTGCTCGGTGCTCCCGATAGCGAGGGCCGGCGCAGCTTTACGCTGGCCGGCTCTCTCTAAAGACTCAACGAAAGTGGCTTGGGGTCGCGCCTCAGTAGCCACCGCCGCCGCCACCGCCACCGGTGCTGGAGCTACCGTAGGTGACGGTGCCGTAGACCCCGTCGGCCTCATTATTGGCGCCCGCAGTGAAGTACAGCGTGGTCGTCGACAGACCGTTGGCACCGTTGCCGAAGGCGATGCCCCATAACCCCGAGATCACCACCGGCGACCCGCTCGACCCCACCAGCGCGCCCGTCAGCACACCGGTGCTGGCGTTATAGGCATTGATCTTGCCGTCACCGAAATTCCCCACCAGCAGAGCACCGCCGACGCCACCGAAGCTCGACGGCGCTAGGGCCATGCCCCACGGCGCATTGAGCGACCCGCCCGAGATCAGCAACTTAATGAAGTTGCCATCGGCGTCGAACACCGCCACGTAGCCCGCGCCCGCGCCTGGCACGGCCGCGTTCTTGGCAGCGTTCTGCTGCGCGTAGCTGACGTAGATCTGCGTAGTGCCGCCGCTCGCAGCAATGTTCTGAATGCCATAAGGCGCGAACCCGGCGGGGACCCCGGTCGGCATCGTGAAACCGCCGGCCGGCGTGATCTTGTTGAAACCGTGATCAAACACGTCCACGGTGCCGTTGCTGAAATCCGCGGCATAGAGGAAGAAGTTGCCCGTGCTATCGGCGCCGAGTGCGAGACCGGTGTACACGGCACCGCTCGCGCCGCCATCGTATTCAATCACGGTGCTGCCGGCGCTGGCCGTATCCCAGCCCTCGATCGTTCCGCCCAGTGTCGCGTAGATGAACGAGGCCGGCGCGCCGTCGGGCAGCACGAACGAGCCCGAGTTGCCGGAAATAGAACTGTTGTAAACGATTCCGGTCGGATCAGCCGTGCCATCGCTGCCCTTAGCGATGTCGATCGCCAGTGGTCCGCCCGTGTACGGTGCGGTGGCGACGCCAGCGCCACTGTATATCGTCGAAGTCGATGTCACGTTGTTGGCAACCCAGACGTAGCCCTGCGGATCGAGGGCGATGCCCCAGGGATTCTTGAGATTGGGATCTGTATAGGTGGCCTCGTCTTCCGATTGAACGGTGCTGGTATCAGCCACCAGAGCGGTGACTACAAAGCCCATCGCCGGGGGCGTGGTGCTGCTGCTGCCGCCTCCGCCGCCGCCTCCACCACCACCTCCGCACGCGGCAAGCAGTGTCGCAACTCCGATCCATGTCAACCCGGACTTCATGCGCAAACTCATAACGAACTCCCTGCGAACAGCGCAGTCAATGCTTCCGCAAAGTGAGTGCGCGCGGCGGCCGGGAAGGTTTTGCGGGTTTCGCAGGACTGGCTGTCGCTATGGGTCGTCACCCACGCGCGCCGAGCGCCAACAAGCGAGCGTCGGGCGCAAGGCGCAAGCAACGAGGCGCGCGGCCGGCTTCAGCGATCGCTAATCGTCGCGAGCGTGCGTGCTGTCTGCCTGCAATCGTCTGGCGGATGCAAGGCGGCAAGCGCCGCACACACGTTGATCGTGGTACCCACGGCGAGCTGCGAGCGGGTGCGATTCAATGTTGCGAACAGGCGCTGCGCATCGAGGTGCGAAACGCGTGCGAGCAGCAGCGCGATCGCGCCGCTCACGTGCGCGGCGGCGAACGAGGAACCGCTGGCGAAGTCGTAGTGTCCGCCCGGCGCCAGGGTGACGATGTCGCGACCCGGCGCGTATAGCACGCGCCCCGCACGGTCGGCAGACTCACGTCCCGAGACATCGACCGCAATGACGCCGGGGATGGCGAGCGGAAATCCGCTGAGGCTGCCATCCTGCGGCACCGCCCCGACGAACACCGTGCCGCGACGCGCACCTAATTCAACCAGCTGCGTCAGCAGCGGGTCGGCGGGGCCGCCGAGGCTCAGGTTCACGATGTGCGCGTGCGCATCGATCGCGGCACTCAGTGCCAGGGCCAGCGTGAACGAATTGCACAGCGCCTCTAGAGTCTGACGTTGTACCGGCTCGCACGCCTTGTAGATCTGCAGACGAGCGGCGGGAGCCACACCGACGATACCGAGGCCGTTGTTGGCGACGGCACC
>JASHTF010000184.1 GCA_030040715.1 Gammaproteobacteria bacterium | reverse complement strand
GTTGGCCTGCAGCATCGGCAGCAGCGCGGCGCGTTGGATGCGGTAGCTGGCGCGCGCACTCTCGATGTTGATCACCGCCACGCGCAGATCCCGATTGTTCGCCAGCGCAAGCGCGATCAGACGCTGCAGCCGCGGATCGGTGAAGAAGTCCTGCCAGCCGATGTCGCTCGCCGAATGCGCAGCCACGCCAGCCGCGGCCGAGGAGCCCGCGGTCGGGACCGCGCTGACATCGACCTCGGTCGCCGCGCCGGCCGTGGCGGCAACCGTGGGGGGTATCGGCCACTGGTTCGGCACCGGCAGCGCCGGCGCGCGATAGCGCGGCTCGAGCGTGCAGGCCGCGAGCAGGCCGAAGGTGACGGCGAGCGCTACCGCTACGGCGGTACGCACCGACCTAGGCGCCATGGCGACCCTCGCCAGCGGGCCGACGGTAGACCGAAGCATACGCGCCGCCCTCGGCCCCACCACTGCGGCCGGCCTCCGCCGCCGGCGTAGGCTGCTCGCGTACCGAGTGAAACAATCGCTGCACGATCACGAACGACAGCGGGATGAAGAAGATGCCGAGGAAGGTGCCGGCGAGCATGCCGCCGAACACCCCGGTGCCAATCGCGCGCTCGGCGCCGGCACCCGCCCCGGTGGCGACCGCCAGCGGCAGCACGCCGAGCCCGAACGCGAGCGAGGTCATGAGAATCGGCCGCAATCGATCGCGCACGGCCTGCAGCGTACCCTCGATCACGTTCAGCCCCGACTCTACGTACTCCTTGGCAAACTCGACGATCAGGATTGCGTTCTTGCAGGCCAGACCGATCGTCGTGAGCATCGCAACCTGGAAGTAGATATCGCGCTCGAGACCGCGCAGCGCCGTCGCGAGCACCGCGCCGATCACACCCAGGGGCACGGCGAGCAGGATCGCCAGCGGGATCGACCAACTCTCGTACAGCGCCGCCAGACACAGGAACACCACGATCATCGATAGCGAATAAAGCAGTGGCGTCTGCGCGCCGGCGGCGCGCTCCTGGTAAGACTCGCCCGCCCAATCGACCGAAAATCCGGGGGGGAGCTGGCGCACCAGCTTCTCGATCTCCTTCATAGCCTCGCCCGAGCTCGCGCCGGGCGCCGCCTCGCCGTTGATTTCCACCGCCGACACGCCGTTGAAGCGCTCGAGCCGCGGCGAGCCGTATTCCCAGTGCGAGGTCGTGAACGAGGCCACCGACACCATCTGGCCCTGGTTGTTGCGCACGTACCAGCGGCCGAAATCCTGGGGCGCCATGCGAAACGGTGCATCGGCCTGAACGATCACGTGCTTGACGCGGCCGCGATCGATGAAGTCATCGATGTAGCGCCCGCCCCAAGCGACGCTCAGCGTCTGATCGACATCCTGCATCGACAGGCCGAGCGCCGTAGCCTTCTGCGGGTCGACGTCGAGGCGAAACTGCGGCGCATCTTCCTCGCCCGGAGGCCGCACGTTGGCCAGCAGCTTGTCCTGCGCCGCCAGCGCCAGGAACTGATTGCGTGCGGCGATCAGCGCTGTGTGTCCCTGTCCCTTATCGTCCTTGAGGAAGAAATCAAAGCCGGCCGATTGCCCGAGCTCGATCACCGGCGGCGGCTCGAACGCGAACGCCATGGCATCGCGGATGCGCCCGAGCCCGGCATACGCGCGCGCCTGGATGGCGGCGGCACTCAACTCGGGGGATGTGCGCTGACTCCAGTCCTTCAGCAGCACGAAGCCCTGACCGGTGTTCTGCCCGCCGCCGCCGTAGCTGAAGCCCGCCACCGTGAACACGCTGGCCACGGCGGCCTTCTCCTGCGTCAGGAAGAACTGCTCGGCCTGATTGAGTGCGGCGCGCGTGCGATCCATGGTCGCACCGACCGGACCCTGCAACAAAATAAATAGAAAGCCCTGGTCCTCATCCGGCAGATAGGCGGTCGGCAGGCGCACGAACAGCAGACCCATGATGGAAGCGAGTACCAGATAGATCACGAGGTAACGTGCCGGGCGCGCGAGCATGCGCGCCACGACACTGCGGTAACGCAAGCTGGTGCGATCAAAGAACTCATTGAACCAGCGGAACAGGCCGCGATGCCCGTGGTGCTCGCCGCGCGCGACCGGCTTGAGCAGCGTCGCGCACAGCGCCGGCGTCAGCACGATCGCGACGATCACCGACAGCACCATCGCTGAGACGATCGTGATCGAGAACTGTCGATAGATCACCCCGGTCGAGCCCGCCAGGAACGCCATCGGGATGAACACCGCCGACAGCACGGTGGCGATGCCGATCAGCGCACCGGTGATCTGCGCCATCGAGCGCCGCGTTGCCTCGACCGGCGACAGACCCTCGTCGGTCATGAGGCGCTCGACGTTTTCGACTACCACGATCGCGTCATCGACCAGCAGACCGATCGCCAGCACCACGGCGAACATGGTCAGCATGTTGATCGAGTAGCCGGCAATAGCGAGCACGCCGAACGTGCCGAGCAGCACCACCGGCACCGCGATCGTCGGGATGAGCGTCGAGCGGATGCTCTGCAGGAACAGGAACATGACCAGGAACACCAGCGCGATCGCCTCGAACAGCGTCTCGATGACCTGCTCGATCGACTTCTTCACGAACGGCGTGGTGTCGTAGGCGACCACCGACCTCACGCCCGGCGGAAACGAGGGCTCGAGCCGCGCGAGCAGCGCGCGCACGTTGTCGACGGTGCGCAGCGCATTGGCTCCCGGCGCGAGCGTGACGCCGAGGCCGGTCGCCTCCTTGCCGTCGACTTTGACGTCGAAGTTGTAGCTCGCCTGCCCGAGCTCGACGCGCGCCACATCGCGCAGCCGCAGCGTCGAACCGTCGGTATTGCTGCGCAGGACGACGTTGCCGAACTGCTCAGGGGTCTGCAGGCGGCCGAGCGCGGTGACGGTCGCGTTGAGCTGCTGCCCGGGCACATACGGCTTGCCACCGAGCTGGCCGGCGGATACCAGCGCATTCTGTCCTTGAATCGCCGTGATCACGTCGCTCGGCGTGAGCGCATAGGTATCGAGCTTGTTCGGATCGAGCCAAATGCGCATGGCGTACTTGTCACCGAACAGCACCACGCTGCCGACGCCCAGCGTGCGGCTGAGCGGATCGATGAGGTTGGTGGACAGATAGTCACTGATGTCACCGGCGCGCAGCCGCCCATCCTCGGACACGAACCCGATCGCCATCAGGAAGTTGCTATTCGCCTTGAGGACGCTGATGCCCTGCTGCTGTACCACCTGCGGCAGCAGCGGCGTCGCCTGCTGCAGACGATTCTGCACCTGGACCTGGGCGATATCGGCGTTGGTGCCACTCGCGAAGGTCAGCGTGATCGAGACGTTGCCGTTGTTGTCGCTGGTCGAATCCATGTACAGCAGCCCATCGAGCGCCGTCATGTTCTGCTCGATGATCTGCGTCACCGAATCCTCGACCGTCTTGGCCGATGCGCCCGGATAGGAGGCGCTGATCTGCACCGAGGGCGGCGCGATGTTTGGATAACGTGAGATCGGTAGGCGGGTAATAGCCAGGCCACCGAACAGCATGATGATGAGTGCGACCACCCAAGCGAAGATCGGACGGTCGATGAAAAAGCGCGACAGCGCCGCCCGCCTGCCGCCCGGGCCCGGGGACGCGCCTCCCGCTGACGCGCCTCCCGCTGACGTACCCGCCTCTGCGACCATGCTGCCCTCCGAGATGACGGCTGCGCCTACGGGGGCGCTATTTGGCCACGTACGCGGTGCCGTGATCGGAACCGGTGCGGTGATCGGAACCGGCGCTCGGCGGCGCGCCGCCGGCCGGCGCGCTTTGCGCATTCATCGGTTGCTCGACCGCCTCGACCGGCATACCGGGGTGCACCCGTTGCAGCCCCTCGACGATGACGCGATCGCCCGCCGCCAACCCGGCGTCCACCAGCCACTGATTGCCCACCGCGCGCGTGGCCGTGACGACGCGTTGCTCGACGGTGCCGTTGGTGGTGACCACGAGCGCGGTCGCCCGCCCGAGTGCATCGTGCGTGACGCCCTGCTGCGGGACCAGCAGCCCATGCGGCAGCACTCCTTCGCTGATCTCGGCGCGCACATACATGCCCGGCATCAGCAGCCGATCCGGATTCGGCACCAGCACCCGCAGCAGAAAGTTGCCCGTGGTCTGCTCCACCGTGACGTCGGCGAACTGCAGTTTGCCCTCATGCGCGTACACGCTGCCGTCCTCGAGCACGATCTTCGCCGCGGCGCCGCCACTCGAGCGCACGAAGTCAGAGCCCATCTCGCGCTGGAACTGCAGCCAGTCACTGCTCGATTGATTGACGTCGACGTAGATCGGATCGAGCTGTTGGACCGTCGCCATGGGCGCCGCCTGATCGGCGGTCACCAGCGCCCCCTGGGTGACCGCTGACTTGCCGATACGACCACTGATCGGCGCGGCGATGTGTGCGTAGGCGACGTTGATGGAGCTGCTCTCGACGCCGGCCTGCGCTGCCGCCAGATCGGCTTCCGCCTGCCTCAGGGTAGCAATGGCGTTCTCGTTGTCCTGGGCGCTGACCGCGTCGACCTTGACCAGCGCGGCCGAGCGCTGCGCCGCCAGACGTGCCGCATCCAGCGTCGCGCGCGCCTTCAGCAGCGTCGCCTGCGCACTGTCGTACTGTGCACGGTAGACGGCATCGTCAAGCTCGTACAGCGGCTCTCCCGCCCGCACAAAGGCACCTTCCGTGAACAGCCGGCGCTTGACGATGCCACTGACCTGGGGTCGCACCTCGGCGACCAGGTAGGCGCTGGTGCGTCCCGGCAGCTCGCGCGTCAGGTTGACCGGCTGCGGGTGCAGCGTGACCACGGTGACCTGGGGAGGCTTGAACTGGAATCCGGCCGGAGGTCCGGCTGGGCCGCTGCACGCGGCCAACAGCGCGCTCGCCGCCGCCGCCACGATGCTGATCCCCAGAGCGCGCGTAAACCCATGCATGCGCAAACCCTCTCGCTCGAGCCGGATCGGAGACGCTGGAATGGCCGGCGCGCCGCACCACGCGTGCGCTGCCGCTCTGCCTGGTGAATGAGCGTTCATTCTATCCTGGAACGACGCCACCGGTCAATCGAGCGCAGCGACGCACCCTGCGCGCTCACCCCCGCTCCACCGCTGCCCTGGTATGTACCTGTCGCCCGGGTATTCGGTTTCAAACCAGGGCCGCGGCGATCTGCGCCTGGATCGCCTCAGCCGCTGCCTGCGGGTCGGGTGCATCCCGAATCGGACGCCCGATGACGATATAGTCCGCGCCCGCGGCGAATGCCTGTGGCACCGACACGACGCGCTT
>JASHTF010000183.1 GCA_030040715.1 Gammaproteobacteria bacterium | reverse complement strand
CATCCCCGCGCCCTGGCGCGGAGCGGAATGCGAGTCCGCGCTAATGGCGACGACCCCTAAAGTCAGTCCCGCGATGATCAAAAGTCTGTACATGACACCTCCAAAGGCAGGTACGCCTCCGCCCAGGCTCTAGTGGGCGAGACGGGTTCGCTTTGCGATCGGGACTGGTTTAGCGCAGCGGCGGGCGGCAGCCGGCGGTCAACTCCGGCGCCCAATGTCAGGACGCATAGCACGGCAGAACCCACAAGAGCTAATCCAGGAATCCAGTTCAGCAGCAGAGCTGTACAGCGACCGACTTCGCCAATCCGCTCTGCCCCAGGTGGACCGCAGACGCTACCACAGACGCGCCTTAACCCGCCACCTATGACCGCAGTCGCGCAGCGGCGCGCTCAGCGATTCTCAGCTGCAACGGCGCTCGGTTTCTTGGCGGAGTCAAAGATGACCCAGAATTTCCGCGCCGTATCACTGCTCCACTTGTAGCGAATACCACGCGGTACGAGCGCCACATCTCCCGCGGTGAAGTGCTCGACCTGCCCCTCAGGCGTACTGAGCGTCACGTTCCCCTTGAGGAAGACCATGAGCTCGGCATATTTGGTCGCGTGGAAATCAGGCGCGGTAGTCGGCTGCGTTTCCCACACGCCGGCTGATGAGCCGTCGGGACTCTTATAGTACAGATGCGATCTGATCTTCCCGTGGGTCGTGAGTCCCTGCCCTGCGGGACCGTCCGGCTCCATGCGCACATACGTCGGGTTCGAAATCGCGGCCGGCGCTCCGGCCTCAGCCCGATCGAACACCACGTAGTACTCCTTTTCGTTCACCGTCCGCTTCCACACAAATTCGGTACCGCGCGGAATGAGCACGGCGTCGCCAGCCTTGAAGGTCGTCGCCTGATCATCCTTGGATTGCAACGTCACCTCGCCCTCCAGGATCTCGATGAACTCTGAGTTGTTCGCCCTATGCAGCTTGCCGCTGAAGTCCGGCGACGACCATATGCCGGCGGAAACGCCGCGGACGTTGCCGTAGTAGACGTAGATCTTCGAGTCGTTGCGATCGTTGCCCTTGAGCCCAATGCCCGCAGGTCCATCGGGCTCGAACCGCAAGATCTTCGATGGTGTCTGCGCTTGAGCTGCCGCCACCAAAAGCGCCGCGGTTGCCAGTGTCAGTGCTTGCTTCATGTGTGCTTACCACCTAAACGCTGCGGTGATCCCAAACATCCTCGGCCGGATCGTCCCCGCGGTCCACAGATACTTGAGCTGGTTGTCTGGACTCAGGAAGATCGGGTGGGAGTTCAGCACGTTGTTCATAAAGAGCGATACGTCCAATCCACGACGGATCACTCCCAACCGCATGTCGGCTACGTCATAAGCAGGATACGGCTCATCATATGGCAGGAAATCATACACCTTTGGATCGTCTACCCCCGTCCTGCGCCATTGACTGTACCAGTTATCATCGCCGTAGGCGTAAGCCTGAAGTTGAGCGTTTAACGGAAACTCGTAGCGGGCGCTGCCGACGAGATTCCAGGGTGCTCCGGAATTCGGGATGGCGCTGCCTCGAGAGTAAACAGCCTTGCCAGAGGGTTGATACAGGCCGTCAGTGAGAGTGGCATCTACGTAGCCGATGTCGGTACGGAGCTGCAGGCCGCGGATCGGTAGGAATTGCGCATCCAGATCAAACCCTTTGACCGTCGCGCTGCCCGTATTCACGATCAGTCCATACCCGCACGTCGGTAACGAGACACTGGTCTGAATGCTCTGCCATCTGACCTCGTATACGCTTGCGTTAACCAGAAGCTTGCCGTCGTCAGTGGTATCTTTGGTACCCACTTCGTAGTTCCAGACGTAATCGGGAGCGTAGCTCAGCGGAGTGTAGGCCTTGCCGTTCGCCACGTATCCCAATGCGATCAAGTCGCCAGAGCAGTCGTCCGGCTTGGGTAGCTGTACCCCGCCGATCCGAAACCCCTTGGTTGCCGAGGCGTATACCAAGTCGTTGTCCGTCAGCTGGGCGTTCAGTGCGAACTTGGGCGTAGCGGCTCGTGCCGATGCGCCTAGTGTGCCTTGTGCAATCTCGGGCGCAAAAGGAGCCGCACCATAGGTGCAGACGGGACCCGTGGGGCAAGGCGCGCCGCCCGGATTGTTTTCGTTGTTTTCATCGCCCTCCTCCTGTTCCGTGTAGCTTTGCTTGTCGGAGGTCTCGCGAATACCGGCCGTCAGAGTAAATATGTGCGTGAGCTTGAAATCGACCTGCGCGAAGCCTGCAAGCTGCTTGTCATTCCTGTGGGTAAACCCGTAGTACGTGCCGGAACCCGGCAGCAGAGGCAATCCCCAATAATCATCAAAGCTGCTGTATCCGGGTCCAAACGGCGGCCCGCCCGACGGAACGTATTGTCCGAAGAAGTAATTCGAGCCGGCCCAGACATTGTTTTGCTCCAACTCGAACGTGGGTTGATTGAGATTAGAGGCCCAAGCACCAACCAACCAGGTCAGGTACTTGGTGTCTCCGTTCAGGCGCAATTCCTCTGAAGCCGTCTTGTTCGTGTCCTGGGTGTAAGTAGGGCTGAACTGACCCGGCAATGGAAAGGGTTGCATGCTTTTATCGATCGCCACGACGGCGTAGTAAATCGTCGTGTCGTAGTTTTCCACTGCCGCCCTCTCAACATAAGAAGTCGTGGACGTGAAGGTCGCGAAGTTACCGATATTCCATTGAATGTTGAGTGCGCCCTGGACCAGCGTGGTGTTGGCGAACAGACCCGTGGGCAAAGTCAATTGCGACAACGGTCCCGGAGTGGCGCACGGTGCCGAGCAGAGACTCGCGCCGACCGGACCCGGGGTAAATTGCGGGATATAGAAAGAGCCGGCACCGGGATTCGAGCCCGCCAGCCAAAAATCGTTGCCGGGGTAGCCGTAATCCTGTCGCTGATAGAACATCGACGTAGTGATATTCAGACTCTGCGTGGGGGAGAAGCGCAGGGCGGCGTGAAACGCTTTGTTGTCCACCCAATTGACGTTGTCTTGCAGCTCTGCCGTGTTGGGAACCAGAGTGGCCGCAGCGGCCACCCCTTCTCCATTGAAGTGGTTCACCGTAAACGACGACGCGGGCCCGTAATCGATCCAGCCTCCGTCTTGCCGATAGTAGGCGCTCACGCGAAAGCCGAGCACGTCGTCGATGATCGGACCCCCGTACGCCGTTCCGAGTTCGTAGCTGGCGGCGTGCCCATCGGTATCGGCGCCTTCTGCCCGGGCGTAGCCCGAGTACTCGGTCAAGCTGGGCTGCGTCTCAATGAAACGAATCGCGCCGCCTTCGGATCCGGATCCGAACAGCGTACCCTGCGGTCCGCGCAACACCTCGACGCGCGACAGGTCGAACACCAGCGGATACACAGTATTCGAACCGCTGATGGGCTGGATCGGAGTGTCGTCGATGTAGACTCCGGTGGTCGGTTCTCCCGCATTGGAGGCGATTCCTCGGATTGCAGTATTGTTAGAGATGCCACCGTAGGGGCTAACGGACTGGGTTATCTGCAGTTCCGGCGTGAGCCGCTCGAGATCGCCGATTTCGCGGACCCCCGCCACCTCCATCTGTGTATCTGTGACGGCCTGGATGCTCTCGGGCACCTTCTCCAGCGCTTCTGCGCGGCGGGTTGCGGTCACCACCACCTCCTCCAACCCCTGAGAGGCAGCCGCCGTCTCAGTAGCCGGCTGCCCGGCAGCTGCCGGCTCGGTCGCTGCACTGGTGGCAGCCGCATCGGTGGCGCTCGCCGAACCTGCCCCCGTCTGATCATTCGCCAGCGCGGAAGCGGCCAGGACGCTCAGTCCCAGGACCACAACAACGCCCCTCAAGCCCACCATGCCACCAGTGAGATTGCGTCTGGAAACCAGACGAGACACGCCATCCATAAATCCCCCTCCAGTCAATTTTGTTTAAATGCTAGTAGGTCATCGCGTTATTGCGACGTATGACTTCTCCAAACCCACAGCAGACCCCCTTCCAGGTCAGTCACGCAGCATCGGCAGGGAAGCCCTCGCACCGACTTCGCGGTTACGCGATTGCTCCTCATTCCATATGGGTTCCTTTCCGTTGTTGTGGCTACTCCAAGTACCTTACGAAGAGCGCGAGCGGCCCAGCGCTATTGCTTCAAGCCGAGCGCCACCCACTCGGTCCCGATGTCATTGCCGCCGATCGGTATGACGATGTACTGCTTACCATTCACCTCGTAGGTGATCGGGCCACCGGTCGTGCCCGCCGGCAGCGCGGTTTCCCACAGCCGCGCCCCCGTGGCCTTATCGTACGCAAAGAAGTGCGCCGGCCCCGTCACACCGGCTCGCCCCATCATCGAGCTGCTGCTCTCGCCGAGGAACAGGAGTGTCTTGGTGACTAGAGGTGCGGGGCGGCCGATGCTGCCCAGCGGGGGCAGATTCAGGTCCTTCAGCGCGGGGTCGTTGCGCGGCCCATCGCCGTTGGCGATCGTCCACAACTTGGTGCCGTTGTTCAGATCGAGGGCCGTCACGCGACCGTAGGGCGGCTTCAGCAATGGCAGTCCGTTCGCCGGCCCCGCCCCGTACATGCGTGGTGCAGGTGGGGGCTGTGCGCGATTACGACGCCCCTCAGGACTGCCATAAAGCGCCTTGTCTGGGCCGCGCTCATCCGGCGGCGCCGCTACCTCACCATAGATACCCGGCAGACTCATGGAGACCGCATAGTAGATACCGGTCTCGGGGTCGAAGGACCCCGTATTCCAGTTCCCGGATCCCCAGGCGCCAGGCATCTGCAGCGTTCCCTGCTTGCCGGTCACGGGGTCATCTCTGAGCGACGGCGGCGTAAACACCGGTCCCGTGACATAGGCCGACATGAACTTGAGGGCCTCCGCACGCAGCGCCGGCGTGAAATTGATCAGGTCGTCCTCGGAGATGCCCTGTTGGTCGAACGCAGGAGGCTTGGTGGGTACGGGCTGCGTGGGCGAGGTCTCCTCGCCCGGCAGGATGCCCTTCGGCACCGGCCGCTCGATGATCGGCCACACCGGCTTGCCCGTCCTGCGATCGAAGACGTACAGGTATCCTGACTTGTTGGCCTGCATCACCGCGTGGATCCGCTTGCCATTCACCGTGATGTCTCCCAGCACCGGTGCCACGGAGTTGTCGTAGTCCCACATGTCGTGGTGCACCGTCTGGAAGTACCAGATCAGCTTGCCGGTCTTGGCATCGAGCGCCAGCACGCAGTCCGAATAGAGGTTATCGCCTGGCCGATGCCCGCCGTAGTAGGAAGCGGTCGGGGCGCTGGTCGGCACGTAAACGATCCCGGTCTGCACATCCGCCGACAGCGGCGCCCAAGCCGCCATGTTGCCGGCATGCGCGGCGAAGCCCTTGCCCCAGGTGTCCGCCTTCACGATGTGGAACTGCCACACCTGCTTGCCGGTGTGCACATCGAAGCCGCGAATGTCCTCGGGCGTCGCCCAGATATCATAGCCCCCGTCCCCATAGCCTCCTGCCCCGCCGCCGCCGTTGCCGCCGACGACGATCACATCGCCGACGACGATCGGGCCGTTCCAGCCGAAGTACGGTGCGTTATCGAATGTATGCCGGTTCAGGAAGACGCGCCCCCCCTCACCGAAGCTCGTAATCGGCGCGCCCGTGCGTGCGTCGAGCTCGTACAGATATTGCCCGCGCGTGCTCACGATGCGCCTGTCGCTCCCCGAGCGCCACATGTCGACTCCGCGGGTGCTCTGGCCCGCCGCTTCCTTGAGCGTCGGCGCGAAGGGCTTCTGTACCCACAGCGTCTTGCCCGTCGTCGGATCGAAGGCCTCGACGAGGCCGACCGCATCGGGCGCGTACAGCACCCCATCGATCATGATCGGTGTGCCGCGCAGGTAGTCCGATGGCACCAGATCCGGAAATTGCCGGGTAATCGACGTATCCAGACCGGGCCGCGTCCACAACACCTGCAAGCGATCAACGTTACCGCGGTTGATCTGCGCCAGCGGCGAGTAGCGGTCCATGTGCTTGTCGCCACCGAAGTAGCTCCAGTCAACCACTCGCGCCGCCGGTGCGTTTCCGGCAGCGGCGGCGGAAGAATTCGAATCCGTACTGACGGCAACGACCCCCAGCACTAATCCAGCGAACAACAGCGTTCTAGAGGCGATCAGGGTTCTAGGCATGGTGGCTTCTCTTTGTAGTGCTTAGTGCGTGGTGTACCTCTGGCACACTGCGAGCAGCCGCCTTCCGCAATGCAGTAGGCATGCCGACCCCCGGCGTGCGATCTTCACGGGCACCCCCCTTCTTCCAATTCCAACCTTA
Organism: Gammaproteobacteria bacterium; assembly: GCA_030040715.1. GTDB lineage: Bacteria > Pseudomonadota > Gammaproteobacteria > Steroidobacterales > Steroidobacteraceae > FEN-1191. The sequence goes on along the minus strand of JASHTF010000183.1, from coordinate 4,891 downwards.
CGCGCGCAGGCAGCTTCGAGCATCCATCAGTCGGATGTAAGGCGAGCGGGTGTCCTCCTCTTTTTGGGACGATCGCGATGCACCCCGGTGTGACCTTTCGCGCTGCCGAGGGCATACTCAGTATCGGAGGCCCAGCAGATCCCGGCGGCAAGCCCTGGGCAGCCAATGAGCGCCTGATAACTACGACGATAACGGGTGAGCGAAGGTTCATATGGACGCACATCTTCAGTTTCGGAACCTGCGCAAGGTCGTGAGTCTGGTCGCGTCCAGCACCGAATTGAGCGTGATCTTCAAGCAGCTCGTTTATGCCGCCTGTCAGGACACGGCATGGGCGATGGCTACCGTGTTAAGCCTGGATCAGAAGAGCGGTTACGCCTATGTCATGGCACGCCACGATCCAACGCTGCTCGAGACGCGGCTTCCCGACCGCTGGAGCCTCGCCACGAGCCCGGCACGGCTGGCGCTGACGGCATTGGCGCGCAACCAGCCGATCGTGCTCGGCGACGCCCTGGCGTCGGATGAGTTTCCAGAGTGTCAACAACAGGCAGCGCAGCGCGGCTATCGCACCGTCGTCCTGCTGCCCATCGGCTCCGTCGATGCCGAAGGGCGCCCCGTGGTGCTCTCGGTCCAATCGCGCAACGTCGTCGCCGTGAGCGAGGAAGAGCTCGCCTTTCTGAGCACGATCGTCGAACTGGGCGCTATGGCCGTCGACAACGCGCACCGGCTGCACACCGGTCGGCTGCTCGCCGAGCGCTTGCAGACGGCCCTGAGTACTCATACCCGGCTAATGAATCAGGTGCTGGCGGATGGATCGCTCGTCGCGGCAACGGCCACGCTCAGCGAGCTGCTTCCACATCCCATCGTCGCAGTCGACTTCTGCGCCAATCTGGTGGTGGGTGGCCGTTCGGCGCTACCCGATCGGTTTGACGATGAAGGTTGGCGGTCGGCGCTCGTCGGGTCCATCGGCGCCGAGGTGATGCGCACGGCCCGCGCCGCCATCGACGCGCACCACAGCGCCGAGTGCGCGATCGGCCTCGATAAGGGCGCGCGCGTATGCACGAGCGTGCGAATCGAGCCGCTATGCGTGGACGGCCGGGCCGTCGGTGCGCTGCTGGTATTCCCCACCACGAGTAGCGGCGGCGAGCTCGACCAGTTGCTGCTCGAGGGCGCAAAGTTTGCGCTCAGTGTGCAGATGATGCGTAGCCTCATCCGCTTTGAGAACGAGTCGCGCACCTTGGCGGATCTGTTCGCGGAGCTGCTGGAGCGGCGCTGGCCCGCGCCGGAGGACTTGGTCGCGCGTGCGTGCCGCCTGGGCGTAACGCTATCGCGTCCCGCGCGGCTGATCACCGTGAGCGCGCCCACGGGCTCGAGTTCGCCGCGTGGACTGGCCGTGGAGATGCAGCGGGCGGTCGCCCGCTGCGTGCAGCGTCTGCGCCCGGACGGCAGCGTCGTCCTACTCGACGACACCGTGGTCTGTCACGTCCCCAACCACCAAACTGCCAACCGCGAGCGCACCGATCAGCTGATCCGCAGCCTCGTCGCCGAGACCACGCCGATCCTGAACGGTCAGGCGATCGTGGTCGAGAGCGAGATCTGCCAGACGCTGGAGGACTACGCCACCGCCTGGGAGCAATGCCGGCGCATCACAGCGGTCGCGCGCCGATTCGAGCGCCGCGGCCTCTTGACCGCACGGGAGTTCGGACCTTACCCGCTGTTGCTGGGCGCGGCCGAAGCCACCGAGGTGAGGCTATTCGTGAAGCACACCATCGGTATGGTGGTGCGCCACGACACCGAGCACGGTACCCCCTACCTACAGACACTGGCGAGCTACCTGCAGAGCGGGTGTCGCCATCAAGTGTGTGCCGATGCCATAGGGCTGCACGTCACCACGCTGCGCTATCGGCTCGCCCGCATACAGCAGTTGTTCGACATCCAGCTCGACACCGCGGAGCAACGCTTCGCGCTGCAGCTGGCGCTGCACCTGCACGCGATCATCGGCGAGCCGCCGCCCCGCAGCCGGTCGCACGCCACCGGACGCGGCCGCCGCACAACGCCGGCCATGGTGACCGGCTCTGACCCCGCTGTCTCGCAACGTGACGCGCCGCGTGCGCTCAGAGCGCGTCAACCTCTCAGCGATTGAAGATCACCGTGATTCCCATGGTTCGCGGCTGGTACCCGTAGTACGTGGTCAGCGGCGGGGGAGGCAGGTCGGCTAGATTACGCGGGTTGAAGTTGGTCGTGTCGAGACCGCTCTGCCCGTAGCTGGTAATCGTGGCGGTATCGAACAGATTGTCGCAGAAGGCATCGACCTCCCAACTTCCGAAATGCATTCCCGCGCGAATGGACGCGAAGTGCCTGGCGGGCAGCGGAAAGGCGTACGGGTTGAATTGGCTCGAGCGGATGTCCTCCTCGGGAGTGAGGCGGTGGTTCTCGGCCATGAATTGGTAGTCGAAGCGCATGAAGGCCACGTGCTCCAGCACGCGCCGAGTGTATTGCAGGCCCAGCGAGGTGGTCCACGGCGGTAATGCGCCTGCATAACCCGTGATGGCATCCCCTTTATAGACCACGTCGCCCGGTGCGGTTTGCGTGAAGTAAGCCGAGTTGTAGCCCGCCGTTGTTTGCAGCGTCAACCCAGGGACGAGCACGAAGTCGGCCTGTATGTCGGCCCCCTTCGAGACGGCGTAACCGACGTTGTCCGTGAACTGCAGCCCGCAACTCACCAGATAGATATTCTGCTGGATACCGTTCCACTTGATGTAGTAGAGACTGTTTGCGATCTGTACTCGATTCTGAAAGAAGCTGTCCTTGTCGCCGACTTCAAAGTTGTCCACCGTGTCGGGCTTGTACGTGAGGGGTGGCGGCACGAAGCCGAGCTGCGTTTCTGAAGGCAGGCAACCTGCGACCGCTGGGATCGGCGCATTGGTGCCGCCGGAACGAAAGCCCGTCGAGTAGGTCGCGTACAGCATGTTGTTCTGGTCGGGGTGGTACTCCACGCTCACCTTGGGAGTGAACGGTGTCGAGCTCTCTCGGCCGGTGTTGCCGAAGTACGGCGGGGCGAAGGCCTCCTCCGTGATGGAGCTATAGTTAAACCAGATATCCGAGAAGCGCCCGCCCGCGATCAGCTTGAACGCCCCCAGGGTATACGAGACCTCGCCGAATGCGGCGATCTGCTCGTCGTGTCCCCAGTCGTGCAGGAAGTAAGAGTCGCCGTTCGGCAGCAGCGGCGCGCCATAGAGCTGCAATTCGTCGAGACCGAACAGGTACTCATCGACATAGTTCTCCTCCGCCAACGAAGCAGGGTGTAGCTCTTCGCTGCTGAAGTTGTGGTCGGTCTCCCAGTACACGCCTGCCGTCCAGGTCCAGGGGCTGGTGGGGTTGTTCGACTGCAGGCGCACCTCCTCGGTCCAGTTCTCCTGCCAGTTCGTGATGGTGGCCGGCTGCTCATAGCCCTTGATAGCGCTTGGAACGTGGATGCCGGTGTTGTTGAGCAGCGGGTAGTAGGGGCTCGCCGGAGTCAGGAGCTCCTGCCAGTAGCTGAAGGTATATTGCGTCCCGTCGTAGCCGGCCAGGTCCTTGCGATTAAAGTAAGAGCTATTCGAGATGAGCTGCACGTTCCCCATGTCGTCCTGGATCTTCACCATCGGCAGGTAGTAATAGTCGGGCTGGATCTGCGGCGTGATGTTGCCGGAGCCGTACTGGTTGTTGGCAGGATCGGAGTAGACCGACCAGTACGTCGCTCGATCGTGAAGCTTGCGATTCTGGAACATCACGCTCGGCGTGATCGTGAGGTTCGAATCCGGCTGCCACAGCAGCGCGGCGCGCAGCAACAGCGTGCCCTGGCGATTCGTGTTCGGGTCGTCCACCGTGCCGTAGTAAGGATTGTAGTTATCGATCCACCCGCCATCCTGGCGGAACCAGGCGCTGAAGCGAAACCCGAGCTCGCCGTCAATGATCGGGCCACCGTGCGCGATCCCCAGCTCGTAGTTGTTCGCGCCACCTTCGGTATAGGAAATCTCCGAGCGGGCGTAAGTGCTCTCGACCGTGTCGCTGGGCTGGGTGAGGATGTAGCGCACGGTACCGCCCTCGGAGCCTGAGCCGAACAGCGTGCCTTGAGGACCGCGCAGCACCTCAACGCGCTGGAGATCGAAGGTCTTCGGCAGTACCTGGTCAGGGTCGAACCCGAGGTCGCGCATCTGGATAGGGGTGTCGTCGATGTAGACGCCGGTAGTCGCGTCGCCGCCTGAGGCGGAGATGCCGCGAATCGCGATGGTGTTCGTGGAGCTATCGATCGCAACGCCCGGCACGAAGCGTGCCACCGAGTCGAAATCCTTGATGCCCAGGGTATCGATGCTCCCCTCGGTCAGTGCGCTGACGCTTTCGGGGACCTGGCTGAGGGCCTCCTCGCGACGTGTCGCAGTCACCACGACCTCCGCCAGTCCCGCACCGCCCTGCACGCTGCCGGTGCTCGAGGCCTGCGTTGCGGTCGTGTTCGGTGCTGCTGCCGCCTCGGCGTTGCTCGCGTCCGCGTCGGCGCCATTAACTGCCGTGCTATCGACCGCCACCTCGTTTCCGGTGTCGCCAGCCAGCGCGAATTCGGTCGACAACGTCCATAACGCCAGCGCCATCGGAGCGGCCAGAAGCCATGCTAACCCGCCGCGCACCGTGACCGGGTGACGGCGACCGCGGGTATCGAGTGAATGCATAGCCTTCCCTCCCTCGAATGGAGGGACACTAACGCGCGCGGTGGCGACTTGGCTTCCGTCGATCGTGAGGAAAGCGCGGGGATCTCTTTCGCCAAACCGCGCAGATCGGTGCGTCGCTGTGGCGATCCCGCTACAGCCCCATCACCGGCGCATCACCGCAATCGCGCGCCGCCTCGAACGCCGGGAGC
>JASHTF010000182.1 GCA_030040715.1 Gammaproteobacteria bacterium | reverse complement strand
ATAATCCAGACGCTCTGGGGGATCAAGCAACGCAGCATCTGATCGATGAGGCAGAGCGCTGCAAATAAGTCTTTGATTCAGGTGTCGATTTGAGCTCGATTCCGAGCCTCTATCGAATCAGCTGGGAGGCGGCAGCCGCGAGGCTCCGCTCGCCCGCACTTGGACGGTTTTCTGCAGCAGCTGCGCTCGATCGGCGCACGGACCGACCAGAATCTCGACCGCCCCGGCCTCGAGCACCGGCTGCAGATCGGGTCCGAGATAGCGCAGCTCCGTCGCCGGCAGCTGTAGCGTGACGGTGGCAGATTCCCCGGGGCGCAGCTCGATCTTGGCGAAGCCCTTCAACTCGAGCAGCGGTCGCGTGACGCTCGCGAGCGGGCGGTGGGTGAACAGAAAGACCGTTTCCTGCGCGGCACGCCTCCCCTCATTGAGCACGTCGACCTGGATCGCGAGTGTTTCGTCCGCACCTAAGCTCTCGGGTGTAACGCGCAGGCTCGATAGCTTGAAGCGGCCGTAACTCAGGCCGTGGCCGAACGCAAACAGCGGATCATTGGCGACATCCAGATATCTGCTGCTGTAACGATTGGCCGGATCAGCTGGTCGGCCGCTCGGACGCTGACCGAAGAAGATCGGTACCTGTCCGACTGCGCGCGGCCAGCTCACGGGGGTGCGTCCGCTCGGCGATACCTTTCCCGTGATCACATCCGCGATCGCATGACCCGCCTCGGCGCCGAGAAACCAGGCGGCCAGCACCGCATCCGCCTGCTCGATGAGCCAAGGCACAGCCAGCGGCCGGCCCGAGAACAACACGGCGATCACGGGCTTGCCGCAACTGCGCGCATGCTTGCAGATCGATTCGGTCAGCGTGCGTTGGCGTCCGGGCAGATCGAGCGAGGCGCGGCTCGCAGCCTCACCGGACATAAGGCTCGCCTCCCCCAGACACAGCACCACGGCATCGCTTTGCCGGCAGCGCCGCAGCGCCGTGGCGATAGCGCTGGTATCCTCAACATCGATATCGACACCGAGCGCGTGCTCGATGCGCATCTGCGGCAGCGCGGCCCGCAGACCCGCCAGCACGCTCACGCAACCGTCGGCCGAGGCCGCGGCATGCCAGGGTCCGCGCATCTCTGCCGCTGCATCCGCGAGCGGTCCGACGACGAGCAGCCGCCGCAGCGAGTCAGCGAGCGGCAGCGCGTCGCCCGCGTTCTTGAGCATCACGATCGCACGTGCCCCGACGGCGCGGGCGAAGCGCCGGCGCTCGGCCATGGCCGTCGAGCTCTCTGGGCTCGTGCCACGCCGGTAGGGGTCTTCGAACAGCCCCAACCGTTCCTTCAACCGCAATACCCGCCGCACCGCCTCATCGATCAGCGCTGCGCTGACCAAGCCCCGCTGCAGCGCTTCCGGCAAACCGTAGCGGTAGGCATCCGCCATCATGTCGATATCCACTCCGGCCCTGAGCGCCAGCGCCGCAGCCTGTGCCCGATCGGACGCGACCCCGTGCGCGATCAGCTCGCCGATGGCGTTGTAGTCGCTCACGATCACGCCGTCGAAGCCGAGCCGTCCGCGCAGCCACTCACGCAGCAGCCCGGCGTGTGCGGTCATGGGAATACCGGCAAGATCGGTAAAGGCCGGCATGACGCTGCTGACGCCCGCCGTGACGGCAGCTTCGAACGGGGGCAAATGCACCTCCCGCAGCGCCCGCTCGGAGACATCGACCGCGGCATATTCCCGGCCGGCGGTTACTGCCCCGTAGGCACCGTAGTGCTTGGCGACCGCAGCGAGCGCGTCAGCCGCCGACAGATCCGATCCCTGATAGCCGCGTACCTTGGCGCGCGCGAGGCAGCCGCCCACCCAGGGGTCTTCGCCGAAGCCCTCGACCCCGCGCCCCCAGCGGGGATCACGCGCCACGTCGAGCATGGGTGCGAAGGTCATCGCGATGCCCTCGGCACTGGCCTCGCGGGCCGCCTCGCGCGCCGTGCGCTCCCAGACCTCTGGATCAAACAGTGCCGTCTCGGCGAGGGGCACCGGAAACAGCGTGCGGTAGCCATGGATGACGTCGAGCGCAATCAGCAGTGGGATCCCGAGCCGTGACTCCTCCACGGCGATGCGCTGTAGCTCGCGCACCGGCTCTGCGCCCATGAGATTGAGCAGATTGCCGATGCTGCCGGCTCGGATCGCATCGGTGGAATCCCCGGCGATGAACGGTCCCGTTACCGCAGACCCCGCCGCCGTCATGGTGAGCTGACCGAGCTTCTCGGTAAGCGTCATAGCGCCAAGCAGTGCGTCGATACGGCTCATGCCGGTATGCTCCCGACGAGGATGGTGAATCGGACCCGGATGCTGCAGCAAAAAGGGCACGCATGATGACAGATCAGCCACAAAAATCCGTGACCCCTGAGGCCACGATAGACACCAGCTCCGATCCCGGACTGATAACGCAGCTCGGCATGATGACCCGCGCGCTGCTGCAATCCCCGGTGCGCCGCACGCTGGCGCTGCTGGGGGCCGGACTCGTCCTGGTCATCGTGGCGACGGCCTATGGCCAGATCCGCCTCAACAGCTGGAACCGGCCGTTCTATAACGCCCTGTCGGAGCACCAGCTCGATCGGTTTCTGGAGCAACTGGGCGTATTTGGCGTCATCGCGGCGTCACTGCTGGTTCTCAACGTGGCGCAGCAATGGCTGGCGCAAATGCTCACCTTGAAGCTGCGCCAGGGTCTGGTGCACGACCTGGTACGGAATTGGCTGCGACCGCAGCGCGCCTTCCGGCTGGCTCACGCCGGACCGATCGGCGTCAATCCCGACCAGCGTATGCACGAGGATGCCCGCCATCTGACCGAGCTCTCATCCACGCTCGGCATCGGTCTGCTGCAAGCGTCGATTCTGTTGTTCGCCTTCGTCCACGTGCTCTGGGCGCTATCGAGCAACTTCGCACTGCCGCTTGGTGGACTTCGCCTGGTCATCCCCGGCTATATGGTCTGGGCTGCGTTCGTCTACGCCGGCTCGGCTTCGTTGCTGAGCTACTGGGTCGGCCGTGGCCTCGTGAGCCGCAACGCCACACGCTATGCGCGCGAGGCGGATCTGCGCTTCTCGCTGGTGCGCGTCAACGAGCATATCGATGCCATTGCCTTGGCCGAAGGCGAGCAGGATGAGGAGCGGCGCATCGAGCGCGACCTCACCGCGGTCCTGGCTGCGATGCGCCGCCTGGTTACCGGACTCACCAATCTCACCTGGGTTACCGCGGGCTATGGTTGGTTCACGATCGTTGCGCCCATCCTCGCTGCTGCTCCGCTCTACTTCGCCGGCAACCTTTCCTTTGGTGGACTCATGATGGCGGCCGGCGCCTTCAACCAGGTGCAATCGTCACTGCGTTGGTTCGTCGACAACTTCAGCACGATTGCCGATTGGCGCGCGACGCTGCTGCGGGTGGCTAATTTCCGCCGCGCGGTCATGGAGACCGAAGAGCTGCATCAGGTCGAAAGCAAGATCGCGTTGGAGGAAGGCGAGCCCAAACGCCTGCTGCTCGAGGAGATCGAGATCGCCTCCCCCGCCGGCTGTATCAAGCTCAAGGAGCGGCACGTGGAGATCAAACCCGCGCAGCGCGTGCTCATCACGGGCGAGGCGGGAGCAGGCAAAACGCTGCTGTTCCGCACGCTGGCGGGACTGTGGCCCTGGGGATCGGGTCGTATCGTGCATCCGCGCGCCGAGGAGATTCTCTATATCCCTCATCGCGCCTACCTCCCCCCGGGCACGCTGCGGGAGCTGCTGGCCTATCCAGTCAAGACCGAGCGCTTCAGCGATGCGGACTGCAAGCGCGCGCTGACGCGCTTCGACTTGCAACGCCTCATTCCACGGCTCGATGAAACCAGCCGCTGGGATCAAGACCTCAACGACGAGGAGCAGAGCAAGCTCGCCTTTGCGCGCGCGCTGCTGCACACCCCGCCCTGGGTCGTCATCGATGAGTTGCTCGACACCGTGGGCGACGAGACGCGCGAGCGCGTCCTCGACGTGCTCGGCAGTGAGCTCAAGGATGCAGCGATCATCCACATCGGCGGATCACGCAACCGTCGGGCACTGGCTGCGCGCGTGCTCCACCTGATCGCCGACCCGGCGAGCCGTCGCTTGACGCGCGCTACGGCAGTGGCCGCGTGAGGTACGGAACTGATGATTGATCCGCGCACTCTGCTCGATCTGGCCGACGAGCCGCTGCTCGAAGCACTACAGCGGCAGACCTTCCGCTTCTTCTGGGAAGGCGCCCATCCGCACAGCGGACTCGCCCTCGACCGGCGCTCGCGTGCCCAGGACCTCGATGAGGATAAGGCCGCGATCGGCGGCTCGGGCTTCGGGATCATGGCACTCATCGTCGCGGTCGAGCGCGGCTGGGTGAGCCGCACGGCGGCGCTCGAGCGGCTGCAGAGCATGCTCGGGCTGCTGACGCACGCGCCGGCCTACCACGGGGTGTTTCCACATTTTCTCAACGGTCGCAGCGGCGCGACGATTCCCTTCATGCGCAACGACGATGGCGGCGATCTGGTAGAGACCTCCTTTCTCTGCATGGGTCTGCTATGCGCTCGGGAGTATTTCGTTGGCGACACGGCGGCCGAACGCGCAGTGCGCGCGCAGATCACGACGCTGTGGGAGAACGTGGAATGGAGCTGGTATACGCGCGACGGGCGCGGCGTGCTTTACTGGCATTGGAGTCCGAACAACGGCTGGGCGATGGATCACGAGATCCACGGCTGGAACGAGTGCCTGATCACGTACGTACTCGCGACCGCCGCGCCCCGTCACGGCATCGATCCGCAGGTCTATCACAGCGGCTTTGCCACCGGACCCGACTTCCTCAACGGCCGCGCCTATTACGACCTCGAGCTGCCGCTCGGTCCCGCTTTTGGCGGACCGCTGTTCTTCACGCACTACTCGTTCTGTGGACTCGATCCGCGCGGTCTGCGTGACCGCTATGCGGATTATTGGCAACAGAATGTGCGGCACGTGCGCATCAATCACGCCCACTGCGTCGCCAACCCGAACGGCTACCGGGGTTACGGGCCGACCTGCTGGGGCCTGACCTCGAGCGACGGCCCTGCCGGCTACAGGCGACACGCTCCCGACACCGACGACGGCACCATCTCGCCAACCGCCGCGCTCTCGAGCTTTCCCTACGCCCCGCAGGAGGCGATGGCTGCGCTGCGACATTTCCTCGCAGCTCATGGCGATAGGATCTGGGCCGACTATGGCTTCGTCGACGCGTTCTGCGAGTCGCGCGGCTGGGTGGCCGATACGTTTCTGGCGATCGATCAGGGGCCGATCATCGTCATGATTGAGAACCATCGCAGCGGCTTGCTATGGAGGCTGTTCATGGGCATCCCGGAGATTCAAAGCGGCCTGCGTCGGCTCGGTTTCGTCAGCACCCAGCCCGATTAGACATCGAGCCCGACGGATGGACGCCCTGGAGCACTGGATTGAGCGGCAGTATCGCGCCTCGGTCGCGGGCATGTTACGCAGTGTCTCCGCGGTTGAGCTGGTCAAGACGCGACCCGGATTCGGCCAGATCATTCGCCCGCAGCGCGGCTCGATCGTCGCCTCGCCGGTGCTGGCCGCATACGACCCCGATCCGGATTACTTCTTTCATTGGTTTCGGGACTCGGCCATCGTGCTCGACGCCTTGCGCCTGCTGTGCGAGGACGGCACCGTGGGTAGCGAGGGGCGGCAGCACTTGGGCGACTTCGTGCGCTTCAGCCGCTCGCTCGAGGAGCTCGACGGTCGCGCGCTGGTAAGCTCGAGAGGATGGCGCGGCCAGGTCGCCGAGGACTTCGTCCGCCATCTGCGCACCGACGCCGAGCTCGCGGGAGCCCACGGGACGAGCGTAGTCGGCGACACCCGCGTAAATCCCGACGCCACGCTCGACATCTCCAAGTGGGCGCGTCCACAGTACGATGGTGCGGCGCTGCGTGCGCTCACGCTCTTGCGCTGGCGACCGCTACTGGCACGCGCGCCGAGTGCGGCCGACGACGCCCTCGAGGGCGACCTGGTCCGGCTGCTGCGCAGTGATCTCGGATTTGCCCGCCGCCATTGGCGTGAGCCGTGCTTCGACATCTGGGAAGAGGAGAGCGGGCTGCACTACTACACGCTGCGTGTGACGGCCGCGGCACTGGATCAAGGTGCCGCCTGGCTCGACGCGCGCGGTGACGATGGCGAAGCACGCGCTTGTCGCAGCGACGCGCAGCAGATCCTGCGCACGCTGGATCAGTACTGGGTCGCCGACCAGGGCTATTACCGCTCGCGGGTACTCGAGGGCGGCGCGCGCTCGGCCAAGGAGCTCGACATCGCGGTCATCCTGGCGACCCTGCATGCAGCCGACGCGGGTCCGACCCACTCGGTGCACGATCCGCGCGTGCAGGCGACGCTCGCGCGTCTGGAAGGGCTGTTCGAGGCCGAGTACCCGATCAATCAGCACCGACCACCCGAGCGCGGCCCAGCACTCGGACGCTACGCCGACGATCGCTATTACTCCGGCGGTGCCTACTACTTCTCGACTCTGGCGGCCGCAGAATTCTGCTTCCGCGCCTCGATCGGTGCGGCCGAGGCGCACGCATTGCGCGCGCGTGGTAACGCATTTCTGCAGACCGTGCGCGCCTTTACACCGTCGAATGGGGAGTTATCCGAGCAGTTTGACAGGTCTACCGGCGCGCAAACCTCGGCCAAGGATCTCGCCTGGAGTTATGCGGCCTTCATCTCGTGTATTGCCGCGCGCCGTGCGGCCGCGACCAGTTAGCTCATCCGCGCAGCAGGTCGCTCGATTTCAGCTGGTGGGCGAAGGGCTCGGCGCGCGAGTCTTCACCGGCTCGGATTGGTCCTCTGCTCCCGCGTCGGGATCGACGATCAGTCGCTGCTCGCGCCAGTGATCCACCGCGTCGAGCGGCGCCGGTGCTGCCACAGCGCGCCCCTGGAGAAAATCGACGCCGAGCGCGCGCAGCAGTTCCTGCTCCTCCGGCCGCTCCACCTGCTTGGCGACCGTGTGCACGCCCGCGACCCGTGCCATCTGGGCGATGCCGGCGACGCGCACGCGCGCCGTCCGGCTCGTCGCCAGATCGCAGGTGTGTTGCCGTCCGATCTTTGCCAGACGCACGCCGGGCAGGCTCAGCAGCTCGACGGTTTGGTCGTCGAGCGAGCTGTTGTCGATCACCAGACCGGCGCCCATCGTCTCGATGCGCTCACCGAGCTGCTCGATGCAGCGCCGGTCGCTGCGCCATAACGACTGGTCGATTTCGAACGCGAGCAGCGCCGCCGAGACGCCCGCCTTGGCAATACACAGCTCGATGAAGCGGATGAAATTGGGGTCGGCGACTGAGCTGGCGGCGAGGTTGACGGAGAACTGTGCCGGCTCATCGGCGAACACCGAGCTGCGCCCCGATAGCCAGACGATCAGCGCACCCGCGACACGCCGATCGATGACGGTGCCGAGGCCCATGCCGTCGGCGTCGCGTAACAGGCTGACCGGAGCGGCCTGTGCCGGCGTCGGTGTCGCCTCACGCAGAAACACCTCGTAACGGCGGATGCGCAAACCGGACTGCAGCGGCAACAGCGGCTGCGCCACGAGCGCCAAGGGGAAGGCGCGCAGACGCGCGAACACTTCATCCACCTGGGGTTCGTCGGCCCGCGGGCCAAAGGCGATCAGCCGCTCCGCCTGCACGGCCGACAGCTCGGGCGATTGCCCCTCGGGATAGATCGTCGGTGCCGATCCGAGCCGCACCGCCCACTCGTGCGCGGCACGCAGCACCGGCACCGGCAGGTCGTGCACCGACTTGCCCTTGCCTCGCAGCCGCTGATTGTCCACCACCAGCATCACGAAGCCGCGAAACACATTGCCGACGTCCGAGGCCCGGATCAGCACGGCGGTGCGCTGTTCGAGCAGCTCACAATCGGCGCGTGCGGGCGCCGATTGACCAACAAAGCGCTCGAGCGCGAGTCGCACGGCACCGAGCTCCGGCGGGCCCCACACGCCCGGGGACTGCCAGCACACGGTGCCGCGACTGTCGTGCATCGAGATGCGCCGCGCCCACTTGAGCGGTAGCGCGGCAATGATGCGCTGAGCGTAAATGGCTGCCAGCCCGTCGGGAGCTCCCAGGTTCACGAGCGGAGGAGGTGGGCTGGTCACGGCTGCGGGAATCCTTGCATGCGTTCCATCTGACCCGGAAAAGTCCGAAATTCAATGGATTGTAGGGGCCACCGACGCTCCAGCCGTGATGAAGGGAGCAAACCTGTACAAAGGCGGCCCGGAGGGGTCGAACTGTGACTTGGAGCGCTGTTTCGGGCCCGAGCGACCCGCAATGCGCGCTGCCCGCCGGGCGTCTGGAGGTCGTTTTGCCGGCAGCGATAGTCGCGATCGGCCGAGGGCTCATCGCTGTGGCGGGCGCGCGTGCGGCGCGCGCCGGTGGCATACTCACTCGGGCATGCTCTGCTTCAGCGCGGACGGCCGCGCTTCCCGCGTCAGCTAAAATGTGTCCCGTTACCGTACCCCACCCACACCGGAGGAACGTCCCATGAAGGAACCCAACCAAAATGCTCGACGCGACCTCAAACGCCGGCAGCAGGGTCCGCTGCTGACGCCGAGCGATCTGGCGACCAGCGCAGTCAAGGACATCAGCGCTGCGCTGAACGCGACGCTGGCGGATGTGTTTGCCTTGTACCTGAAGACCAAGAACTTCCACTGGCACGTGAGTGGGCCGCATTTTCGCGACTATCATCTGCTGCTCGACGAGCAGGCGGATCAGATCTTTGCCATGACCGATCCGATCGCCGAGCGGGTCCGCAAGATTGGCGGAACGACCATCCGATCCATCGGTCACATCGCGCGTCTGCAGCGCGTGCTGGACAACGAGGCTGACTACGTCGATCCGCTCGACATGATCGCCGAGCTATGGGAAGACAATAAGACGCTGACCACCCGGCTGCGGGCGCTGCACACACTGTGCGATGAGTCCAACGACGTCGCGACCGCAAGCCTCATCGAAGTCTGGATCGATGAGAGCGAGCGTCGCGCCTGGTTTCTGTTCGAGGTGACCCGCCGCGGCGATGTGACCGGGCACTGACGGCAGCGCGCACGCCGGACGCACGCGGCGATGGCGGCAGGCGCCTCCCCGCGGCGGCGGCGCGGCTTAGCCAACGCCGCCGGCGCGCACATCCTGGATGCGCCCCTTCCAGGCCCCTCCCCTGCCACGCCGGTACTGCCAGACCGAATGCACGGTGGCAGCGGCATAAAACAGGCTGATGAGCGGCATCGACAGGCTCCACAGCGCGCTGCGTCGGTAGTAACGCAGCAGCGGCAGGTAGGCCGTGCTCATCAGCGCCCACGCCAGCGCCCCGAGTGCAGCCGCGGCTGGGCGCGGCGCCAGCAGCAGCAGCGCTGGCAGCATGTAGGTCAGGGCGAGTCCCACGAGGGTCAGCGCCAACAACGCGTAGGAATGGCGTAGTTGCTGAAACGCCGTGCGCGACACCATACGGCCGATCTCGTGCCACGTCGGGTAGCGACGCACGCTGCACGCCTGTTGCGTGAGCGCGAGCGATATGCGGCCGCCGCTGCGCTTCACCGCCCGGGCCAGCGCGCAGTCATCGATGATGTTGGCGCGGATGCTGGCCAGCCCGCCGATGCGTAGCAGCGCCGTCGGACGCACGAGCATGCAGCCGCCCGCGGCAGCGGCAGTGTTAAAGCGTGCCGAGGCTACCCAAGCCGGCGGATATAGCATGAAGAAATAAAATACGAACGCCGGCATCAGCCATCTCTCCGCCCGACCGACCATCGACAGGGCCACCATGCGGGAAACCAGATCGCGTCCGCCTTCCTCGGCTTCGCGCACCAGCGTCGCGAGGTGGTCGATGTCGTGGTGTACGTCGGCATCGGTGAACAGCACATAATCCGGCGTCAGCAGCGTGGCCGCGGCTATACCCTGTTCCATCGCCCAGAGCTTGCCGGTCCACCCCGGCGGCAACGGAGCGCCGGCGATCACCGTGAGCCGCGCGGCTGCTCCGAGCGCCGCCGCCGCCGCGGCCGCGGCCGTAGCCGTGGCATCAGTGCTCGCGTCATCGACGACCAGCAGCTGCAGCGAGCCCGGGAAGCGCTGCTGCAGCAGCGATCGCACCGCGCCGCCGATCAGCGCCGCCTCATTGCGCGCGGGCATGATCGCCACGACCTTGACCGCGCTTGCGCGCGCGTCGGCAGTCACCTGCGCGGTACCGTTGCTGGGGCTGCGCGTATCCGTGGCGCGGGCCGCGCGCACCGGTGCGAGCCAAAAGGCCCCGCGCAGCAACAGCAGATACGACCAGATCAGCACCGGCAGGGCGGCGATCAGATACCACATAAGGCACCGTCCGAGACGCTCGCCGCTATCATGGCATAGCGTTCGCCGGCCGCGCGCGCAGGTAGGAGGCGTCCGGCACTGGTAGAATTTGCTCCTCCGCGGGTCCGCTGGCGCGAGCCAGTAGTTCAGAGATGAGCGTCATGCACCGATTCCTTTGCGGTATCGCCGCTGCCTGCCTTCTGTCCACGTCCCACCTCGCCCGGGCGCAGCCCCCGGTAGCCGACGCTCCGCCGCGCTCGGGTATCGACCTCAGCTACATGGACGTCAGCGTGCGTCCGCAGGATGACCTGTACCGCTACGTGAACGGCAAGTGGCTGGCACATGCCGAGATTCCGGGCGATAAAGGACGGTACGGCGCCTTCGACAAATTAAGGGACGAGGCTCTGGCACAGCTGCGCACCCTGATCGAGGAACTGCAGCAGCCGGGGCACCCGAACGATCCGGAGCAGCAGAAGATCGCCGACCTCTACCGTAGCTTCATGGATGAAGCCACTCTCGAGCGACTCGATCTCACGCCGCTCGCGCCGGAGCTCGCGCGTGTCGATGCGCTCAAGAGCAAAGCGGAGATTCCAGCGTTGATCGCGCACTTCAACCTCATCGGGGTATCGGCGCCCTTTACGCCCGAGATACACCAGGATGCACGCGACTCGACCCGCTACGTGTTCGATTTGGATCAAAGTGGTCTCGGCATGCCCGACCAGGATTACTACCTCGAGCGCGACGCCAAGCTCACGCAGATGCGCAAGCAGTATCTCAGCTATGTAGAGAACATGCTCACGATGGCCGGCGACCGCTCGGCGCGGCATGACGCCAAAGCGATCTTCGCGCTCGAGACCAAGCTCGCCCGCATGCAGTGGAGCAAGGTCGAAAACCGCGATCCGATCAGGACCTACAACAAGTTCCCGCTCGACCAGCTCGCCAGGCTGGCTCCGGGCTACGATTGGAGTGCGTACCTGGGCGCGTGCGGCGTGACGGGAAAGACCGACTATCTGATCGTCAGTCAGCCCAGCTACATCACCGCCTTCAACAAGATCCTGCGGCACACGTCGCTGCGGGTCTGGAAGGCCTACTTTCGCTGGCATCTGCTCGACGACTACGCGCCCTACCTCAGCACGCGCTTTGTAGATGCGCACTTTGCCTTTCACGGCACGGTGCTGCGCGGTGTCGAGCAGAATCAGCCACGCTGGCAGCGCGGAATCGGCGTCGTCGAGGATGCGATGGGCGAGGGACTCGGCAAGCTGTACGTGGCGCAGTACTTTCCAGCGGAGTCGAAGGCGCGCATGGACCAACTGGTCCACAACCTCATCGGGGCGTATCGCGCCGATCTGGCGGAGCTCAACTGGATGAGCGAGCCGACGCGCCAGAAAGCGCTGGAGAAGCTCTCCAAGCTCGGCATCAAGATCGGCTACCCGGTGAAATGGCGCGACTACGGCGCGTTGCGAGTGCAGCCGGACGATCTGGTCGGCAACGTCCTGCGGGCCAACGAGTTCGAATCCGATCGCGAGATCAACAAGCTCGGCCAGCCGATCGATCGCACCGAGTGGGACATGACCCCGCAGACCGTGAATGCCTACTACAACCCCGAGCGCAACGAAATCGTGTTCCCGGCCGCCATCCTGCAGCCGCCGTTCTTCGATCCGCAGGCTGACGATGCCGTGAACTACGGAGGTATCGGCGCGGTGATCGGTCATGAGATCAGCCACGCGTTCGACGATCATGGCAGCCAGTACGACGCCGACGGCAATCTCCTCGACGAGCCAGGTTGGTTCACGCCGCAGGATCTGCAGCAGTTTCGCGCACGCACGCAGGCCCTGGTCCAGCAGTATTCGGCTTACGCACCGGTGCCGGGCTACCCCGTGAACGGCCGGCTTACGCTCGGCGAGAACATCGCCGACAACTCCGGCCTCGCGATCGCGTATAAGGCCTACCGGCTGTCGCTCGCAGGGCGACAAGCGCCGATCATTGATGGCCTCACCGGCGATCAACGCTTCTACATCGGTTGGGCGCAGGTGTGGCGCGCCAAGACACGCGAGAACGATGCGATCATGCGTATCAAGTCCGATCCCCACTCACCGGATCCGATCCGCGGCACGCTGCCCGAGATGAATCAAGCCGCCTTCTATGCCGCCTTCGACGTCAAGCCCGGCGACAAGATGTACCTGCCCCCGGAAAAGCGCATCTCGCTCTGGTAATGCTAATATCGGCTCCGATTCCAGCAGCCTCGGAACAAATACAGGTGAACCTATGAAAGCGACCATGGTCATCCCCAGCGTGTGGGTATTGGCAGCGCTGGCCACCACCACCTATGCCGCCAACCCGGGGATGAACGGCAAGTGGGTCTTGAACAAAGAGAAGTCTCAGGGACCGCAGGCGGACACTGAAGTGCTGACCTATGAGATCAAGGGCGATGAGGAGCACTACATCGTCGATGAGGTCGATAAGGACGCGAAGGCCCCGGGTGGTGTGCGCAAGTTCAACACCGAGTACACCGCCAAGCTTGACGGCCAGGAATACCCGAACAAGAACCTGGTGACCGGCAAGGTCAACTACGTATCAATCAAACAGATGTTTCCGCGCGTCGAGGAGCTGACCAACATCGTTCACGAGACGGGAGCGGACGGCAAGGAGGTCAGCAAGGTGACCGGTCATTACGTTCGCATCTTGTCCGCGGATGGCAAGGAATACACTTCGGTGCTGATCGATCCCAAGGGCATCGTTCGCTCGATCCGCGTGTTTGATAAGCAGCCCGAATAGCGCGGATCCAGCCGCGTCAATGGGCGCTGTGGGCGCTGAGGGTGCGGATGTAGTTCACCAGATTCCAGATATCGGTGTCGGATAGCTGATCTGAGTAGCCCTGCATGTCCGCGGACGTGCCGTCGTGAATGACCGCGAAGATCTCACCGTCCGAGCCGCCATAGGTCCACTTCCCGGCCGTCAGGTCTGCGGGTACGCCGCCTCCCCCCGCACCGCCGCCGTCGCCCTTGCCCTCCGCACCATGACAAAGCGCGCACAGGCGCCGATAGGTGCGCCGACCGCTCGCGACCGACTCGGGTGTGGCCGCGACCGGGCTGCTGATTCTGGCCGCCGCGGGGTTGCCACCGCGACGCGGCGCCGTCGCCGGCGAGCTGCTCTGGGCATCGCTCCCGCCCGACTGCGCGGCTGACGGCACGGCGCTCGCAAGCAGTGCCAGGGCGATCACTCCGCTGAGAAGCCGAAGCATTCGATCAGGTACTCCGGATAATTCGCTTGCAGTAACAGGAACAGTTGGTTCACCAGATTCAAGCCACGCTGTACGGCGTACGCCTGATGCGCGCCGCGTACCGTCAGCACCAGCGAGAAGCTGCCATCCCGCAGTGCCGACGCCAACCGCACCCGCCGTCCGTCGATGCGCCGATGCTCGGGCACTGCGGCTGATTGGTGCTCATGGACGGCCCGTTTCAGATCGGCGGCCAATCCCGGATAGCAGCCGACCCGCGGCCATAGGTCGATGAAGCGCAGCCTGCTCGATCGGGCGTCGTAGCTGAGCCGCATGGGTGCGCGGGTAAGCCAGGTGAACGCGAACTCCTCGCGTCCGCGGGCGCGCGCGTGGCTGCTGAAGCCGCTGAACACCCCTCGGGCCGCATAGCCCTGCAACGTCGCCGCGATCTGGCTGCCGGCTGAAGCCGCCATCAGTGATAGTAGGACATGACTCCCGGCTCGATCTTGCCGAGCGCTCCGGGCGGATATTTTTGCCGGTTCCAGAATTCCTTCCTGCCCTGACAGTTGATCAGCACCGGCCGGCTATCCTGGAGCGCGATCTGATAGGCGCGATCGAGCGCGGGCCGAAAATCGCCCGGCTTGGTCACATACTCGCCGTGGCCTCCGAGTGCTTCGGCAACCTTGTCGTAGCGCAGGTTCTCCTGAAACAGATGCATCGGCAGCGCGTACGGCATCTGCGCTGCCTGCGTCCAGGTACCCCAGGCATTATTGTTATAGACGATGAGAACCACCGGCATGCGGTACTTACTCATCGTCTCGATCTCCATCACCGTGTAGCCGATGCCACCGTCGCCGGTCACAGCGACGATCGGATGTCCCTTGTGGCCCGCCTGAGCGCCGACGCCGAGCTGTACCGCAACCGCAGTACCAAACGCGTAGCCCGTGTCCGGACCAATCGCACCGTATTGATAGGCTCCGTTCACGACCTGTCCGGGACGGTAGCCGCGGAACTCGCGCCGGGTGTAGCGCGCGATGCCGTAGCCACCGGAGACGATGGTAGTCTGGTCACGCGGCAGCTTGCTCCGATAGAGAAAGTCGCCGAGCTCGTGCGCGATCACGGCCGGATGCACGGCTTCGCTATAGCTCATGCCGAGCTTGTAGTAGTCCAGGCTCTGAGCTTCGAACTTCTTCCGGGCTGCGGCGATCTCCGCCAGCCAGGTGTCGTGCGACATTTGCGGCACCAGATCGGCGAGCGCCTCGAGCGCCGCGCGCTCGTCACTCACGACGCCCAGGTCGATCGGAATATTGCGTCCGATGTCCTCCTGCACCCGGTCGATACGCACGTAGCGCGCGTCGGGACCAAAAGCGAACTCGCCCAAGGTCGGCATGCAGTGTTGCCCGACCAGAATCACCAGATCGGCGCTCGCGAGCGCGCCGGGAGAGGCATTGGCCGACAGTGGGCTGGCATCGGAGATCTGCCCCTTCATCGCACCCGACTCGACCACGGGAATCTGCGCCCGCTCGGCCACCCGCTGCAGCGCGTCCCAACCCTTGGAATAGAACACGCCGTTGCTCGATACGATCATCGGCCGGGCCGACGCCTTGATCAGATCGATCAGTTGCGCGAGCGCCTTCGGTGAAGGATGCGGGCGTGTGTCGGTCCGATACTTACCCTTATCGTAGAAGTATTCCAGATCGTCGGCACTGCTGAATTTCGCGAACGCGATCTCGGCGGGAAAATCGAGGTGCACCGGCTTTGGTACCCCACCCTTGAGCTGGCGGAACGCGTAGCCCGCGTACTCGTGCACCCGTCGGGGATTGATCAGACGTTTGCCGTATTTCCTTAGCCCCTCGGTCGTCGGCTGCTGATATCCGAGCTGGATGCCCGCCTCGGTGTCCTCCTGCGACATCGCCATATTGCTCGCGAGCACCAGCAGCGGCGTGCGGGCAGCGTTAGCCGCAGCAACGGCACAGATCATGTTGGTGAAGCCTGGGCCCTCGGTGCCCGAGCAGGCGGCGATCTCGCCGGTGCTGCGGATGAAGGCGTCGGCGGCATGCGCCATGGCCCCTTCGTGGCGGCCACCGAAGGACGGGATCCCGGTCGACGCGATCGCGTGGATCACCTCATAATTTCCGGGACAGCAGAACAGCGCCGCCACCCCTTCCTCCTTGCAGGCCCGGGCGAACACCTGGGCGCCGGTGAGCGGAAAGTCGAGCTTCGGCAGCTCGGCCGAGCGGGCTGCGGCAAACTCCACCGGCACCATGATGCCCCGAGTGTCGGCGGCCTCGGGGCGGGCCACGGCCGTACCCCCGGCCCCCACCGCCGCGGCGGTGGTCGCAGCGACGGCCGCGCCGGTCATGAAGCTGCGGCGGCTCAGACCCGGCGCGTCGCCCGCACTGCCGTTCGAGTCGTTCGAAGCATTGCTCGCAGCGTCTGCATTGCTCTTCATGGCGCCCCCCTACGCGAGAGATATATCGTCAGATCATCGGCTATTCACCCATTCACCGGTGCTGATCCGACCTGATCACGGTGCTGGCGCCGGTGCGCTCAGTGCGCATGGGAGATCCGGTAGATGACATTGCCGCCGTCCTCGCTGATCAGCAAGGCGCCGTCGCGGTTCTCCAACGCCCCGACCGGGCGGCCCCAGACATCGTCGTTATCGACGATGAACCCAACCAGAAAATCGTCGTATTCGCCGGTTGGAACCCCGTCGTGCATGCGCACACGAACCACCTTGTAGCCGGTGCGCACCGCGCGATTCCATGAGCCGTGCAACACCGCAAAGCCATCACCGACGTACTCGCTCGGGAAAGCAGCGCTACCGGAGCTCGCCGTATAGAAGATCAGGTTCAGCGGCGCCGAATGTGACTGATACGGCACGTCGGGCTCGAGCACCTTGCCGGCGAGGTCGGGGCGCTCACCCTTGAGGCGCGGATCCTCGTGACTGCCCATGTAATACCACGGCCACCCATAGAACCCGCCCTCGCGCACGCGCGTCGAGTAATCCGGCACGAGATTGTCACCGAGCAGGTCGCGTTCGTTCACGGTACACCACAGATCGCCGGTCGCGGGCTGTATCGTCAGCCCGGCGCAGTTACGTAGCCCGGCCGCGTATACGCGGCCCGCGCCGCTCACGCCGCCGCCGGCGTCGACATCAAACACCAGCACGTCGGCACGGTTGGTTTCCTCGGACCAGGCGGCGCCGAGTGCACGCTGCGCCTGCCACGCCCGCACCTCGGCCGCCGTCTTCTTCGGCATCTGTTCGGCGACGTTCGAGCCCGAGCCGACCGAGACAAACATGCGCCGCTCGTCGGGAGTGAACACCAGGTCGCGCGTGATGTGTCCGCCCTCGGCATCGGGCGCCAGCTCGGACACGACGGTCTGCGGCGCACCGGAGGCAACCACCTCGCCGCTCTGGTACGGGTAGCGCACGACCCGATTGGTCTCGGCGACGTACAGCCACTGCGGCCGGTCGTGCGGATAGAACTGCATACCGAACGGGTTGAGCAGATCACCCGCAAAGGTGGAGATCACCGTAGCCTTGGTACCGGCGCCGGTGGATCGCAGCACTACGATGCGGCCCGCCCGTGTCTCCGCAACAAAAATGTCTCCGTTGGGAGCCAGCCGCATCGTGCGCGGCTCCTCCAGGCCGGTCGCAAACTCCTCGACCCTGAAGCCCGCGGGAACCTTGAGTCGCGCGTTCGGCGGTCTTGGCACGACCTTCGGAGGATTCGATGCCGCGGAGGTCGCATACGGAGCGGGCAGATGCGCCAGATCGATGCGGTGCGCGCGGCCCGGTCGATCCTGCGTCCAATCGAGGTTGCCCGCGGTCGGAATCGCGCCCGCAATCATGGAGGCCCCGCAAGCCATCGTCGCCGCTGCCACCGCCGTCGCTCGAAACATGGTCCACCTCCGTCTGATCCTTGACGCGGCGCTCGGGGTGCGCCGGCTTGGAAGTCTGCGCGCCGACCCGACGCGTCGCCATTATAAGACCGCGGCACGGCCTGGCGACTTCGGGGGCTTCTGCCCGATGGTGGCCAGGCGGGATGCCACAATATTGGCGGCGGACGCGCGCCGTCGCACCAGAACAACGTCTGTCAGCGCGTGGAGCTTCCCTAATAGCTTCCCTAATGGAAGTGGGGCATCACGTGAAAGCTTCCCACCACTCCACTCGGCTTAGCGGAGGTATCCTGAGCATAGGTGTACACCGGATGACCCTTGAACGCCCACTGCCGGCGCCCATCCTTCCTGAGGATGGGAGTCCAATCCCCGAGCGTCTTGGCATCCGCTGGCGCGATCACCGGAATCCAGCGCTTGGCGCAGGGGCCGTTGCAGGCGGATTGGCCCGGTGGATCGGCCGTTGATAGGTACAGCGGCGACTGGTTCTGGTTCAGCCGGTAGGTCCAGCCTGCGGTCTCCTGTTCCAGATCGATATCCGCTGGGTAGGGCAGATTGATATCGGCGGTCGTCGGAATACTCACCGCGTGATGCTGTGAGGCGTGGCTGGGAGCGGCGAGCAGCAGCGGCAGCAACACGGCCGCGATCATTCCGACGATTCGCTCGCGCATGCGAGCCTCCGGCTTCAGGGGGGGTGTGCTAGACTTCATAGCGTCAACTTGCTTCGTTGCTCGACCGTGGAGATGCAATCTGTTTGCATCGGCGCGCGCGCCACCGAGTCGGGTAGTGAATCGTCATGATGCCGCAGAATGGCGTGTCATGCTCAGATTTCTACGATGCAGGGTGTTGATTAAATACTTCCACGGGGGATACGCTCATGTTGTCCACGGCTCGCTCCAAGTCGCGCATCAGCTTTGCTTGTGTGGCTGCCCTCACCGGTGTGTTTGCCGCGCGCATCAGCCTGGCGGTCGAACCGCCGAATCCCAAGGATCTCACTCAGGGCAACTGGGCACTGCAACTCGACAAGTCCAAGTTCTGCAACCCGAGCCAGGCGCCGCAGCAGTCCCTGCGCTCGATCGTGGACGAGGGCTACGGACTGATCTCCGTGCACTGGACCGGCGTCAGCGCGAGCGGCAAGCCGATGGACATTCATTATGTGTATGCCTACGACGGCCGGAAGTTCCCGGTGGGTGAATACAGTCCCAACCGCAACCTCGCGACCAAGGAAGCGATCACCTATCATCTGATCAACCCGCATCGTGTCGAATTTCAGCATTGGGACAGAAACGACAACAAGACCCAGGACCTGGTGCGCGAGGTGTCGGACGACGGCCAGACGATGACGCAGACGACCAGGCTCTCGACACGACCCGGATGCACCGACGTGCAGGTGTTTGCGCGCCAATAGCGCGGCAGCCTCGAGCCCCGCAGCCTATCGTGCTGCGGCGCACGTGCTGCAGGTGCTGCCAGCACCGAGTGTTCGGCCGTCCGCAACGGGCTCGCCCGCGCCGGCGTTCTCCTACGCGTGAAGCCGGTGCGGCGGAACTATCGCGTCGCGCAGCGGCAATGGCTAAGTGCGCGGGGACCTAACCACTCGCTCTGGAATATTCACCATGGTCAACAAACCGACAGCGACCCAGGACAGCGACCGCCCCAGCCGCGCCGCGGCCGGTGGCAGGGATGCACCAGGCAAGCTACAGGGTGAAGGCGACTACGAGGCAGCGCGCCGCTACCGCGAGGAAGTGAAGGAGTTTCTGGAGCACAACGACGTCGAGGAGCAGGCCCGAGCGGCGGCTCCGGACTCACCCAAGCAGGAACGCGAGCTCGCCCTGGCCGAAGAACAGGCCAAGGATCGCTCCAAGGGCGACGATCCGGTGGACGTGGGGCTGATGTATCCAGGTCGAACAACCGACGACGCGCGGTCGACCGACGAGTCCCCGCCGGGCGGCGCAAAGCGCTAGCACCTCGTCGCTGGCAGCTCGTCACGCGCTGCGGAGGCGCGCTGGGCCGCGAGCGCGGTTGCAGGGGTTAGCGCTCGATGGCATCCTCGCGGCGGTGACGATGAGCGCGCGCGGGGATCCTCGTTAGCATGCAGACGCTGGCGGCCCGGTTGGCCTCCTATGGCAGTTATCACCGCGACGTGCGCAATCGCCGCACGCACCTGATCGGTGTTCCGCTCATCAGCTATGCGTTGCTGACCGCACTGGCACTGGGACACCTGTCCATGCCGGGGGTGCGGCTCGGCCTCGATTGGTTGATCGTGGCGCTGCTGGCCGCTTTCTACCTCTACCTCGACCTGCCTCTCGGACTGGCGCTCAGCGCGATCCTGGCGCTGCTGGCGCTCGCGGCCGACGCGACCGCGCGGCTCGGTCTGCGCGCGGCGCTGGCGAGCATCCTCGGCGCTATGATCTTCGGCTGGGGGTTGCAGCTGCTCGGCCATCGACTCGAGGGCAATCGTCCCGCCCTGCTCGATAACGCGCAGCACATTTTGATCGCGCCAATCTATCTGACGGCGGAACTCGGCTTCGCTCTCGGGCTCAGACGAGCGCTGCGGCAGCAGCTCAGCGCGCGACTCGCCGCAGCGGCGACGACCGACGTCACGGTCGATGCCGCCCCTTGAGGCCGTCTCTGGCAGCGGCGGTTAAGGATTAAGTTAAGTCCCCGCGCCCTGCGCGCCTTGCGCCGGACTCAGCGCCTGCTGCAGCAACTGCGCAAACGCCGGACCCTTGCCCGACTCCTCGTGCTTGAAGTAGACGAACACATCGTCGCAGTGACCCGCCTGCGTCGCGATGATCTCGCCCCACCGCACGATGTCCGCGGGCGCGTAGCCCTCATCGCGCAGACGAAAGTAGCCGTAGCGCGCGGTCACCTGCACCGGCGTGGACAGCTTGTCGCTGTCGGCAATGCACAGAGCGAGGTTGCGGGCCGCGAGCAACGCATACAGTTCGTCATCGAACCACGAAGCATGGCGGAATTCGAACGCGGCACGACAGTCGTGCGGTAATGTGGCGATGAAGGTGCCAAGCAGCCCAAGGTCCTTCTTCAGATACGGCGGCAGCTGGAACAGCAGCGCGCCACGCTTGGGACCGAGCGTCGCCGCGAGCTGTAACAGGTGTTCGACCGTAGCGGTGCAATCGCGCAACCGCGCCTCGTGCGTGATGCGTCGCGAAGCCTTCAGCGTCAGCTTGAAGTGCTCGGGTGTCGCCTGGCTCCAGCCCAAGAGTGTCTGGGCGCTCGGCATGCGGTAGAAGCTGTTGTTGATCTCGACGCTGGCGAAGCGCGTCGCGTAGTACGGCAGCATCTGCGCGGCCGGCAGCTTCTCGGGATAGAAGCTCCCGCGCCACTCGGGATAGTTGTAACCGGAGGTGCCGATCCAGAGCCGCACGCGCGCCGATTCTAAATCGACAGCTTCACGCGTGCAGCCGGCGCGTCGGTCGCGCCGCGCACGCGCTCAACAGCGCCCCTCGCTGGTTGTAAGCCGCCGGTACTGCCCCAGATGCCGGATCGCATGCTGCGGCTTGCCCAGCTGCTCATACAACCGCGCCAGGTTGTAGTGTCCATCGGCGAGGGAGGGATCGGCGTCGATGGCGCTCTGGTAGGCCTCGAGGGCAGCGCCCGCGCGGCCGAGATCCTCGAGCAACACGCCGAGATTGAACCACAGCAGGGCGTCGCCACCGCAGCGTTCGAGCCCGTGCCGATAAACCTCCTCTGCCTCATCGGTGCGACCGAGCGCATGCAGCAGCCGCCCGCGGTTGATCCACGCCCCCGCGTGGCCCGGTTCGCGCAGCAACGCGCGCTGATAGGCGTCCAGTGCCCCGGAGGGATCCGGTACCTCGAGCTCGAGTCCGCGCTCGAACCAGGCCTTGGCCTCCTCCGGCGGCCGCGATCCCTGCGTCCCCGGGAGGGCTGCATCCGCCGCGCGCGCCCCGGCCGCGACTTCGGAGCCGCGCCGCATCGGCGTCGCATGCGCGACGATCGAATCGGGTGAGATGCGCAGCATCCCCTGCGGGTCCAGGCCAACCTCGAAACCGAGCAGATATTGCCCGTCGCCGGCGTCCCAATGACTCTCACCATCCCGCACCACCACGCGATCGCCGACCGCGCGGATGCACAGCCCCGACAGCGGCGCGGATTCGGGCAGATGCCGCCGCAGATCACGCAGCGATCGGTGGATGCGCCGGCGCGGTACGCGCGCCTCGATCAGCGCGCGCGCGGTGCGCAGCACGATCAGATCCTGGAAGGAGAAGCGATATTCACGCCGTGGGCCGCGCGTCGGCTTGACGAAGCCGATGCGCACCAGGCCGAGAATGGTAGCGCGCGACAGCTGCAGGACCCGCTCGACGTCCCGCACGCTATAGGACTGCATCAGCGTACTCCGCCGTCAGCGCTCTATCGTCGTCACCGCCGTCGGCGGCACCAGCTGCGGCATCAGCGCCGGCCAGCCTTGCGCCCACCCTTGGCAGCGGGCTCGGCGCGCTTGCCCTCGTCGGCGGTCCGTGCCTCCTCGACGCGCTTGGGTTCCTTGCGCGGACCGAGCCGCGCGGCCGGGCCGCGAGCAGCTGCAGTCTTCTCCAGGCTCGCGCGCAGCGCCTCCATCAGGTCGATCACCTTGCCACCGCTCTGCGTGGGCGCTTCCGACACCGAGATCGCCTGGCCCTCGACCTTGCGATCAATCGCTGCACGGATACGCTCACGCACGTCGTCGGTGAAGGCAGTTGGATCAAAGCGCTCGGCGGTCTGCTGATCGATCAGCTGGCGAGCGAGCTTCAACTCGCCGGCCCTGACCTCCGGCTTGGGGACTTCGATCTCGCTCGCGGGCCGCACGTCGGCCGCGAAATGCAGCTGCTGCATCGTGAGCACATCGCCGACCGGCCGCAACAGCACGATATAGGCCTTGCCGCGTACCGCCCAGCGACCGACGGCGCAGCGGCCGCTCTCCTTGAGCGCCTCGGTCAGCAGCGCATAGGGCTTGCCGGCCCCCTTGTCGGGGGCCAGATAGTAGGTCTTGTCGAAGTAAACCGGGTCGATCGAGTCGATGGGCACAAACTCCGATATCTCCACTGAGTGCGTGCCGACCTCTTCGAGCGCCTTGATCTCTTCGGGGCTAAACAGCACGTACTGGTCCTTGGCGAACTCGTAGCCCTTGGCGATGTCCTCCTTATCCACCACGGTGCCGTCCTTCAGGCACACATACTGCTGCTTCAGGCGCGAGCCGCACGTCTTGTGCAGCAGATTGAATGAAATCGCGCTTGACGACTGTGTCGCGGTATAGAGCTTGACGGGTATCGATACCAGCCCGAATGACAGTGTCAGTGATCCGATCGCACGTGCGGCCATGGTTCCCCCACCTTAACTCGACCCCCCATCATCTTCGCGTAACACTGTCGAAGGCCCGGGCAAGGTCTTGTTTGCACGAGAGCAGATCATGCCACCGATCACCGGTCCTTTCCAAGCGCCGCATCGCATTTGTGAGGGTGAACTGCTGCGGCTCGGCGGCCTCGATCTCGTCCCAGGCGAGTGGCATCGACACCGGTGCGCCGCTGACTCCACGGGGCGAGTAAGCCACATTGAGGGTCTTGCCCCGTACGTTCATGTTGTAGTCGATGAAGATCTTGCCGGTGCGCTTCGGCACCGCCCATTCCATGGTGATCTCCCGAGGGTGTTCGCGCAGCAGATGGCGGCCTATCGACTCACAGATCTCGCGTGCGACAGCGAATGTCACCGTGGGCTCGATCGGCACAAACACGTGCAGCCCGGTCTTGCCCGAGGTCTTGACGAACGCCTGTAACGACATCTGCTGCAGCAGCGCGTGCAGCCAGAGCGCCACCTGTTTGCCACCCTCGAACCCGCGCTTATTGAGCTCTGGCTCTGCGCCGGGGGCCTCGTGTCCCGAGTAGATATAGGGGTCGATGTCGAATACCAGGTAATCGGGGAAGTTCAGCTCTGACTGCTCGAGCGCCTCGGCCGAGCTCGCGTAGTCGTCGCCATGGACAACCGGCTCGCCCGGGTGCGCGATGCGCGAATGCCAAATGTGAAACTCGAGCGTTCCTACCTGTCCCAGCCACAGTAGCGTCGCTAGATTGTTGGCGAGCAGGTAGTCCTGTCGCTCGCCGCGATGGCCGGAGTAGATCTGCACGGTCGGCACGAATTCGGGCAGCCGCTGTTCCCAGTGCTTCTGAAAGAAGCGCTCACCGCCGATCCCCTCCGGCATGCGGATCATCGTGAGCGGACGATCGTGCAGGTGCGGCAGCATGAACGGTGACACGGCGGCCAGATAGGCGATCAGATCGCGCTTGCGGATCGCGGGGCCGCGGATGTCGGGATCTGCCGGCCAGTACACCCGATCCAGGTTCGTGAGACGCAAGCGCGCGTCCCCGACGGCGAGGTCGAGGCGCTGAGCTGGCTGCGCGAGCTGCTGCAGGACTTGTTCGACCTCGCTCGACGGAGTCAACTGCCGCGCAGCGAGCTTGCGCGAACGCCCGCGGCTGCGGGCGGGCGGCTCGCTCGCCGCGACCGGATCGGCGCGCACGGTCGCTGCGTCGATATCGTCGCGCAGACGCAGAAACACCGGCGCGCGTAATAACCCATCTTTCGTCCACTCGGCAAAGCTCACCTCGGCCACGAGCACAGGCGCGAGCCAGGTGGTCGGCCGATGCAGCGGGGGCGGCTCACTGAAAGGGCTTTGCCTGCGTACCAGCTCTGGCAAACGCGCTCGCAGTTGCCCGATCATTGCCTCGCTCAGACCAGAGCCCGCGTGTCCCGCGTAGCGCAGCCGGCGGCCGTGCCAATACCCGAGCAGCAACGCGCCGAGAGCCGAGCGCGCGGCCTTACCCGCGGTGTAGCCGCCGACGACGAACTCACGCGTCTGTACCGCCTTGAATTTGCGCCAGTTCGCGTCGCGGCGACCGGGCCGATAGGGACTGTCGATACGCTTGGCGATGACGCCCTCAAAGCCACTCGCCAGCGCCGCCTCATACAGCCGCTCGGCATTCGCTTCTGCGTGCACCAACTGGATATGGGCCGACGGTAACAGACACTGACTGAGGTACCGTCGTCGTTCCAGGTACGAGGCATCGCGCAGGTCCAGGCCCGCGAAGTGCAGCAGATCGAAGCACACCAACACCACCGGGGTCTGCCGCTGGGCGCGCTCGATCTGCGCGCTGCTCTTGAGCTGCGCACGGTTTTGCAAGGCGTTGAAGGTCGGACGGCCAGCCTCGTCGAGGGCGACGATCTCGCCGTCGAGGACCATCTGCTCGACTGCTTGCGCGGCGAGCTCGGCCACGATCTCGGGAAAGGCCGCGGAGAGGTCCAACCCACGCCGGGAGACCAGCTGCACCTCTCCCCGCTCGAGGTAGGCGAGCACCCGGTAGCCGTCGAGCTTCGGCTCGTAGCGCCACTGCGCATCGGTGCGCAGTACCTCTCCGATCTCCGCCAGCATGGGGGCGAGCCCTCGCGGCAGCGACTCATGCACCCCGTCTGGCGCGAGGCGCGTGGCCGGCAGCTGCGTGCCCGGGTGCTGCGCGATCTCCTCGACCGTATAACCCGAGAGTACCGAGCGGGTTTGCTCGATCACTTCAGAGCGCGTGGCGAAGCGATCGCGATGCTTCAGGAGCAACCACTCGTCGCTCTTGCGCGTACGCACCAGCGCGAACGATCCCTTGAGCTTCTCTCCGCGCACAAAGAAGCTCAGCTTGCCGGCCGCGAGCTCGGAGCGCGTGCGCTCCATAGCCTCCGTGCGCCGCTCGAAGATGTAGCTCTGGTCCTCGTCGGGTGAGTACACGCCGCAGTCCCAGACGATGACGCTGCCGGCCCCGTACTGCTTGGCGGGAATCACCCCTTCGAACGAGGCGTAGTCGAATGGGTGGTCCTCGACCGCGACCGCGAGACGCTTGTCTTCAGGGTCCAACGACGGGCCTTTGGGGACGGCCCAGGATTTGAGCACCCCATCGAGCTCGAGCCTCAGGTCATAGTGCAGACGGCGCGCGGCGTGCTTTTGCACCACGAACAGCAGCGGACCGGCACGCGCCGGCGCAGCGGCGGGCGGTGGCTCGGGCGTGCGCGCGAAGCTGCGCTTGGCGCCATAGCGCTGCAGGGCTTGCTTGGGTGTGGACGCCAAGGCGCTACGAACGCGCCATGGCAGCCGTCGCCGGTGCCGCGACGCCCGTACGCGCCATCACTGCGGCATTACCGAGGCTTGACTCAGGCGGCGGAAGTAATCGGCCACCGCCTCCTCGTAGCCGTGCGGTATCGGAAACGGGTCGGCGGCTCGAATCTCCGCCGCCTGCTGGCCGTCCAGCTTGCGGCGCAGTTGCAGCTCGAGGCTGTCGACATCACTGAGCAGTTGCGCGTGGATCTGCTCGATCATGGCCGGGTTACCCGGAAAACGGCGCAGATCCAGATGCTGCATCTCGCTGATCAATTGCTGGATCTGACGCTCGCTCTCGGGGTCGCCCGCGGTGGCACGTCGCAGCGCCTGCAACTCACCGACGCCCTGCTCGATCAGCCGTTGGGTATCGGGTGCAGCCTCGGACGGCGCGCGCGCGTGTGCCTGCACGCCGCTGCGCGCGTTGTTGCCGGTATCTAGATTGTTGTCGACGAGTCCGTCTCGGTTGCCCGCGCCGGCACGCTGCGACCCAGCAGTCCCCTGCGAATCCAGCGCCGCGATCTGGTCGCGCAGCCGTGCCAGGCCGGCGAGCGCCTCGTCGCCCTGCGCTCCGTCGGGTTGGGCGCCGCTACCGAGCGCCCGTTCGGCCTGCTGTGCCTGCTCGCTCAGGTGGCGCAGGGCCGTGGCAACATCCGCTTCGGTATTGCGCGAGTTGGGATCGATTCCGGTACGCAGCCAATCCGCGGTGCGTTGGAGCAGCGACTCGAGGTCGGCATCGTCCATGTCCTTGAGCGCACCGCGCAGCTGGTCCGCGGCCGCGCGCTGACCGAAGTCGAGCTCCCGCGCCGCGTCGCGCATGTTCTGCTGCAGGCTCACCAGCGCGTCCGCCAGGCGTTGCCGATCGGTGACCAGTTGCTGAATCTCCTCACTGGCGCGCGCCGGATCGCCGCGGCGCTGGGTGAGATGCTGGACGCGTGCACTTTGATCGGCCTCCGCCGTGACCAGCTGCTGTGCATCATGCGCAATCGCCGTCAGGCGCGCGTCCGCCTGTTGCGACTGCATCCCCGTGAGCGCCTGCATCGCCTCGCGCAAGCGTTCGGCTGCAAGGCGTGCATCGGCCGCATGGCCCGCCGTGGCCGCCTGCTGCATGTCTCGCTGCGCCTGGCGCAGCTGCTCGAGCGCCTGCTCGGCGGCCCGCTGCGCCTGCTGTAGTGAGCGTGCACGGTTTTGCTGCGATGACGCGCCGCCGGCGCCCGATTCCGAGGCAGTCTGCTCGCCGGCGGCGTCCTCGCCGGAGGAAGCGCCCGCGCCGGCGTTCGCGTCCGCGCGGCTCGACCCGCGGCCGCTCGCTTGGCCCGCCTGCGCCAGCTGCTCCATCCGACGCTGCAGCTCCTCTGCCTGCCGCTGCAGCAGCTCCTGCTGCCAGCGCTGCTCGGGTGCTTGCGAGGCCTGATCGCGCGCGCGTTGCGCCAGCTCCTGCTGGCGGCGTGCGAGCTCGTCGAGCTTCCTGAGCGCATCGTTGATGTCGCGTGCGCGCTGGTCGGCCGGGGATGCGGTCTGCTGCGCCTCGTACTGATTCTTCTCGGTATCGAGCTCCAGATCGAATAGGCTCGCCAGATCGCGTCCGGCGCCGGCGCCGCCGCTGCCGCTCGCCCCGTAGGCCACCTCGATCTCGCGGAACGTGGCCTCGGCGCGCAACAGATGCTGCAGCGCCTTTTGCTCCTGTGGGATCGCGCCCTGCCAACCCTGCTGCTGCAGCAGCTGCGCCGCGGGACTCATGGCGTCCGCCGCCGCGGTCATCTCCTGTTGGAAGCGGCTGAACGCATCGTTCTGCGCGGTCAGCTCACGTGCGCTCAACCGGCCGGCGAGCGACAGCGCTTGATCGCGCAATGCCTTCTGCACCTCGGAGAGAAACTGCGCGCTGTCCGCGGCCTGCTTCGCGGTCGCCGTACGGTCGTTCAACTGCTTGAAGGTCTCGGCGATGATCTCCTTCTCGCGCTCCGAGACCTCGCCGTACTCGCCGCCGCCTCCGCCGCCGCCCGCTCCGGGCATGGTCTGTGACTGCGCGAACTCACGCTCGAACGGGTCAACCTGAATGAAGCTGATCGGCGTATGCGCCTCGAGCAGCGCATTGCGCGCGCTCGCGTACAGGCTGATCACATCGCCGGGCACGAGCTGATAATCCTCGAGCGCCAGCACCCGCGTGGTGCTCGCCTGCTTTGCACCGTTCTGGGACAGAAGCTGCAGCGTACGCTCGGTGCCGCCGTTGACCGAATAATGCAGCTCGAGCTCAGTGAGTCCGAAGTCGTCGCTCGCCTGCACGCCCACCGTGACCTCCTCGATGGGACTGGCGCGATAGTCGCCGCCGGGCCGCACGATCGCGACGGTGGGTGCGCTCGCCTTGCGTGCCTCGATGAAATAGTCCTCCGAGAGCCGCACCGGCTGACCGTGATCGAGGTAGGCCAGGTGATAGGTCCCATCCTGCTGCAGCCGAATCACGCCCTGATAGCGACCGCCCGCCCCGCCCGTGAGCGCGATATGCTCGCCGCTATCGAGCACCAGCTGCCCGCCGCTCAGCGGCCGGTCGGTCGTCACTGCGAGCGTCGCCTGGGTGCCCTCGAGCGCATGCAGATCACCGCCCTCCTCGGTTCGGTCTGGAAGGCCGGTCCAATCCGGGAAGTGATAGGTGACGCGCAGCTGCTTGATCACGGGAACATCGACGGTACGAATGACGAAGTGGCGCGAGCGATGCACGCCTGCCTGCACGTAGTACTCGACGTCGTCGGGCACATCCGTGAGCACAAACTGATAGCTCCCCTCGATCGGTTGCATGCGCACCCGCTCCCAGCGCGCACTGCGGCCATAGCGCGCATACAGCAGGTAATCGCGTTCGCGCAGACCCGCGGGCGTGGCCGTCACCAGCTGGTCGGAATGACGGCGAATGGTCGCGTCGCCCGGAGTGACCTCGATCCCATAGTGCGGCACCGGCCCGCGCGGCGCCCCCGTCCAGACCAGGTGCGCCCCATAGCCCATGAACCCCGGCGCCGCGGCAATCAGCCACACGAGGGCGCCCGCGCTGGCCGTACCTGCCGCGAGCCAGGCGAGCAGCCCCTCCCGCGGCGCCAATGTCCGCGGTTCGACGTTGCGTCCGATCTCGAGTGTGTCGGCGGCCAGTAGCTCCAGGAACGGATCCGAGCGATCGCGCTCGGCATAGGTCAGCAGACGCTGTTGGAATTGCGGGAAGCGCTGCTCGGCGAGCGCGGCGGCTCGTCGCCGCGTGAGGCGCCAGAGGGGCAGCGCGATCCCGCCGGCGACCGTCGCCGCCAGTGCGGCGAGCAGCACCACCCGCGCCCCGGTGATGCTGCCGCTCGAGAACAGCAGCAGCCGTGCCAGCAGCACCACGGCAAGCGTACTCACGAGCCCTGCGGCTGCGACCGCTGCGCCGCCGCGCACTACCGTACCGAGCCGCGCACGCCGATGCAGCTGCGACAGATAGGTGTCCAGGTCCTCGCGAGCGCTCATCCCGCCTCCTCCGCTGACAGCTTTGCGGTCGCGCTCCGCAACTGTCGGTCGGCGACCCAGGACTCGGCCAAAGCGGTCGTCAGGGCCAGCAACATTATGAACCACCACAGTGGATAGCGCTCCCGCCG
>JASHTF010000181.1 GCA_030040715.1 Gammaproteobacteria bacterium | reverse complement strand
CACCTGAGCCTCGATCGGACTCAGATCGTCAATTACGGCCAGTGGGAAAGTCGCGAAGCCGTCGCGGCTGCGCGCGAGAACCCCAAGATCGTAGCCCTGATCCGCGATACCGCGAAGATCGCGGGCTCCTCGAAGTCGATGCCCTACGAACTGCGCAGGTCCGTACCCGCGGCGAGCAAGTAGACACCGTGCTTGTTCAGAACTCGGAAACCACAAACAGATTTCGACCGACCAGGAGATCACCATGACGAACCGGAAAAGTAAGATTTTGATCAGCGCGGCGAGCGGGAAGGTTGGGCAGCACGTCCTTACGCAACTCGCCCAAAAGGGCATCTCGGCGCGCGCTGGCGTTCACAGGGAGGACAAGGCAGCTGCCCTGAGGAAAACCGGGGCTGACGCTGTGGTCCTCGACTTCGAGAGCATCGCAAGCATCAGTGCGGCGTTCAAAGGTATCGACACATTGTTTCTCGTGACGCCGGGCTCGCCTGAACAGGCTCGCTACGAGGAAAAGCTTCTGGCGGAAGCTACAAAGGTCGGGGTAAAGCACCTTGTGAAGATGTCCGGAAAAATCGCCGAGCGCGACACTGTCGGTTTCTCTGTTTGGAATCGTGCAGCGGAGAAGAGGATCAAGGAGAGCGGCATTCCGTACACTATTCTGCGAGGAAACTATTTCATGCAGAATCTTTTTGGCAGCGCGGCGCAAATCAAGCAAGGCGCTTTCACTACAGGGCCGGCCGCCAAGCGTATCGCTCTCATCGACACGCGAGACATAGCAGCCACAGCGGTCGCGGTGCTCACCGAACAAGGTCATGCCGGAAAAACCTATGACCTCAATGGTCCGGAACTGCTTGACGGCTACGCGCAGGCAGTCGTGCTTTCCAAGGTGCTGGGCCGGACGGTCGAATACCTGGACGTAACGGCTGAGGCGTTCGTCGAGCAACTGAAGAGAATCGGCTTGCCTCCTTGGATGGTCGAGGCGTTTGGCGTCGCCGTGGCGGCTCCCGAAATTCCCGGGGACCAGTCGAGCGCGACAACCGAGGGCATCTTGCGTCGCAAGCCCGGCACGCTTGAGCAGTTCGTCAAGGACTACAAAGCCGCGTTCCAGGGCTGAGGCAGGCATGACCTTGAGCGGAATGCTCGGGTGGTTGTGCGAGCGGGCGCTGATGGGCCGCAACAGCTGTCGGGTGTCGTTTGACTTAGGCTTTCTGCAGTGACTTGGTGATCAGAGCGACGACCCTGCGGATCGGCTTCAGATCGAAATCGGGAGCCAAAGCCTCCCGGTCGAAGCTCGCGGCCAGAGCATCGATGCCGAACAAGGCTCGCGGGAACCGGGGATAGAGGACCTGGCCTAGCAGCCGATGCGCCACTTCGTCGGCAGCTTTCGACGACAGCTCAAACGTCGCCTTGAAGTAGGCGCTGAGCCGTGCGTGTACCTGGGTAAAAAGCACATCGAAATACTGCGCCGCCTGCTGCGAAAAGCGATCTGTTTCCGCGAGGCTAATGCGGATCATGCGGATCGATCCCTCGTAAGTCAGAATTTCCAGATAACGCCCGCAGAATGACGTAAGGGCCTGCTCTGGATCCTCCGAGTAGTCAGACGGCAACTTCAACCGGGCAAGAAACAACCCCCGTACCAGCTCAATGACGGCCAGGAACAGCTTTTCTTTGCTCTCGAAGTGTGCATAGAGCGAACTCTTGGTGGTCTGCGAGCGGGCGGCGACGACGTCCATCGAGGTGCGTTCAAACCCCTCTTCCAGGAACACATCCTTAGCCATCCAGAGGATATGTTCCCGCAGCTCATCGCCTCGCCTTGCCATGTCAGATCGCCACTCCAATGTTTCCGCTTGACACTAAAATAGACTATACCGTATAGTACAGTTAATTAGACTGTACGGTACAGTCTATTCACAGATTAGGAGCATACCCCATGATCGTCGTAACCGCACCCACCGGGGATATTGGACACCAAGTCCTGGCAAACCTGCTGAAAAGCCCGACGCCCGTGCGGGTGATCGCCCGAGATCCCTCGCGCATTGCGCCTGAAGCCCTCGCGCGAGTGGAGGTGGTTCAAGGGTCTCATCGCGATCCAAAGGTGGTCGACCGCGGATTTGCCGGCGCCGACGCCGTCTTCTGGCTACTCCCTCCAGATTTCCAAGCCGCGAGTGCCGAGAGCGCCTACGTTGATTTCAGTCGGCCGGCCTGCGAGGCCATACAACGCCATCACGTCAAACGAGTTGTCGGTATCTCGGCACTCGGCCGCGGGCTAGCGGTTGCCAACAAGGCCGGGTTGGTGACGGCGTCGCTGGCCATGGACGACCTCATTGCCAGTACGGGAGTGAATTTTCGCGCACTGACCATGCCCTCGTTCATGGAGAGCCTGCTCAACCAGGTTCCGTCCATCAAGGCGCAGGGGGTATTCTTCTCGCCTATCGCCGGCGACCACAAGGCCCCAAGTTGCGCGACCGGCGACATCGCTGCCGTCGCCGCTCAACTGCTTCTCGACAGCTCCTGGACGGGACAAAAAGAAGTCCCGGTCCTTGGCCCCGAGGACCTGTCCTTCAATGACATGGCCGCGATCATGTCGGAAGTACTGGGTAAGCCGGTGCGCTTCCAGCAGATCCCGCCGGAAGCCTTCAAGGCCCGCGTGACGAGCTTCGGCGCATCCGACGCGATGGCGCAGGCCATGCTCGACATGATGATGGCCAAGAATAACGGCCTCGACAACGGCGTCGTTCGCACCAAGGAAACCAGCACGCCAACCACTTTCCGCCAGTGGTGTCAGGAAGTGCTCAAAGCAGCGGTACAAGGCTAAATCAGGACACGCAACGCCGAGCGGCTGCTGCAACTTGACGCCAACTGAACTTACGCCGCAAGAGCTCGTCGGGCTTCAGAACACTCTGAAATCCTTCGGGCCCGAGCGGTCATATCATTCAACTGCATCGAGATGGAAATAACGAGGCGGGTTCGCCGGGCCAGAACTTGCCTGCAGGGGATGTAGATGTGCTTTTCGTGGCGAGGACCGACGAGCAGGTGCCGGCGTACGCCCGTGGGACGATCGCGGGATGAGTGCGTATTCCGCTCGATCGTGACCACTGATTCCGTTTGAATGTGACCAGCTGTTCCGGAGGAACGTGACCG
This sequence comes from Gammaproteobacteria bacterium, assembly GCA_030040715.1. Classification (GTDB taxonomy): domain Bacteria; phylum Pseudomonadota; class Gammaproteobacteria; order Steroidobacterales; family Steroidobacteraceae; genus FEN-1191. Next base: position 2,590 of record JASHTF010000181.1, on the reverse strand, counting down.
GGCATTCCGCTCGAACGTGACCGATTTTCGGCTGCGGCCGGAATGGGCGGTCACGATCCCGGAATGAGCGGTCAGGTTGGACCGGAACGGCGGCGGTTGCGTAGGCGCTGGAACTCAGAGTGCTGGCAAGCTGCGGGCTTTTTGCCCGGGAGTGCCAATGCCAGCCAAACGGAGTGCCATGCGCAAGATCAAAGAGGTTCTGCGCCTCAAGTTCGAAGCCCAACTCAGCCACCAGCGGATTGCCGCGGCTACCGGACTGTCCAAAGGGGCGGTCAGCAAGTACGTGCGACGGGCGGTGCAGAAGGGCCTGGGCTGGCCCGTGCCCGAGCAGTTCGATGACGCGGAGCTCGAGCGGACGCTGTTCAAGTTACCGAGCGTGGGCGTGGGACGCGCACTACCGGACTTCGGCCACATCCACCAGGAGCTCAAGCGCCGTGGCGTGACGCTGCAGCTGCTGTGGGAGGAATATCAAGCTGCCGAGGGCCAGAACTCTTATCGCTACAGTCAGTTCTGCGAGCATTACCGCCGCTACCGCGAGCGCCTCGCTCGCTCGATGCGCCAAGTGCACCGCGCGGGCGAGAAGCTGTTCATCGATTACAGCGGCGACACCGTTGACATCATCGACGCCGGGAGCGGCCAGATCCGCAGCGCCGAGATCTTCGTGGCGGTCATGGGCGCCTCCAAGTACACGTATGCGGAGGCGAGCTGGACGCAAAGCTTGCCCGACTGGATCGCCTCTCATATCCGCACCTTCGAATATCTCGGTGCAGTGCCGGCGCTGCTCGTTCCGGACAATCTTAAAAGTGCCATCAAGCACGCGTGCCGCTACGAACCGGAGGCCACCTCCACGTATGGCGATCTGGCACGCCACTACGGCACGGCGATCCTGCCGGCGCGCCCTTATCAGGCCCGTGACAAGGCTGCCGTGGAAACGCACGTGCTGGTGGTGCAGCGCTGGATCCTGGCGCGGCTGCGTAACCGTCAGTTCTTCTCGCTGCTCGAGCTCAATGGCGCGATCGGCGAGCTGCTGCGCGCTCTGAACGAGAGGCCCTTCAAAAGACTGCCCGGCTCGCGATCGAGCGCCTTCGAGTCGATCGATCGGCCGGCGATGAAGCCGCTGCCTGCGGCGCGCTACGAATACGCCGACTGGCTCAATGCGCGCGCCGGCATCGATTATCACATCGAGGTCGACCGCCACTACTACAGCGTGCCACATGCACTGGTGCGGCAAGTCATCCTCGTGCGCCTCACCGCCACCACCGTGGAATGCTTCCTTAAGGGCCGCCGCATCGCCGCTCACCTGCGCTCGTATGTGCGCGGCGCCCACACCACCGTGGCCGAGCACATGCCCGACTCGCATCGCCGCCACCGCGAGTGGTCGCCAGCGCGGCTGCTGTCGTGGGGCGAGAAGATCGGTGCCGCTACTCGCGCCGTCGTGCAATGGCAGCTCGAGCATCGTCCCCATCCCGAGCAGGGCTACCGGGCGTGCCTGGGGCTGCTCAATGCCGCAAAGACTTACGGCGAGGCGCGTCTGGAAGCGGCTTGCCGACGGGCATTGACCATCGGCTCACCCACGCGGCGACGAATACTCGCCATCCTCAAGGCCAGGCTCGATCAGCACCCCGAACTGTTCCCGACCGCTGAAGCGCCCGCCACCTCCGCGCGCGAGCACGCCAACGTGCGCGGCGCCGAGTACTTCCGTTCCACTCTCAACTCAACCACAGAAGGAGATGATGATCCATGCTCATCCAACCCCTCATCGATACACTGAATCGCTTGAAACTGTTCGGTATGGTCCTGGCGCTCGGCGAGCAGGCGGCACAACCCGCCGCCCAGGAGTTGTCCTTCGAGGATCGGCTCACGCTCTTGCTCGAACGCGAGACGCTGCATCGGGAAAATCGCCGCCTTGCACGGCTACTGCAGCTCGCACAGCTCAAGGAGCGAGCGGCCGTCGAGGACATCGACTATCGCTCCCGTCGCGGCCTCGATCGATCACAGCTCTCGAGCCTGGCCAGCTGCGAATGGATCCGCGCCGGCCAGAATCTTCTGATCCATGGCGCCACGGGCTGCGGCAAGACGTATCTGGCGTGCGCGCTCGCGCATCAGGCTTGCCGCCAGGGTCTCAGTGCCCTCTACGTGCGAGCACCGCGGCTGTTCGAGGAGCTCAACCTCTGCCACGCCGACGGCAGCTTCCCCAAGCGCCTCGCTGCTATCGCCAAAACGCACCTCCTGGTGATCGACGACTTCGCCATCGCTCCCATCGCAGCACGCGAGCGCAGCGATCTGCTCGAGCTCCTTGACGATCGAGTCGGCAGCCGCTCGAGCATCATCACCAGTCAGTTGCCCGTCGAGCACTGGCACGACTACATCGGTGATCCGACCCTTGCCGACGCCATCCTCGATCGGCTCGTGCACCGATCGCATCGCATGCACCTGCAGGGAAAGGAATCGATGCGAGGCCGCACCCAAAAAACCGCCGCCGACACGCACTGAGGTGCAGCACTCATGCATCAGTTAAGCCCGCAGCTTCTGCCGCCTTCGGCGTCAGACCGCGCTGCGTCTTTAACTATGAAAATCGAATCCAAGAGCC
>JASHTF010000180.1 GCA_030040715.1 Gammaproteobacteria bacterium | reverse complement strand
CCCGCGCTGTTAGTCGCAAGGCAGCTCCCGACGGATCACGACCATGATGGCGAGTGCTCGCACTCGATCCACGAATATCAGAGTGATCAACCGTCGCACTTCGCTGCCGCGGCTGCTGTCTGCTTGCGCTTGATCCTTCAAGAATCATGAAGACGACCGATAAACCACTACTTGACTGGTCGTTCCATATCAGGACTTGAATCTGCAGCTGGATAACTAAGGCGAGCTCAGGCGCATAGGGTCGCGAGCGCCTGGTCGAAAAAGCGCTCGAATTCGCGCACGGTGCGCGGGTCCTCGAATAGCACCGTGCTGCGCTCGACGATGCTGCGACTCAATGCGCGCCGATAGTCCGGATCGGTGCCGATGCGGACCGCGATCTCGACATAGTCGCTCGCATCGCGAGCGATACAGTCCTGAAGCTGCATGCGTCGATACATCGCCTGAGTATGACGGCCACGCTGCAGCTTCCCCGGCCACGTCACCACCGGGGTCCCCATGGCCAACGCCTCGAGCGAGGAGTTCATGCCGTTAAAATGAATCGTGTCGAGAGCGACGTGAGCCAGCCGTAACAGCCCCAGATAGCGCTCGCCGTCCATTCGCTGAACGAAGCTGATGCGCTCCGCAAGCACCCCCATGCTGCCCCGGAAGCGCCGCGCGAGCCGCTCCGACCACCCCTTGTACTGCCCGTCGATGAGCACGATGCGTGCGCGCGCATCGCGCGCCAGGATCCCGCCCAGGATCTGATCGAACTCGGGGTGCAGCTTGAAGAGCGTCTGCGCACACACGTACAGATGCTCGTCGGCGGCGAACCCCCAGTCCGCGGGCGTCGCGGACGAAGCGGGTGTCTCGGGGCGATAGTAATAGGCCAGAGTAGGCAGATCGTGCAGCAGGAAAAGCCTCTCGGTGTAGTGCTCGCTCGCGCCGGGCGGCTCGTAAAGGTCGTTCGAGATGAAGTAGTCGAGATTCGGGATGCCGGTGGTATCGGGGTGGCCGTAGGACACGCACTGCAGCGGCGCGAGCCGAGCAAAGGCCAGAAAGAAGGAGAACGGCGTCATACCGATGTCCTGATAGAACAGCGCGTCGAGCTTCAGGTCAGCAATCGCCGCGCGCGTGTGTTCCATCCCACCGTTGAAGGTGAGCCAATGATCGCAGCGCCGCCGGATCCACTGTTGTGTTGAGTCGCTGGTCGGCGCAGAGCCAGGCAGATTCAGTACCAAGACTTCGAAGCGCGCGCGATCGAGCTGAGCGATCAGGCCAGACGACGTCTTACCGATACTGTGATCACGGAACAGTTCCGAGGCGAAGCCGACGCGTAGCCGTCCGCCGGAGCGGCGATAGCGGCGACAGTGCGGCGCCTGCCAACCCAGATCGGGACAGCATGCGAGCATGAGCCGCGCGAATTTGTCCTGCAGCAGACGGTTGTTCTCGCCGTGATAGGCCAGGTAAAAGCCGACGTTGCGCACCGTCTCGTGGGGGCGCGCGATCGGCGACGGCGCGGTCAGCAGCTCATCCAGACCGAGTTCGTACCGACGCCGAGTCTCGATGATGTGCTCGCGCGAATCGAGGATCACGGGTAGCGCCAGTTTTGGAATGATGCGGGAGGAGACCGAGGGTGCGAGCGAGTCCAGCCGCGCGCCATAGCGGGCGACCTTGTCGACCTCGCCGCCGACCCAGGCCACCTTGAAGGCGCCATCGAGTGCGTCGCGATGGTTGGGATCGAGGGCGAGCGCTCGCTCCTCGTGTTGCAGGGCTTCCGTCAGCAGCAGCAGCTTGTTCAGCGTCGCCGCATAGCAGTGGTGGGCGTCGGCGGAGTTGGGCGCGAGCCGCAACACCTCGGTCCAGCGCAGCATGGCAAGACGGTATTCGCCTTTCTCGTGCAGAGCCGCGGCTTCATTGGTCAGCTGCCGAAGATCCGCGCCGAGGCGCGATTGCGCCGCCGAGTAGCCGTTCGCTTCGCTCGCCTGTCCGGCTTCCTGGAGCGCGTTGGCGAGGTTGTATTGGGCTTCGTGGTTCTCGGGTTCGAGAGCCAACGCTGCGCGGTAGCTCGCGATGGCGTCGTGCACGCGGCCGAGACTGCGCAGCGCGATCCCGAGGCTGCAGAGATAGTGGGCGCGCGGGGACCCGAGCAACAGCGCCTGCCGGTACTGTGCGACCGCCTCCACTGCCTGCCCATTCGCCTTCAGCGCGCGCCCCAATGAGTAGCGGCAATCGGGTGATCGGGGTGCAAGATGTACCGCGTTCGAGGCGCTCTGAACGGCTTCGGCGATGGCGCCGAATTGCAGCTGCAGCCGGGCGAGTAGATCCCAGCAACCCGCGTGTGAGCGATCCAGGGCGAGCGCCTGCGCGACGCAGTTCAACGCCGAGGCGTAGTCGCCCGTGCTCACGAGCTGACCGCTGCGCTGGAACAGCGTCGCGGCTTCGGGCGCGTTGCGATCGGCGTTCATATCATCCTCATGCGCGGCTGCGGGACGTATGCAGGGTGAGCATCCACTATGCAGCATCCCAGAGGCGACGCAAGGCGAGAGTTGGGCGAGCGCAAGCGAGCGACGCGCAGCCGATCGTCATACGTTTCAATGACGAATCGGGGACGCGTGCATGCGGCCTTGCCCGCTCGAGTGGGGACCGGCAAAGCGATTGCACCACGGTGATACACAAAATTCACAGCATCGTTATTTTGATGCCATTCGATGAATTCACCATGGCACGCGATTCAACGGAGTCCAACTGCGCTGCGCGCGCGCCAGCGATGCATGCAGGCGGACTGCTAGGCAAAGACTGCAGGTCCACTCAACCGTTTGCATCACCATAAATCGGGAGCATCAATGAAGAATACGCTCGTAAAAATCGGTGTAGGCAGCGCCCTCGCGCTCGGCTACGCCGCGGCGCACGCTCAAGTTCCGCTGCCGTCCACAGGCAGCTCAGATATGGTCCTATTTGTCTATGACGCCACCTCCGGTGAGTCGTATGCGGGCGTCACGAATATCAGCATCGACAGTCTGTTACCCAATGCCGACATCCACAATGAGGGGGGCACGAGCAGCGTGTCGCCCTACAATCAGGGCCACATCAGCGGCAGCATCGCCACGACGATCAGCGTTGGTCCGACCACGAACCTGACGAACTTTCTCGGCACGGTACATGCCGGAGATCAAGTCTCCTGGGCGCTGTTGGGCGGCGAGTACACCTCGGCGGGTGGCCCAACTGCCCCTGCCTTTGAGAGTCCGGGAGCTGCCAAGTACGTCACGACGAGCGCGACCAACTACTCGGGGGGAGTAAACGTTACTACCAACGAGCTGGTCACCTGGGCGGATGGTTTCGACACCGACGTTGGAACGTTGAATACCAACCTCGCCGGCAATAGCTCGATCTACGGGTCCGGCTCGGCGAACAACGGCGTCTGGAACTCGACCACGGCCGGCGCCAACATCAACGACTGGTACTTGGCTGGTCCGTACAACGGTACCGCGCTCGGCAGCTCGGCGCTGTTGTACGCGGTCACCGGCAACGGTGGCGGCAGCGGCGGCACTGATGTGCAGATGTACAGTCTGACTTCCATCACGCTCACCGCGGGGGGCGTTCTCGAGAACACGCCCACCGCCGTGCCGATTCCGGCTGCGTTGTGGCTGCTCGGCAGCGGCTTGCTCGGACTGGCCGGCGTGGGTCGGCGCCGATCGACCGCGGCCTGATGCGGCGTTTACCGTAGCCATTGACATCGAGGAGATTATTCATGCGTCAACATACAACGGTGGCGGCCGCTGTCGCGGCGGCCATTGCAGCAGGATCCGCGGGGTTGGCCCATGGCCAACAACTGCCGACGCTGGCACAGGCCGGCGCTGCGCAGAGCAACGGCACTGTACTCTATATCGCCGGATCGTCGGCAGCCGAGCCCGCGTTCGCCGCCCTCATCACCAACCTCTTGGGTGGCACGGCTGGGGCAGCAGCGGTGCTCACGGTGACCCCCTCCGCCAGCGGTGACACCAACTTCTTCGCCTGGTCGGGTATCCCTCCCGCGGGTACCTTCACCGGTGCCGACGGCAACACCGTGTGGGACATCTTCTATCGCGACGAGGGCGGCTCGGTTACCGGCGTGCTTCCGATCGTGACCGCGGCTACGATCAACCAGATCAACCTCAACGACACCGGTAACATCTCGTATGTCAGCGGTGCGGCGACAGCCGTCGCGACGGTCGGTGGTTCCAGCGCGAACAACGGCATCGATGATTCCTTCACTGGCGGGGTCATCAAAGAGCCCGTGCAGCTCGGCATCGCGGATGTGGAACCTGCGGCTCTGGTCGGCAACAACTACCCCTCGGCGTACCTGACGTCGGTCTACGGCTCGGCCACGGCGGCGCAGATGTCGACCATCAACGGTAGCGCCGTACAGCTGTTCGACGAGGTCTATGGAATCTTCGTGAACAACGGCTCTACGGGGTCGAATCTGCCTGCGGGCGCGATCGATCTGAGCCAGAGCTCAATCGCGAACGTGTTGGACGGCACCATCACCAACTGGAAGAATGCCACCAGCAGTTCGGGCGCTGCCGTCACGACCAGCCACGCAACCGCCACCGTCGTCAACCGCGAAGCCGGCTCGGGCAGCCGCACGGCGACCGACCTCTACTTCACGCACGACGAGTGCGTTGCGGGCGCGAGCCACATCCATGACGCGGCGGGAGCGACCGGTGACTTCTTCTCGACCGGCAACGTGCTGGCAGCTGCCAACACCACCGCCGGTGCGATCACCTACGCTACCATCGACAACTTCAACACCACCAAGTATCCGAACCTGACGCTGGTGACGATCAACGGGGTGCAAGCGACCAATATCAATGCGGCGCAGGGCAATTATGACTTCTGGGTCGAGGCGACCGCCATTACCAATCCAGCCGACGGCACCGATCAGGCCAGCATCGCCGGCGCCTTGGTAGCTTCGGCGCAGACGATTGCGACCACGGCACACACGGTGGACATCAACGCCATCCCCGATATCGGCTCTCCTTCCAATACTCCAAGTCTGCCGGTATCGAGTACCGTGAGCTCTACGTTCAACGGAAGTGCGGCGCCGAGTATCTACATCAATCCGTACACGCGCAGCAAGAGTACGTGTTCGGTGCCGGCGAGCGATCTCTAGCGCCCGGAACCGGAGTCTTGATCGATTCACAAAAAATTCATCATCTATCCTTAGCATGACTCTGGCGCGGCCGGCCCCTCGAGAGGGGGGCCGGCCTCTTTGCGTCTGAGCTGCGCCGGCGACCGCGGCGGCGGGGCGGAAACCCGATCTGATCGCGACACAACAGATACACGCGAGGCAGGGGTGACAGGGAGACTTTTGCTGCTGATCGGCCTATGTGGCGTGCAGGCCCTCTATGGGGCTGAGCCGGCGGCAGCGCCCGCGACGGCTGCAGCTCAGGCGGCGAGCCCGCAGCAGCACTTTGATATTTCGGAGTATCGGGTGCTCGGCAATACCGTGCTGAAGCCGTTAGAGATCGAGCGCCTGCTCTATCCGCTGCTCGGTCCATCGAAGACGCTCAGCGACGTGCAGGCAGCGCGCGCGGCGCTCGAGAAGCTCTACCACGACCAGGGCTACGGGGCCACCTACGTCGATATTCCGCCGCAGGACGTGACCGACGGCGTCGTGCGCCTGCACGTGACCGAGGGCCGCATCGAGCGCAGCGAGATCGGTGGGGCGCGCTATTTCTCGGAGCGCGACATCATCGTACGAATTCCCGCGGCCAAGCCCGGCACGGTGCTCAAACTGCCGGATCTGCAGCGCCAGGTGAACGCGATCAATCTCGAGACCCCCGATCGATCGGTGGTGCCGGTGCTCAAGGCGGGCACAGCACCGGGCACGGTCGATTTATCGCTGAAGGTGCAGGACGATCTGCCGCTGCACGGCAGCCTCGAGCTGAACAACCAGGC
>JASHTF010000179.1 GCA_030040715.1 Gammaproteobacteria bacterium | reverse complement strand
GTCGTGAGCTCAGCCTGAGCGGGGCGCCCTGACCCGGCAGCGAGGCCGCGCCGGCGCTAGGACAGCCGCTCTGCGCGCATCGCCGCGACCACGCTCGGGCGTGCGGCCAGCGCGGTGTGATAGTGCTTCAGGTTCGGCCAGCGCTCCAGCTCGACCCCAACCCGATCGCCCCAGCGCAGCACGGTGAACAGGTAGGCGTCCGCGACCGTGAATGCAGCGCGCATCAGAAAGCCGTTGGTGCCGAGCGTCGTATTGAGCCAGTCGAGACGTTTGGCGAGGTGGGTGCGCATGTAGTGCTTGGTGTCGTCGCTGGCGGCCGGATTGAACAGCGGCGAGAAGCCCTTGTGAATCTCGGAAGTGATGAACGCGAGCCACTCGACCAGACGATAGCGCTCGATGCTCTCGCCGCTGGGCGCTGGCTGCGCCTGTGGGTTGCGATCGGCGATATAAAGCAACACCGCCACGTTTTCGGTGAGCACCTGACCGTCATCGAGCCGCAGCGCCGGTACGTAGCCCTTGGAATTGATCTGCCCGAAGGCGTAGCCATCCGAGGTCGTGCGGTTCTTGCGATCGACGCTCGCGACCTCAAATTGCAACCCGGATTCATACAGGGCGATGTGCGACGCGAGCGAGCAGGCTCCGGGCATGTAATACAGCTTCATGCGGGGCTCCAGGTCGGTGGCGGGGCGCCATGCTAATCTATCGCGCCGGCACCGTGCATCATCCCGCGAGGCCACCGTTGCAACACCGTGCGCTCGGAACGTCGAGCCTGAAGATCGCGCCGCTGGTGTTCGGCGGCAACGTATTTGGCTGGACGGCGGACGAGAGCACCTCGTTCGGCCTGCTGGACGCATTCCTCGAGGGCGGATTCAATTGCATCGACACCGCCGATAGCTACTCGCGCTGGGCTGCGGGCAATAAGGGCGGCGAATCCGAGACCATCATCGGCAAGTGGCTGCGGTCGCGCAACACTCGCGCTCGGATCCTGATTGCGACCAAGGTCGGCAGCGACATGGGAGCGGGACAAAAAGGACTGTCGCAGCAGCACATCATCGCGTCGGTGGAGGGTTCGCTGCGCCGCTTGCAGACTGACTACGTCGATCTGTATCAGGCCCACTTCGATGACGAGTCGGTGCCGCAGGACGAGACGCTGGCCGCATTCGCGCGCCTGATCGAGCACGGCAAGGTGCGCGTCATCGGCGCTTCCAATTACAAGGGCTCACGGCTCGCAGCGGCGCTGCAGACCAGTGCGCGACACCACTGGCCGCGATTTGAGTCGCTGCAGCCGCACTACAATCTCTACGAGCGCGCGGACTACGAGCGCAATCTCGAGCCGCTATGCGCACAACAGCGGCTCGGAGTGATCCCTTACTACTCGCTCGCGAGTGGCTTTTTGACCGGGAAATACCGCTCGGCGAACGATCTGGGGCAGAGTCAGCGCGGCCAGGGCGTGAAGCGCTTCCTCAATGAGCGTGGCGAGCGCATCCTCGCGGCATTGGATGAGGTCGCTGCGGCACAGAGCGTAACTCCGGCGCAGATCGCACTCTCGTGGCTGCTATCGCGCCCGACGGTGACGGCGCCGATCGCCAGCGCGACCACCCAGCAGCAGTTGCACGAGCTCATGCGCGGCGCACAGCTGCAGCTCGACGCCGGCTCGCTGGCACGCCTCGATGCCGCCAGCGCCTGAGCCGTGACGACGGGAAGGTAGCCTCGCTCCCTATGAGGGCGGTCGACCGGGCAGTCCCGCTGGACTACCCGGCGACAGCCCGCGCTACATCCGAATTCAAATTTCGACGTACCGGAATTCAGCGTACCGGCTGTGCGATGCTCGCCTGATCGCTGCCGTGACTCAGCTCGGCGGCGACGCGTGCCAGCGCCGTCGAATTGACGCGCGCCACGGTATCGCTCAGGGTCACCTGCACGCAGCGCTCGTAGGCGGCGTGGCGCGCCAGTTCGTTGGTCGGTGGGGCCATGCAGACGTCCTGCGCCGCGCGCTGCAGGCGCAGGTAAAGCACCCGCACGTCAGCGGGCCTCGACAGGTCCAGATCTCGATACGACACGGCGACGCTCGGGGCGTTGGCGGCCGAGCTGACCTGGGGCACCGCCAGCGGCAGCACGCTGCCGGCGATCGCACACAGCGCCAGGCTGTAAAGACGGCTTCGGATTTGCATCACTCCTCCTTAAGAGAACGACACGCTAGCCAGCGAGCTGGATGACCATGGCGGCGCCGCGCCGATATTGGCGGCGCCTCACGCACGGACGGTCAACGGGGAGCAACGGTGCGGCAGTTAGCTAGTTGTACTTGCCGCGAGACCCTTGCCTTCAATGGCACGCTCCACGGCGCGCATGGTACGGAGCTGTGCTGACGCCAACTGTGATCGAGTACAGACGTTGGGCTAGTCGCAACGGACGCCCGGCTCATCGCAACGAAGTTGTGACCTACTTGCCGTCGCGCGCGGATATGTCAACGCGTGAGCCGCTGTCGTGGTCGCGCCGTCGCGCGCATTGCACGCTCAAAGAGTGAATTCGATCATGGCCGCGTAGGCAGAATTACTCCCACTCGATGGTCGCCGGCGGCTTGCCCGAGATGTCGTACACCACCCGCGAGATCCCCGGCACCTCATTGACGATGCGGCGCGACACCAGCTCGAGAAACTCGTACGGCAGATGTGCCCAGTTGGCGGTCATAAAGTCGGAGGTCTCGACCGCGCGCAGCGCGATCACGTGCTGGTAGCGCCGCCCATCACCCATGACGGCCACCGAGCGCACCGGCAGGAACACCGCAAAGGCCTGGCTGATGCGCTCGTAAAGTCCGTGGTGGCGCAGCTCCTCGATGAAGATCTGATCGGCGCGCCGCAGCACGTTGGCATATTCGGGCTTGACCTCGCCCAGGATGCGCACCGCGAGCCCCGGTCCTGGGAACGGATGGCGATGGACCAGCTCGTGCGGCAGCCCGAGCTCGACGCCGATGCGCCGCACCTCGTCCTTGAACAGCTCGCGCAGCGGCTCGACCAGCTGGAAGCGCAGATCGGACGGCAGCCCGCCCACGTTGTGATGTGACTTAATCACCTGCGCCTTGCCGGTGCGCGCGCCGGCCGACTCGATCACGTCCGGGTAGATCGTGCCCTGAGCCAGAAACCCGATGCCGCTGAGTCGGCGTGCCTGTTCCTCGAACACCTCGATGAACAGGCGGCCGATCAGCTTGCGCTTGGCCTCGGGATCGCTGACACCACGGAGCGCCGTCAGGAAGCGGTCGGCAGCATCGACGCGGATGACCTGCACGCCGAGGGCGCCGGCAAACAGAGACATCACCTCATCGCCCTCTCCCAGCCGCAGCAACCCGTGATCGACGAACACGCACACCAGCTGCGCCCCCATCGCACGCTGCAGCAGCGCCGCGACCACCGAGGAATCGACTCCACCCGACAATGCGAGCAGCACGCGCGCGCCGCCGATTTGCGCCCGGGCACGTGCACACAGCTCCTCGATGATGTTACCGGCGGTCCAGCGCGCCTGGCAGGCGCAGATCTCGCGCGTGAACCGCTCGAGGATCGCCGTGCCCTGCTGGGTGTGGGTGACTTCGGGATGAAATTGCACGCCGTAGAAACGCCGCCGCTCATCCGCCATGGCGGCCACCGGGGAGTCGGCCGTGTGTGCGACGCCGCTGAATCCCGGCGGCAGCGCCTCCACCCGATCGCCATGACTCATCCACACGTCGAGCAGAGCGTGCCCGCCGTGCTCGCGATCGCGAATGCCATCGAGCAGACGGCAACCGCTCGCCACCTGCACCTCAGCGTAACCGAATTCGCGCGTGGCGCCGCCGCTTACCCGGCCGCCGAGCTGCTGCGCCATGGTCTGCATGCCGTAGCAGATCCCGAGCACCGGCACGCCGAGCTCGAACACCGCCGCTGGGGCCCGCGGCGCCCGCTGCTCGACCACCGAATCGGGTCCCCCGGAGAGGATGACGCCGCGCGCGCCGAAGGCAATCACCTCGGCATCGCCGACATCCCAGGGGTGAATCTCGCAGTAGACGCCGAGCTCGCGGATGCGACGGGCGATGAGCTGCGTGTATTGGGCGCCAAAATCGAGGATCAGAATGCGGTCAGCGTGGATATCGGCTGCCGGGTCGGCACGCTCGCTCGCGACCGCGGTCACGGGTCGCGCAGGCCGAAGCACCTCAGGAGACGCGGTAATTGGGCGCCTCCTTGGTGATCGTAACGTCGTGCACGTGACTCTCGCGCACACCGGCATTGGTCATGCGCACGAAGGTCGGACGGGTGCGCATCTGCTCGATGTTGCTGCAACCGGTATAGCCCATCGCCGCCCGCATGCCACCCGCGAGCTGCGTCAGAATCGTCACCAGGCTGCCCTTGTACGGCACGCGGCCCTCGATACCCTCGGGTACCAGCTTCTCCAGCTCCGCAGCGGTGTCCTGGAAATAGCGGTCCGCCGAGCCATAGCGGTCCGCCATTGCGCCGAGTGAGCCCATGCCGCGATAGGCTTTGAACGAGGCGCCTTGATAGAGCTCGACCTCACCGGGTGACTCCTCGGTACCGGCAAACAGGCCGCCGATCATGACCGCGTGCGCGCCGGCCGCGATGGCCTTGGCGAGATCCCCGGAGAAGCGAATGCCGCCGTCCGCGATCACGGACACGCCCTGGCCCTCGAGCGCCGCGGCCACGTTGGCGACCGCGGTGATCTGCGGCACGCCCACCCCGGCGACGACACGCGTCGTGCAAATCGAGCCCGGTCCGATACCGACCTTGACCGCATCGGCGCCAGCGGCGACCAGATCGAGCGCCGCCGCGCGCGTGACAATGTTGCCGGCGATCAGCTCCTGGTCCGGCCAGCGCGACTTCAAATGCGCGATCATCTCGATCACCCCCTGGGAATGACCGTGCGCGGTGTCAACCACGAGCACATCGACGCCCGCCTCGCGCAGCGCCGCGGCACGCTCCAGGGTGTCGGGAGCAGTGCCGACCGCGGCACCGACCCGCAGCCGGCCACCTTCGTCTTTGCTGGCGCGCGGGAATTCAGTCGCCTTCTGAAAGTCCTTGACGGTGATCATCCCGCGCAGCTCATCCTCGCCGTTGACCACCAGCACCTTCTCGATGCGGTGCTTGTGCAGCAGGCGCTGCACCTCCTCCTTGGGTGCGTTCTCACGCACGGTGACCAACCGCGCCTTGGGTGTCATCACGGAGCTCACGGGCGCATCGAGCTGGCGCTCGAAGCGCAGGTCGCGATGCGTCACGATGCCCACCACCTTCGAGCCGCTGACCACCGGCACACCGGAGATGCCGCGTGCGCGCGTGAGCTCGATCACCTGACGGATCGTCATCGTCGGCGGTACGGTGATCGGGTCGGTGATGACGCCGCTTTCGTACTTCTTGACCCGCGCCACCTCGCGTGCCTGCTGCTCGATCGGCATGTTCTTGTGGATGATGCCGATGCCGCCTTCCTGCGCCATCGTGATCGCCAGGCGTGCTTCGGTGACGGTGTCCATAGCCGCCGACAACACCGGCAATCCGAGCCGGATCCTACGCGTCAGCGGAGTGGAGAGATCGACCTCACGCGGCAGGACATCGGAGCGCGCGGGCACGAGCAGGACGTCGTCGAAGGTCAGCGCTTCCTCGAGAATTCGCATGCAGCCTCTGAAGGCTTCGAGAAGAAGCGCCCCATTTTAAGGCTTTGTCCCGCCTTTGTCCCGACGGCGTAACCCCAGTCGGCGGCCCTTTGTCTTTAACGGCTTTAGCCGCTTAACGGCTTTAGCCGCTTCTGCGGCTTCTACGGCTTGAGGCGGCTCTAGTGGCGCCACGGGGCCGTTGACCTGCGCGCGCCTTTGGCGGCCGAGCTCGCGTAGACTTACAGATGCATGAAGCCTGACCTGCTATCGCTCGCGCAGCGCGCGCTGTTCGGCGGCGAGCCCGGCTCGGCCGATCGCACGCCGGCCGACCGCCAGCCGACCGACCGTCAGCCGACGGCGCGTACCCCGCCGGCGCGGCGCGTCTATTCGGTCACGCGCCTGAATCGCGAGGTACGCTCACTGCTGGAATCCGGCATCGGCCGGGTGTGGGTGCAGGGGGAAATCTCCAACCTGTCGCGCCCGTCTTCCGGTCATTGGTATTTCTCGCTCAAGGATCGCGAAGCGCAGCTACGCTGCGCCATGTTCCGCACCCACAACAGTCGTGCTCAGTTCGCGCCTACCGAAGGCCAGCTGGTCGTCGCCCACGGGCAGGTGAGCCTGTACGAACCCCGCGGCGAGTATCAGCTGCTCGTCGAGCAGCTCGAGCACGCAGGCGTCGGAGCGCTGCAGCGCGCCTTTGAGGAGCTCAAGACGCGACTCGCGGCCGAGGGGCTGTTCGCGCCCGAGCGCAAGCGGCCGCTGCCCGCTGTTCCGCGCCGCATCGGAGTGATCACTTCGCCGACCGGGGCCGCGCTGCGCGACATCCTGCACATCCTCGCTCGGCGCTTTCCAGCGGCTTCGATTCTGATCTATCCGACCACGGTGCAGGGCGCGGCCGCCGTGCCCGCGATCGTCGCTGCGCTCGATCTGGCCAGCGCGCGCGGCGAGTGCGATGTGCTGATCCTCGCGCGCGGCGGCGGCTCGCTCGAAGACCTGTGGGCGTTCAACGACGAGCGCGTCGCCCGTGCCATCGCTCGCTGCCGCGAGCGCTGCCGCGCACCGATCGTGACGGGTATCGGTCACGAGATCGACTTCACGATCGCGGATTTCGTGGCCGACGTGCGCGCACCGACACCCTCCGGCGCCGCGGAGCTCGCGGTGCCGGACCGGCGCATCTGGCTGCATCGGCTGGAGCAGATCTGCGCTCGCTTCGGCACCGCGATGCGCCGCACGCTCGGCGGTGATCGCGCACGGCTCGAGAAGCTACGCGCGCGTTGCGGGGCCGCGATGCGCCGCTCGCTGGCGAGCGAGCACGCCAGCGCGCGCGCGCTACTGCGCCGACTGGAAAGCGCGCATCCGGGTGCACGGCTGCAGGCGGCTCAGGCGCGCCTGCTACAGCTCGACGGTCGCCTGCAGTTTGCGCTGCAGACGCGCCTCACATCGAGCGCGACGCGCGTGCGGGGTCTCGCGCGCGCGCTGCAGGCAGTCAGTCCTCTGGCGACGCTCGAGCGCGGCTTTGCGGTCGTCACGCGCAGCGCCGATGGGGCGCTGGTGACCGCATCCGAGCAGCTCGCGGTCGGCGAGCGCTTCGACGCCCGCCTCGCCAGCGGCAGCGTGCACGCCGCGGTGCTCGCGCGCCGGCCATGAAGGCGGCGCTCGTCGGCTCGACCCTGGCGCGATCGTTCCTCGCCCTGACGTTGCTGACCGCCCCGCCACCGCCGCCGGCAGCGGCGGCGGCCACGGCCACGCCTGCGCTACACACGCCTGCGCTACAGCTGCCGCGATCGAGTCAGGTGCCGGGCGGCGTGGCGCTGCTGCCGATCGCTGCCGAGGGTGCGGATGGCGCTGCGGGCCCGCGCGTCAGCTACCACGGCGATCGCGTGCTGGTGCTGCCTCAGGGAGATCACTGGCTCGCGATCGTCGGCATTTCGCTCTCGGCCGCGCCCGGCAGCGACACCATCTCGATCGAACGCGCCGAGCCCGCGAGCAGCGCAACCTCCGCGACGCTGTCCTTCATCATTTCCCCCAAACAATATCTGGTGCAGCGGCTGCGGGTGCCGCCGGCTCAAGTGGACCTGTCGCCGCACGACCTGGCGCGCTTCCAGCGCGAGCACACGCAGCTGCAAGCCGCGCTCGCGACCTTCGTCGCTCAGCCGCCCGTCAGCCTGCAGCTGCGCTCGCCGGTGCCGGGCATCCGCACCAGCTCCTTCGGCTCGCGGCGCGTATTCAACGGCGAGGCGCGCGCCCCGCACACCGGCATGGATATCGCCGCGCCCACCGGCACACCGATACACGCCGCGGCCGACGGTCGCGTCATCGATACCGGAGACTACTTCTTCGACGGCAACACCGTGCTGATCGATCACGGCGAGGGCTTGATCACGATGTACTGTCACATGTCCGTGATCGCCGTACACAACGGCGAGCGCGTGCGCGCCGGTGCGGTCATCGGCAAGGTGGGAGCAACCGGACGCGTGACCGGCCCGCACCTGCACTTCGCGGTCGCGCTCAACCGCGTCTTTGTCGACCCGGCATTGTTTCTCGCGCCGAACGCGCACGGCGCCGCGTCCGCCGCGGCTCGTAAGGATTGAGGTCGGTGCGAAACTCGATCGCCACCGGGGTCGCATACAGGTCGAACTGCTGCCGGAATACATTCGCCAGGTAGCGTCGGTAGGCCTCGGGCACCGCGCCGGTCTGGTTGCCGTGGATGACGATGCGCGGCGGATTGCGCCCTCCCTGATGCGCGTAGCGCAGCTTGATGCGCCGGCCGCGCACCAGCGGCGGCTGGTGTGCCTCGAGGGCGCCCTGCAGCGCGCGTGTGAGCTCGGGGGTGGGCATCGCCCGCATCGCGCCCGCGTAGCCGCGGATCACGTCGCGCATCAGCTCGCCAACGCCGGTGCCGTGGCGCGCCGAGATGTAGTGCACCGGCGCGAACGGCGCGAAGTCGAGCTTCAGCTGCATCTGGTCGCGGATCTGCTCGCGTTGCTCGGGATCGATCCCATCCCATTTGTTGACCGCGATCATGAGGACACGGCCGCGCTCGAGCGCCAGGCCGAGCACGCTCGCATCCTGCTCGCCGATCGCATCGTGGGCGTCGACGACCAATATCACCACGTGCGCCTCAGCGATCGCCTGCAGCGTCCTGCCGATACTGGCGCGCTCGACGGGATCCTCGACGCGCGCGCGCCGGCGGATGCCGGCGGTATCGACCAGCAGGAATCGCTGCCCGTCGCGCTCGAACGGCACCAGGATGCTGTCGCGCGTGGTGCCGGGCTGCTCGCTCGCGATCACGCGCTCCTCGCCGAGCAGACGATTTACCAGGGTGGATTTGCCGACGTTGGGTCGACCGATGATCGCGACGCGAATGGCGCCGGGATCGGCCGCTCCGGTCGGGTCGATCTGCGACGGCTCGGCCGGGCCAGAAGGCGCCGCGGGGCCCGGCGGCCGAGCGGTTTGCGCCGCTGGCACCGTAGCGCCGGTCGCGCTCTCGGGCAGCATCGCCAGCAACGCATCGAGCAGCTCACGCGTGCCCTGGCCGTGCGCTGCTGCGATCGGGTGCGGCGGTCCGAGACCGAGGCGATGGAACTCGGCGGCGGCGATGTCGGGCTCGAGTCCTTCGGACTTGTTGAGTGCACATACGACCGGCTTGCCCGAGCGGCGCAGCTCGCGGGCGATGAACTCATCCCGCGCAGTCAGACCGGCGCGCGCGTCGGCCACGAAGATCACGCCGTCAGCCTCGGCGATCGCGCGCTCGGTCTGGCGCCGTATTTGGGCCTCGAGGGGCTGAGGGTGCTCGACCAGTCCACCGGTGTCGATCAGCACGCACGGGTACTCGCCGACCTGTGCGTAGCCGTACTGGCGATCGCGCGTGACGCCCGGGACATCCGCGACGATCGCGGCGCGCGTGCGCGTCAGGGCATTGAACAGCGTCGACTTGCCGACGCTCGGCCGCCCGACGATGGCGACGATGGGTAGCATGGCGCGATCACAGCGGCTGGACGCGGAACTAGGTGGACCCGGACTGGGACTGGGACTGGGACTGGGGCTGCGGCTGCGCGGGCTTGCGGGCCGGAGCGCGCTTGCGTGCCTTCGATGGCTTGACCTTCGGCGGCGGCGGCGCGGGCAAGGTCGTCGCCGAGGCGCGAAACGCGCTGAGGTCGCCGCCGTCCGTGAACGCCACCAGCAGATCACCGACTACGAGCGGCGCCGCGCTCACGCGTCGCTTGCCGACCTGTGCTCGTGACAGGTACGCGCCGGTCGCCTCGTCGAACCAATGCACGTAGCCGGCCAGATCGCCCACGACCACACGCCCTCCAAACACGACGGGTGCACTGAGCTCACGCCGCGCGAGTGCGTTCTGTTGCCACTGCACCGCGCCGGTGTTGCGGTCCATGCGTCCGAGCACCCCGTCCGCACTCGAGACATAGACTGCATCGCCGTCCACGGCGAGTCCGCGATAGCTCGACCACTCATGCTTCCAGACGATCTGGCCGGTTTCGCGCGTGATGCGCGCGACGTGCCCCTGATAGGCCACCGCGAACAGATCCTGGCCGGAGGCCACCACCGGTGCGTCGACGTCGATCAGCCGCTGCAGCTCGCCGTTGCCGTGCGGCTCATCGACTGCCGTATTCCAGGCCACGGCTCCGGTGGTACGCACGACCGCCACGACATGCCCGTCATCGAAACCACAGACCGCGAGGTCGCCCACGAGCAGCGGCCGGCTCACGCCCCGCAGCGACAGCCTCGGAACCTGCTGATCGACGACCCAGCTCTCCGCGCCGTCCCCGACAGCGAGCCCCTCCAAGCGCCCGTCCACCCCACGCACCACCACCAGATCGGGACCGACCACGGGGGCCGACACGATCTCGGCGTTGACGTGCTGATGCCAACGCGGCGCACCGTCCGCCTCGGCCAGCGCGATGACGTCGCCCTTGGAGCTGCCGACGACCACCAGTCCGTGACCGACGCCCGGACCGCCCGAGAGCGGCGCACGCACTCGCCGTCGCCACAACCGGCTGCCGGTCGTCACGTCGAAGGCCTCGACATAGCCGGAGTGGCTGGCAGCGAACAGCCGCCCGCCATCGACCGCGAGCCCGAGGCCGAGCCGCAGTTTTGGCGCTTCGCCACTGAGGCGCGTATGCCAGACGCGGCGGATCGCGACCCGATTGAACATCTTTTTTGCCAGCGGAGTGGGCAGCTCGTTCTTCGGGGTGGTGCTGCAACCCCCGAGCAGCCACGAGCTGCTCAGGCACAGCGCCAGCAGCGCGACGCCGACGGCTGCACGCGAGCGGCGGCCAGACGCCGCCTCGACGCCTGAGCAGGAGCCGAGCGGGCCGCGGACGGGTGGGCACCGGAGGATGCTCACGAGCGCGCCAGCTCGCTGATCTTCAGGTCCAGGAGTCCGGTATCGAGCGTCTCGCCGCCGATGCGGCGCGCACTCTGGTAGGCCTTGAGCGCCCCGGCGCGATCACCCTTGGCGAGCAGCGCGTCTCCCCTGACCTCATCGTAGCGGGCAGCGAAGGCGCCCGCATCGGCAATCGTCAGCGTCTTCAGCGCCCCATCGGGCTGGCCCTCGGCGAGCTGTACCCGCGCCAGACGCAGCCGTGCGATCAGTTTCAGCTGCGGGTCGCGCGTCGAATTCAGCACCTGCTCGAGCCGGCTCGCGGCCTGATCAAACTTGCCCAGCTCGACGGCGACGCGTGCGGCGGCAAGGTCGGCTTGATTGGCGTACGGCGTCCCTGGGTAATCCTTGATCAGCTCGTCGGCGGTGAGCACGCCGCCGGCGATGTCGTTGCGGCTGAAGGAGTTCAGCACCTGCTCGTAGCGGGCCGCGGCCGTGAGGTCACGCTGATCGCCGCGCGCCTGCCAGTAGCGCCAGCCCCCCAGTCCGAGCGCCACGATTGCCACCGACAGCAGCGCCCAGGGGCCCTGCTCGCGCAACCACGCCTTGACGCGCTCCCACTGCTCCCGTTCATCAAGCAAATAGTCGTCCACTCAACCTCTCCGCAAATCATCCGCCGCAGCTGCCGCCCCCGCTGCCTTCGCGGGCGGCTCCTGTGCCAGCAGGGAGGAGATCCGTGCCGCGAGCAGCTCCAGTGGGCAATCGCTCTGACCTGCCTCGCGCCGCAAAGGTTTCACCCCCGCCACCCCGCGCTCGAGCTCCCCGTCACCCAGTACCAGCGCCAGCCGCGCGCCGCTGCGATCCGCACGCCGGAACTGCGCCTTGAAGTTGCCGCCGCCCAGGTTCACCAGCACGCCGCGGCCAGGCAGCGCGTCGCGCAACAGCTCGGCCAGACGCAGGGCCTCGCGCTCGGCGCGTTCGCCACCGACGACGATATACAGCTCGGGCACCGCGGGTGCCGCCGCGCTGCTCGCCTGGCGCATCAACTCCGCGACGCGCTCGACGCCGAGGGCAAACCCGATCGCGGGCGTCGGCTCGCCGCCGAGCTGTGCCACCAGACCGTCGTAGCGTCCCCCCGAGCAGACCGCGTCCTGCGCCCCGAGCGCGTCGGTGACCCACTCGAATACGGTACGCGAATAATAGTCGAGTCCGCGCACCAGGCGCGGATTGATCTCGTAGGGGATACCGAGCGCATCCAGATTCGCTTGCAGCTGCGCGAAGTGGGCCTGCGACTCGGGATCCAGATACTCGGTCAGCACCGGGGCGCGCTCGATCAGCGCGCGCATCTGCGGGTTCTTGCTGTCGAGGATGCGCAGTGCATTGCCGGAGAGGCGTCGGCGGCTGTCCTCGTCCAGCGCCGCCTCGTGGGCCTGAAAGAACTCCACCAGCCGCTCGCGGTACACCGCACGCGCCGCGGGCGTCCCGAGCGAATTCAACAGCAGCCGCACGCGGGTCAGCTTGAGCTCGCGCCACAGCCGCGCACCGAGTGCGATCAACTCCGCGTCGATATCCGGCCCGGCAAACCCCAGCGCCTCGACGTCCAGCTGATAGAACTGACGATAGCGCCCCTTCTGTGGGCGCTCGTGCCGAAACATGGGCCCCGAGCACCACAGCTTGAGTCGCGCGCCACGCAGCAGACCATTGGAGATGGCCGCGCGCACGATACCGGCGGTGGCTTCCGGCCGTAGCGTGAGCGCATCGCCGCCGGCATCGCGAAAGCTATACATCTCCTTCTCGACGATGTCGGTGTGCTCACCGATCGAGCGCTGGAACAGCTCGGTCTGCTCGACGATCGGGACACGGATCTCCTCGTAGCCGTAGGACTCGAAGGCGGCGCGAGCGGTGCGCTCGAGCTGCTGCCAGGCACCGATTTCAGACGGCAGCACGTCATTCATGCCGCGAATCGGCTGCAGCGAGCGACTCAACTTGCCTCCGTGGGGAGCGTCGACGGCGCTCAGGTGCCGCGGCCGGCGGTCAGGCGCGCCAGCGCCTGCGCCTGCGTCGAGTCGGGGAATTCTTTCGTGAGTCGCGTCGCGAAACCCACCTGCGACTCCCGGTCGCTCTGCGCGACCGCAATGCGCCAGCCGAGCATCAGTAGCTCCGGCGTCGCCCGATAGTTGACCAGGAACAGGTCGATGCGCCGCCGCGCCTCGTCGTAGCGATGCTGCGAGTAATCCAGACTCGCCGCGTGCAGCGCCGCGTCGGCAAAGCTCGGGTTGGATTGCAGCGCGCGCTCATAGCGCGCCATCGCTTCCGGCAGCCGATTCGCGCTCTGCAGACACACGCCGGCGTTGGTGTAAGCCGCCCACGGCGTCACGTACAGCGGGTTGCTCGCGGCCTCATCGAAGTAGCGCAGTCCCTCATCCACGCGCTCGTGACTACACAGGTATACGCCGTAGGCATTGAGCATGGCGGGGGAGTGGTGCGACAGGCTGAGCGCGCGCCGATACTCGCGGTCGGCGTCCTTGACCTTACCGAGCCGCTCATCGAGTAGCGCCATGGCGCCGTGCGCTTCGGGGTTACCGGAATCCTGCTTGAGTGCGAGCTCCAGCTTCTGCAGCGCGAGCTGCAGATCGCCCTCGCGCAGGTAGTTCACGCCGAGCTGCACGTTGATGCGCGAGGCAGCGGCCCTGTCGGGGATGCCCGCACCCGGGAGCGCGAGACCCGCGGCGCTGCTGCGACTGCTCGCGCAGCCGCCGGCACCCAGGGCAAGCACGCCCAGGCCGAGCACGCCGACTGCCCACACGGCGGAGCGCAGCGCGCGCGGACGCACCGCGTCGTGCGCTGCCCGGGCGGCGGCGAGCTTGCGTCCCAGGCGTACCACCGTGCGGTCCTGCACGCGTCCCACCAGCTGCCCACAGGCGGCGTCGATGTCAAGACCGCGCGGACGGCGGATGGTCGCGATGATCCCGCCGTCATTGAGCTGGTCGCGAAAATGCACGATCGCCTCATCGCTCGAGCGGCGAAAGTGCGTACCGGGAAACGGATTGAATGGGATCAGATTCACCTTGGCGGGATGGCCGGCGAGCAGGCGCGCGAGCTGCCGTGCCTGCGCTGGCGCATCGTTGACACCATCGAGCATTACGTACTCGAAGGTGACGCTGCGACCGTTCTGCTCGTCGATGTAGTGCCAACAGGCCTCGAGCAGCTCACCGATCGGATGAATGCGATTGATCGGCACCAGCTGCGAGCGCAGCGCATCGTCGGGCGCGTGCAGCGACACCGCCAATGCCACGTTGACATGGCGCGCGAGGCGGTAGATCTGGGGCACGAGGCCAGAGGTCGACAGGGTCACGCGCCGCCGTGACAGATCGAATCCCAGGTCATCGAGCAGAATCTGCAGCGCCGGAACCACGTTGCGAAGGTTGGCGAGCGGCTCACCCATACCCATGAGCACGACGTTGGTCACGATCCGCTCGCCACCGGGCCTGAATCCGAGCTCACGGTTTGCGAGCCAGACCTGGCCGACCATCTCTGCGGTGGAGAGGTTGCGATTGAAGCCCTGCTGCGCCGTGGAGCAGAACGCGCAGTCGAGCGCGCAGCCGACCTGGGACGAGATGCACAGCGTGCCGCGGTCGGGCTCGGGGATATAGACCATCTCGAAGGCTTGCGCGTCACCGGCGGACAGCAGCCACTTGCACGTGCCATCGCTGGCGTGCTGCACGCACACAACCCGCGGCAACGCAATCTCGGCACGCTCGGCGAGTGCTCGCCTGAAGTCGCGTGCCAGATCGGTCATCTCCTCGAACCGGTCGCAGCCGCGCTTGTAGAGCCAGCCCATCAGCTGGCGCCCTCGAAACGGCCGGCTACCGAGCCCGGTGCAGAATGCCTCCAGCTCCCCGCGCGTCAGGCCGAGCAGATTGACACGCTCCTGACTGGCAGCAGCGCGCTCAGCGGCAGGCGCGCCCGGCGCGGCCGGCGGGGCCGGCGGGGCCGGCGCGGCTGCCTCGAACGTCATGTCGATCTCGCTCATTACCTGCTCGGTCCGACCTCACCCACGGGCGCAAAGCTCGATCGCACTGAAGAAAAAGGCGATCTCACGCGCCGCATTGGCCGCGGTGTCCGACCCGTGCACGACGTTGGCTTCGATGCTCTCGGCCAGATCCGCACGGATGGTCCCTGGCGCGGCCTTCTTCGGGTCGGTCGCTCCCATGATATCTCGGTTCGCGGCGACTGCATTCTCGCCCTCGAGCACCTGCACCATCACCGGCCCCGAGGTCATGTAGCGCACGAGCGAGGCGTAGAACGGCCGCTCGCGATGCACCTCATAAAACTGCTCCGCCTGGCTGCGCGTCAGCGTGAGCATGCGTGCAGCGATGACCCGCAGGCCGGCGCGCTCCAGGCGCCGATACACCTCGCCGATCAGATTACGCGCCACGCCGTCGGGTTTGACGATCGATAGAGTGCGCTCGAGCGCCATGCCGGACCTCCGAACCCCAGTGGGCGGGGAAGTATAGGGTTCGCAAGGCTCGGCCGGCAATCAAATCGGTCACGGAAGTGCCCGACTTTGCAAGGAATTTTAGACGCTGAAGCTCTCGCCGCAGCCGCACTGTCCGGTGGCGTTCGGATTCTCGAAGCGGAAACTCTCGTTCAGCCCCTGGCGCACGAAATCAATCCGTGTGCCATCCACCGTGGGCAGATCCGCTCGATCGACGATCACCTTGACGCCGTGACTGTCGAATACCAGATCGTCGCTGCCGACACTGTCCGCATAATCGACTATGTAGCTGAAGCCCGAGCAACCGCTCGGCTTGACACCGACGCGCAGGCCCAGC
>JASHTF010000178.1 GCA_030040715.1 Gammaproteobacteria bacterium | reverse complement strand
CGCGAACCGCTCGCCGGCTGGCGGCCCTATTCCCTCGGCGGTGTGCTTTCCGCCTCCTCGACTTCCCGGGCGATCGTGCCGGGTAGCTCAGCTCTCACGGTCTGAGCTAACGCCTTGAGAGGTGCCAGCACATAGGTATTCTCTGGTGTGACCTTTCCCCACTGCTCGGCCAGCGCGATGGCTTCCTGTAGGGCGCCACGCAAGCGCGCATTGTCGGCTTTGAGAGACTCGATCTCCTCGCGTGCCTCACGCAGCCGCGCCGTCCGCGATTCAGATGCTTTGGTCGAAGTCATAGCTTCTGAGCTCCCGCACCGTGTGCTCACGCCGCATCGATAGCTTATCGAGTCCCGCCGCGGTCAGCGGTAACAATTGCCGGCCGACACGACGTGAGCATGCCACAGAAGACCGAGTCGGCACGATCGTTCGTCCCCGAAGCGCACGCCGGCCGAAGGCGGCACGCACGGTAACAAGCGTGTCAACGTCCTCGATCCGGCGTCCGCGGCCCATGGGCCCCAAGCCAACCGGCGTCGTGCTTAAAACAGCGCACAATCAATAGCTTAGCCGGTCGAAGTCGGGCCATCCCCTGGGGCTGCGGAGTGACCGTCGACAGGGCCGGACCTCGTGGCATCCCTGACAAACGTGTGACACAGACCACGTTCTTGGCGGCCGGGTACCGATCAATCCGTCACAAATCAGCCACGTCATCATGCCGAAATAGTTCGTATATAATATCGTTCGTAATACGATCTATCCGACGACGTTTGAAATTGGAGATAACAGTGGGCACGGACATCCTTGGCAAGGGCATATTTAGTTCGACGCTTGGGGTTGCGCTATTCGTTTCGACGATCACGCTGGTGGTCTCGATCCTGTAGCTCGAGCTTCAGCTGCCGCGCCGTATTGCACCCAAGCGACCGCTGATCACACGGCCGGTCAGCGAGCGATGAGTCGGGTCGTCTTACTGGTTCAAGCCCATCTTCCCATTGGGTCGGGTGCAGGCCTGCTCGCGCTCGAACATACCGGTCTTGGTGTCGTAGACCAGCCGCTTGTCGTGAAAGGGGAGCGGTGATTCGCCCTGAAACCCGGGGCTGAGGCCATGCGGCCAGCTCGGCGGGCAGATGGCCGCCAGTGTCATCAGAAATGCGGTCGCGCCACGCAGCCGCGGAACACCGAAGGCGACCAAGGCCCCGGTCTCGGGCACCAGGTCGAGATTGGCGACGCACTCCACCTGTGGGTAGCCGTTCGAGAGGATCCAGTCCTCAGACAGGAGGGTCGGGGTGGTATCGGTGTCCATGCCCTCATGTCCATGGAACAGGATCTTGCGTTCCTCGTGCAGGTAGCGGATCGCCTCGATGCGAATACCCGGAAAGCGCCCGTCCTCGGCCAGGAAGCGTTTGGGGTTCTCGTCCCAATTCTTGTACCAGTCGCTGCGTACCATGACGACGGAGCCTGAGGGCACGAGACCATGCCGGCTTTCCCAGGCGTGCACGTCATCGAGTGTCATTTGGTAGCCGATGTCGCGCTTCGCCTGCTCGGCGATCGATATCACCGCGAGCTTGCGTAGCGAGTAGGTGGCCGGAATCTCCTCCATCGTGGCCTGGCACGGGTGAAACTCCGCCGGCGCGTCGATGTGTGTGCCCCAATCGGTACCGGGAAGCTCCACACGGTACGAGCCATGACCATCCGTATCCCAGCTCTCTTCATGGAAGTGCTTGCCGCCATCGCCCGTGATCAGCGCCGGCTTGAAGGACGGAGGGTGCTGGGGATTGCGAAATCCATACCAGAGCGGTGACCCTGGAGTCAGCACATGCGTCAGGTAGACAAACTTGGTATGGGCAAAATAAGCGTCCCAGACGCTCCACAGATCGTCGCCGCTGAGCGCGGCGGTCGCACCGAAGGCGGTCGGAGGCACGCTGGCGGCGCCCGCCAGCGCACCGCCCAGTGCGCCCAACATCCATTCGCGCCTTCCCATGCCGGCGCGGACTTTGACGATATTAGCTGGTGTGCTCATCGGCTGATCTCCGGTCGTCGGACGCGCTCCGTGCCCTGATTCTAGAGCTTCTCGCTCGGGGCTGACGACCGCAGTCGCCAGGCCAAGCTCGCGCACGTCATCTCGACGAGACGGTCGCGGAAGACTGTATCCTATAGGCTGCGTCGGAGCCGTCTGCTTGCGGCGAGGGCGGTTCTTCGGGCATCAAGCCTCGCCAAGGCTTGCACGGGAATGTTGGAGGTCAAATCGAGACCTCATCGATCAAGCGCCAGGAGAGGAGCCGCGCGTTGAGCAGCTACGTCATCGCCCTTGCGGATCTCGGTATGCGCGACGTCGAGCGCGTCGGCGGCAAGAACGCCTCGCTCGGCGAGATGATCAACCATCTTGCGCGCCTGGGTGTCAACGTACCCGGCGGCTTTGCGACCACCGCTCAGGCCTATCGCGATTTTCTGGCGCAGGGCGGGCTGGCGCCACGGATCGAGCGCGAATTGGCTACCCTGAACAGCGAGGATGTCGGCGCACTGACCGCGGTCGCGGAACGGATCCGGGGCTGGATAGTGGCGACGCCGTTCCCCGCGCAGCTGGAGCGCGAAGTGGTACACGCCTGGGAAGCGATGGGCGGCGAGAGTGTGCCGGTGGCCGTGCGTTCATCTGCCACCGCTGAGGACTTGCCCGATGCCTCGTTCGCCGGCCAACAGGAGACGCTGCTGAACGTGCGGGGCCGCGGCGAGCTACTCGCCGCCGTGCATGAAGTGTTCGCTTCGCTGTTCAACGATCGTGCCATTGCTTACCGGGCGCATCGGCAGTTCGCACACTCGCAAGTCGCGCTGTCGGTCGGCATTCAGCCCATGATTCGCAGTGACGTCGGGGTCAGTGGGGTGGCCTTTACGCTCGATACCGAGTCTGGATTTCGGGACGTCGTGTTCATCACCGCCTCGTACGGCCTGGGTGAGCTGGTCGTGCAAGGCGCGGTCAATCCGGACGAGTTCTACGTGTACAAGCCGGCCCTGCGCGAGGGGCGACGCGCCATCGTACGCCGACGGCTGGGCACCAAGACGAGCAAGATGATCTACGGGCAGCGCGCCTCCGGCGGGCAGCGTGTCCAGATCGTGGACGTCAGTAGCCCGGAGCGGGCGCGCTACTGCCTCGACGACACCCAGGTCGTGGACCTAGCCCGCCAGGCGCTGCTCATCGAGCAGCATTACGGCCGGCCCATGGATATCGAGTGGGCGCGCGATGGCGTCAGCGGGACGCTCTACATCCTGCAGGCGCGACCGGAAACCGTACTGAGCCGATCCGGCCGACAGCTGCAGCGCTACCGCCTCAAGCAGCGTTCCAAGGTGCTGATCTCCGGCGGCGCCGTCGGATCGCGGATTGCGGCCGGAGCCGTACGGGTGGTCCAGTCCCCGGCCGACATGGAGCAAGTGCAGCTCGGAGAGGTGCTGGTTGCGGAGATGACGGATCCTGACTGGGAGCCCGTCATGAAGCGCGCCAGCGCCATCGTGACCGACCGAGGCGGCCGTACCTGTCACGCGGCCATCATCGCGCGCGAGCTCGGAATACCGGCGGTCGTGGGCTGCGGGACGGCCACCACGGTCCTTGCAGACGGACAGCCCGTGACGGTGTGCTGCGCAGAGGGCGATACCGGCCAGGTATACGCGGGCAGGCTGGAGTTTGAGCAACGCACCGTACGACTGGATGCGATGCCGGAGCCGCCGGTGAAGATCATGATGAATGTGGCTAATCCCGAGCGCGCCTTCGATTGCGCCTCCATTCCCAACCACGGTGTCGGGCTGGCGCGCCTGGAATTCATCATCAACCGCAGCATCGGCATCCATCCGCGGGCATTACTGGAATTCGGTACGCTCGAGCCCGCGCTGCAAAATACGATCCTGGGGCGTATCGGTCCCGGCGTCACTCCGACGGAGTTCTTCGTCGATCGCCTGTCTGAGGGCATCGGTACCATCGCCTGCGCGTTTGCGCCCGCACCGGTGATCGTGCGTCTGTCGGATTTCAAGTCCAACGAGTACGCCAATCTCATCGGTGGCTCGAAGTACGAGCCACACGAAGAGAATCCGATGCTCGGATTCCGCGGCGCTTCCCGCTTCATCGACCCCGGCTTTCGCGGCTGCTTCGAGCTCGAATGTCGAGCCCTCAGGCGGGTGCGCGAAGAGATGGGCCTGCGAAACGTACAGATCATGGTGCCCTTCGTGCGTACGCTGGAAGAGGCGCGCGCGATATCCGAGCTACTGGCCGCCAACGGGCTGGCGCGAGGCCACGATGGGCTGAAGCACGTCATGATGTGCGAGCTCCCGAGCAATGCACTGCTGGCAGAGCGTTATCTCGAGTTCTTCGACGGCATGTCGATCGGCTCAAACGACATGACACAGCTTACGCTCGGCCTCGATCGCGACTCGGGCGTCATCGCCCACTTGTTCGACGAGCGCGATCCAGCCGTCAAACTGATGCTGGCCATGGCCATCCGCGCCTGCCGCAAGGCGGGAAAATACGTCGGGATCTGCGGTCAAGGGCCTTCGGATCACCTGGATCTGGCCAGATGGCTGGTGGAAGAGGGGATCGAGTCGATTTCCCTCAACCCCGATACGGTGATTGAGACCTGGTTGGCATTGGTGAGCTAGCGGTTCCCTGGTGTCGTGGGCTCGCTCCCCTGACGCAGCGACTGCGGCGCGGGCCGCCGCTCAGGTCCGCAGGCGTCGCGGTATGCCCGTGACCTCGAGGATGCGGCTGGAAATCTCCTCAACCGAAGAGTGCGTGGTGTCGAGCTGCGGAATGCGGAAGCGCCGGTAGATTTGCTCGGAGGCGCTCAGCTCGAGCTGCACCTGTTGCAGCGAGGCGTAGCGGCTGTCGGGGCGGCGGACCGAACGGATCTGCTGCAGCCGCAGCGGGTCGATCGTCAGGCCAAAGAGCTTGCGCTCATGACCCCGCAGCGTCCGCGGCAGGCTCGCCTCTTCCAGATCCTCGCCGGTGAGTGGGCAATTGGCGGCATAAATACCGTATTGAAGGGCCAGGTACAGACAGGTTGGTGTCTTTCCGGTGCGGGAGACGCCGATCAGCACGACGTCGGCGCGCTCATACTCGCGCGTCTGGGCGCCGTCGTCATTCGCCAATGCGAAATTCGTCGCCTCGATACGCGTCATGTAAGTGGCGACGTCTATCATTCCGTGGTAGCGCCCGAGCGCGTGGGTGCTCTTCTGTCCGAGCTCTGCTTCCAGAGGCCCCAAGAAGGCGTCGAAGAAATCGAGGAACAGTCCCTGAGCGCCCTTGACGATCTCACGCTCGGTGTCGCGTACCAGGGTGCTGAAGATGATCGGTCGACTTCCATCTGCCTGGGCAGCTGCGTCGATTTTGTGAAGCGCATCGAATGCCCTCTCCGGCGAGGATATAAAGGGCAAAGTGACGGGACGGTAAGATAAGCGCTCAAACTGGCTCAGCAGGCTCTGACCCAGCGTCTCAGCCGTGACTCCCGAGTGATCGGAAACGAAGAAGACGGTCCGCGTGACCGAATTATTGCCTTCCACGAGCTACTCCGCAGGTCGGCGGCCCGACACTAGAGCAGTCCAGGGCCACTGCGTCAACCCAGGGCGGGCTCC
>JASHTF010000177.1 GCA_030040715.1 Gammaproteobacteria bacterium | reverse complement strand
GCGCGTGGCGGGTTTGCGCGAACGGCGCACCGCGCTGCTGTACGCGATGAGCCGCCAGCTGGCGATGGCGCGCGGACGCGACGAGATCTCCGAGATTGCGACTCGGCACGTGAGCCAGGTGTTCGAGAGCCGCGTGGCGGTGCTGTTCCCGGACGAGCACGGACGCCTCGGGTACCCGAACGTGCCGGTGGCCGAGGGCGCGTTCCGCGATGCCGATCTCGCCGTCGCCCAGTGGGTGTTCGACAAGGGCAAGCCGGCCGGGCGTGGCACCGACACGCTCGCCGGATCGGCGGCGCTCTATTTGCCGCTGATCGGTGGCGACCGCGTCGTCGGCGTCCTGTCCGTGTTGCCGCAGAATCCGCGCCGCGTCACGTTGCCCGAGCAGTATCGGCTGCTCGAGACGTTCGCCGCCCAGATCGGCCTGGCATTGCAGCGCGCCGAGCTCGCCGCGCACGCGCAGGCGGCCGAAGTGCGCGCCGAGACCGAGGCCATTCGCAACGCCCTGCTGGCGTCGATCTCGCACGACCTGCGCACCCCACTCGCGACCATCGCCGGCGGCGCGGCCACGCTCGCGGGCAATCTCGAGGCGTTGAGCGAGACCGATCGGCGCGCGCTCGCGACCTCGGTGAGTGAGGAGGCGCTGCGCATGAGCGAGCGCATCACGATGCTGCTCGATCTGGTGCGGCTCGAGACCGGCGCCATCCAGCCGCGCTTCGATCTGTATGCGCTCGATGAGCTGCTCGGCTCGGTGCTGCATCGGCTCGAGCCGCGCCTGCGCCGTCACCGCGTGCGCATCGAGCTGCCCGAGAGCTTGCCGCTGCTGCGCGTCGACGGCCGCTTGATCGAGCAGGTGCTGGAGAACTTGCTCGACAACGCCAGCAAGTACACGCCCGAAGGCAGCGAGATCCGCATCTCGGCGCTCGCGCTGCGGCGGCAGGTGGAAGTCAGTGTGGAGGACGACGGGCCCGGTCTGCCGGCGACCGATCCCGAGATCCTGTTCGAGAAGTTCCAGCGCGGGGCGCCCGAGGGCGCGGTCGGCGGCATCGGCATGGGACTCGCGATCTGTCGCACGATACTGCGACTGCACCAGGGCCGCATCTGGGCTGAGCAACGCTCGCCGCACGGCGCTGCATTCCGCTTCACGGTGCCGATCGCCACCGGCGCCGAGGCTGCCCCGCTCGCGGGCGGCAGCGGCACCAGCGCGCCCGCCGCCAGCGCCATCGGCACGGCGAGCGGCGCCGCGCTGACGGCAGCGGCGGAACTCGAGAGCCACTGAGGGCGATGACCAGCGCGAGTCGTTCCATCCTCATCATCGAGGATGAGCCGCAGATCCGGCGTGTGTTGCGCACACTGCTCGAGCTCGAGCACTTCCGCGTGGTCGAGGCGGAGTCGGCCGAGCGCGGCCTGAGCTGCGCGCGCACCTACAAGCCGGATTTGATCTTTCTCGACCTGGGATTGCCCGATCGCAACGGCATGGAGCTGATCCGCGAGGTGCGCGCCTGGTCGCGCGTGCCGATCATCGTGCTGTCGGCACGCACCGACGAGTCCGACAAGGTCACCGCGCTCGAGGCGGGTGCCGACGATTACCTCACCAAGCCGTTCGGACCCCGCGAGCTCGCGGCACGGGTGCAGGTGGCGCTGCGCCACACGGCCGGCAGCGGCCCCGGCGGAACGGTGCTGCACGTCGGCCGATGGCACATCGATCTGAAGGCGCGCACCGCACGCGATGCACACGGCTCCGAACTGCATCTGACGCCGATCGAGTATCGGCTGCTCGAGGCGTTGGCACAGCATCTCGGGCTGGTGGTCACGCACCGTGCCCTGCTGCAGCAGGTGTGGGGACCGGCGTACGCGCAGCAGACACACTACCTGCGTGTCTACATGAAGCAGCTGCGCGCCAAGCTCGAGCCTGATCCCGCGCGACCACAGTGGCTGCTGACCGAGACCGGCGTCGGCTACCGGCTGGTGCAGCGGGAAGAGCCGGGTGGGGAGCAAGCCCGCGAGCCCTGAGGCGCGCCGGGATTGGGCGTCAGGCAGCTCGGGCGGCGATCCCGTACTGCCGCAGCAAGGCCTCGACGCGCGGCTCGCGGCCGCGAAAATCCACGAACGCAGCCAGGGCGTCACGGCTGCCGCCGCGTGACAGGATGCTGTCGAGGAAGCGTTGCGCGGTAGCCTGATCGAACGTGCCGTGCTCGAGAAAGGCGCCGAAGGCGTCGGCGGCGAGCACCTCGGCCCATTTGTAGCTGTAGTAGCCGGCCGCGTAGCCACCGGCGAAGATGTGCGCGAAGCTGTGTGGGTAACGATTCCAGCTCGGAATCGGCAATACCGCCACCTCGTCGCGCACCTCCCGCAGCAGCTCATAGACGCGCGCGCCGCGCTCCGGCTGATATTCGGCGTGCAGACGCATGTCGAGCAGCGCGAACTCCACTTGCCGCAGGGTCTGCAGGCCCGCTTGGAAGCTGCGCGTAGCGATCAGCCGGCGCTGCAGCTCGGCGGGCAGCGGCTCGCCGCCGGCGACGTGGGCCGACATGCGCGTCAAAACCTCGGGCTGCCAGGCGTAGTTCTCCATGAACTGACTCGGCAGCTCCACCGCATCCCAGGCCACGCCGTTGAGCCCGGCGAGGCTCGGATAATTGACCCGCGTGAGCATGTGATGCAGGCCATGGCCGAACTCATGAAACAGCGTGACCACATCGTCGTGCGTCAACACGGCCGGCCGATCACCCGCCGGCGCCAAGGAATTGCACACCAGATAGGCGACCGGCAGCACCGTCGGGCCGCCGAGGGCCTTGCGTCCGATGCAATCGTCCATCCACGCGCCGCTGCGCTTGTGCGGGCGCGCGTACGCGTCGAGGTAGAAGCTCGCGACTGCCGGGCCCGCAGGACTTTGTACCTCGAAGTAGCGCGCATCCGCATGCCACACCGGCACGTCCCGGCGCTCGCGGATGCGCACCTGGAATAGCTTCTCGGCCACTTCGAACAGGCCCGCGAGCACACTCGGCAGCGGCAGGTACTCGCGCAGCTGCTCCTGCGAAATGTGGTAGCGCTGCTGCTGCAGACGCTCGGAGTAGTAGGCGAAGTCCCAGGGCTCGAGCGTGTGCGCGGCGAAGCGCTCGAGCTCGGTCAGCTCCGCGGCACCGACCGGCTTAGCCGCGCGCACCAGCTGACGCAGGAAATCGAGCACCTCCGGCACCGTGCGAGCCATGCGATTGGCGAGTGCATAGTCGGCGAAGCTGTCGTAGTCGAGCAGCCGCGCGGCCTCGTGGCGCAGCCGCAGGATCTCTTCTATCACCTGGCCGTTGTCATAGCGGCCGGCACTCGGTCCGCGATCCGACGCGCGGGTCGACCAGGCTTCATAGAAGGCGCGACGCAGCGCCGCTGACTGCGCGTCGGTCACTACCGCGACGTAGGTCGGCTGATCGAGACCGAACAGCCAGCCGCGCAGTTGCTGCGCGTGCGCGCGGCGCTCGGCTTGCTCGAGGATACCGGCGTTGATGCCGGCGAGCTCGCCGGCATCGGTCACGTGATGCGACCAGACGTTGGTGGCGTCGAGCACGTTCTCCTCGAACTTTGCCCCCAGGCGCGCGAGCTCCATCATGATGGCCTTGAAGCGCGCCTTGCGCGTCGAGTCGAGAGCGACTCCGGCCAGGCGGAAATCGCGCAGCGCATGCGTGATGAGCTCGCGCTGCACCGGATCGAGCGCGCCGTTCTCCTGGGCGGCGACCTGCGCATAGGCGCGATACAGCCGCTCGCTCTGTGCCAAATCGGTGTGATATTCGGACAGCAGCGGCAGACAGCTGTTGTAAGCGGCTCGCAGCGGCTCGGAGTTTATGACCGCATTCAGGTGTGCCACCGGCGACCACACCCGGCTCAGGCGGTGCCGCAGCTCTTCGAGCGCTACCACGACCCCCTGAAAGTCGGCGGTCGGGAGCGCCTCGATCGCCGCTACGCTGGCGCGCTGCTCGGCCAGCAGCCGTGAGATCGCCGGTACCACGTGTTCCGGGCGAATGCCATCGAAGCGCGGCAGGGGTGCATCCTCCAGCAGCGGATTGCCGCTCAGATCGGCGCTCGCGGTCAGCTCTGGAGACATGTGGCGGGGCTCACGCTGGAGGGGAGCGGCATTTTAGCCAACCCGAGGCGGTGTACCATGGTGACGCAACCATGGCATTTGATTATGACCTGATCGTGATCGGGGGCGGCAGCGGCGGGCTGGCCTGCGCGCAGCGGGCGAGTGAGCACGGGGCACGCACCCTGCTGATCGAGCAACACCGCCTCGGTGGCACCTGCGTGAACCTCGGCTGCGTGCCGAAGAAGATCATGTGGAACGCCGCACTGATCAGCCACGCGCTGCATGATGCCGCCGGTTATGGCTTCGACGTGGCGCTCGGCCGCCACGATTGGGAACTGCTCAAGCGCCGGCGCGATGACTACATCGGGCAGCTCAATGCCAGCTACGAGCGCAGTCTGGCCAACCGCAAGGTCGAGCTGCGGCGCGGACACGCGCGGCTGCACTCGCCGCAACTGGTCGAGGTCGGCGGGCAACGACTGTCGGCCGGCGCCGTGGTGCTCGCCAACGGGGGTCAGCCGCTGATCCCGCGGCTTCCCGGCGCCAGTTTCGGCATGACCTCGGACGATTTCTTTGCCCTGTCCGAGCGGCCACGGGGCGTCGCGATCGTTGGCGCCGGACACATCGCCGCCGAGCTCGGGTCCATCTTCGCTGCGCTCGGCTCCCACACGACGATAGTGATGCGCCACGAGCGCATCCTGCGGCATCTGGATGCGATGCTCGGCGAGACGCTGATGCAGAGCATGCGCGCGGACGGTATCGAACTGGTCGTCGATGCGGTGCCGCAGTCGCTGGAGCGCGATAGCGCGGGGCTGCTCGAGTTGCGCGTCGAGGACGGTCGCGTGCTCGGTCCGTTTGATGCGCTCGTCTGGGCCATAGGACGCGCCCCCTCGACGCACGAACTGGGCCTGGATCAGGCCGGCGTGGCGCTCGACCGTCATGGGTACGTGCACGTGGACGCGTATCAGCGCACCAACCTTGAGAATCTCTACGCCATCGGCGACGTGACGCAGCATGCAGGTTTTACGCCGGTCGCGATCGCGGCCGGGCGGCGCTTGGCCGAGCGGCTGTTCGGCGGTCAGAGCGAGCGCAAGCTCGATTACGACCATATTCCTCAGGTGGTCTTCAGCCATCCGCCGATCGGCACAGTGGGATTGTCGGAGCAGCAGGCACGCGCCGCCCACGGCGATGCCGTGACCACATTCAAGAGCGGATTTCTGCCCATGTACCACGCGCTCACCGAGCGCCGGCCGCGCGCGCAGATGAAACTGGTCACGGTCGCGCCGGCGCAGAAGATCGTCGGCATTCACGCGATCGGGCCCGGTGCCGATGAGCTGCTGCAGGGGTTTGCGGTGGCGCTGCGCATGGGAGCGACCAAGCGCGACCTCGACGACACCATCGCCATCCATCCGACCAGTGCCGAAGAGCTGGTGACGATGAGGTAGCTGTGGTGCGGCGGCGGGTACGCCCGGCCAGGCCGCCCCAGGGCTAGGGCTCGGCGGAAGCGGCGGACGAGCTCGTGGAGTTCGTGGAACCCGTGGCGGGCGGCGCGACACCCGAGGCGAGCTGCGCCAGCATGGCGTTGGTCGCCTGCTCGAAGGCGGCCACCACAGCCTGCATGCGGTCGGCATCAGCCGCGACCGCGCTCGTGGCGGCGAAGCTTTCGATCACGCGACGGCTGGTGCGACCGCCGAGCGCGCACACCAGCTCGACGCGCACGGTCGGCGGCGCGCCGGAAGCGCTGGCTGCGTAGTCGGCTTCGAAGTGAGTCAGCTCGAGGCTGAGGAGGTAGGTGGCCTCGAACGGCCCGCTATCGGACTCGACCAGCGCGAATCGGCCTTGGCGTCGTAACGTCTGGATGACCAGGGTTTGCAGCATCGCCGGAGCAGGGGCGGCCCAACGCGCCCCGCTGTAATAGTCCAGCCGCTGTCCGGGACGCATGACCGCGATGCCCTCGCTCCCGAGCCCCGGCACGGCGACCGGCGGCAGCACCTGCACGCTGTCAGCCGCAGCGGCGACCGCGCTCGCGGGCGCGCCCTGGTGCACCGGGGTGCCTGCGGCCGCAGCATCAACCGCGGACTGCAGCCCCAGCACGTAGGTCTGCTGGGGCGCCTGGTTGCTGTTGAAACCGCTGAAGCAGCCGGCGAGCAGCGGCAGCACCAACGGCAGCGCTCGCAGCAGCGATCGCATCCGCCCGCGCATCAGAGCGCCATGGGTGACCGCGCCAAGGAAGACTGCCTCATTCATGGTGCCGTCATCGCACTCGTGCGGCTCACGGCGGGATCGCAACGCCCGCGGGCTTAGGCTGATAAAGCAGCCGCGAGGGGTTGTCGTGCAGGCTGCGCGCCAGATCGTTGATCTGATTCACCGCAGCCCGGCTGTCACG
>JASHTF010000176.1 GCA_030040715.1 Gammaproteobacteria bacterium | reverse complement strand
GTAGCCCGATGCAGCACTTCATCACAGCGCCGAGGATGGCCGGCCGGATACGGCATGTTGCCGTGGCCCTGGTGCTGTGGGTGGCTGGCGGCTGGGCGCTCGCCGCGCAGCCCGGCAGCACGCAGCGCATCACGCCGAACTTCAAGGACGCCGATATCAACCAGATCATCGAGGCGGTCGGCATGGCGACCGGCAGGAACTTCATCATCGACCCGCGCGTGCGCGCTCAGGTGACGATGCTGTCACAAACTCCGATGACGCCGGATGAGTTTTATCAGGCCTTCCTCGCCATCCTGCAGGTGCACGGCTACGTGGCCGTGCCCGCGGGCGATGTGATCAAGATCGTGCCCGACGCCAACATGCGGCAATACCCGTCCGAGGATCTGCCGAACCAGGTCAGCGCGAGCTCCGATGAGGTGGTCACGCAGGTGCTGGCGGTCAAGAACCTCAACGCCGCGCAGCTGGTGCCGGTGCTGCGACCGCTGATGCCGCAGAACGCGCAGCTCTCGGCCGTGACCGGCACCAACATCCTGATCATGTCGGACCGCGCCAGCAACGTGAACCGCATCATGCGCATCGTCGAGCGCATCGATGAGGTCGGTAATCCGCAGTTCGACGTCATGGCGCTGCAGAGCGCCACCGCGGGCGACACGGCGCGCGTGCTCAACTCGCTGCTGTCACAGAGCGAGGGCGGCAGCAGTCTCAAGATCGTGGCCGACGATCGCTCCAACAGCATCATCGTCAGCGGCGACCCTGCGGTGCGGCTGCGCGTGAAGACGCTGCTGGCGCAGCTCGACACCCCGGTCGAGACCGGCACCGCAACGCAGGTGCGCTACCTGCTTTATTCCGATGCCACGGATCTGGCCACGCGACTGAAGGAGCAGATGGGCGCGCGCAGCACGACCACCGGCCAGGGCCAAAATCCGCGCCAGTTCGGCGTGCAGCCGATTCCGAACGCTCAGGGAAACACCGGAACGGCCGCTGCGGTGCAGACGTCCGCGACGCAGGCGGGACCGGCAACGCTGTCGCTCGCGGGCGGTGAGGCGACCATCTGGGCGGATAAGGACACCAATGCGCTGGTCATGACGGCCAACCCGCACACCATGCGCGCGCTCAACGCCGTGATCGACAAGCTCGACATCCGCCGCCCGCAGGTGCTGGTACAGGCCATCATCGCGGACGTGTCGGTCGACATGACCGATGACCTCGGCATCAACTGGGCGGCCTACAACTCGTCGTCCAACAGTCCCGTCGGCGGCTTCATCTCCCCGGTCGGGGGTACTTCGATTCTGAATCTCTACCAGGACGTCGAGGGCGGCGCCAGTTCGATCTCGAGCGCCAGTCTGACAGGCGGCATCTTCGGTGTCGGGCGGCTGCAGGCGTCGGGTGTGAACTTTGCCGCCATGCTGGCCGCCCTCAAGGGGGATGCCCGTACCAATATCATCGCGACGCCCTCGGTGGTCACGCGCGACAATCAGGAAGCCAAGATGGAGGTGGCCGAGGAGGTGCCGTTCCTGACCGGCCAGTACAGCACCACCAACGGCACCGGACAGGCCTTCCAGACCATCCAGCAGGAAGACGTCGGCACGCTGCTGACGGTCACCCCGACCATCAGCGCGGGCGATGTGGTGATGATGAAGCTCGACGTCGAGAGCTCGAGCCTCTCGAGCAGCGCCTCGGGCGTTGCCGGTGATCCGATCACCAACAAGAACACCATCACCACCACCGTACTCATCAAGGACGGCGGCACACTGGTGCTCGGTGGGCTGATCCAGGACAGCGTCCTCAATAATGAGCAGTCGATTCCCTTCCTCAGCAGCATCCCGCTGCTGGGTGAGCTGTTTCGTACGCGCAATAACGAGAAGACCAAGAGCGACTTCCTGATCTTCCTGCAACCGCGGATCCTGCGCGACGATGCCCAGGCGGCCATCGAGACCGACGCCAAGTACAACTACATGCTCAACGAGCAGCGTCAGGTCGCGCACGACAAGACCATACTACCGCTGGCACCCTTCGAGCCGGCTGATCCCCTGCCACCGATCATCAATGGTCATATCAGCACCAATTTCGGCGCCGCCCCGCCGATCTCGCCGAGCGCTCCCGTGGTGCTGCAGCCGCTAACGCCGCTCGACCCCACGAGCAGCAGCAGCGACAGCAGCAAGGCTGACAAGCGCAGCGCCGGGGCCAACAGCCAAACGGGCAACGGTCAGGCTGCCAGCGGCCAGGCTGGCAGCGGCCAGGGCGCCACCCAGACGAGCGGCGCTCAGACCGGGCCCGCCCCGCAGTGAACGCAGTCACACCCGCCGCCAAACCCGCGCTCGAATAGAAGTTAGCGGCCCTCGCCGCGCGCCGACTGCGTGCGCCAGCCCGAGGCGTAGTGCTCACGCGCATCGCGGGCGTAGGGGGCCGGGGAGACCCGTACGCGCACCTCGAGCTGGCGATGGCGCTCGACGGTGGTCTTGTCGGTCCCACCATTCTCCTCGCCCCACACGAGCAGCAGCTCTTCCCCGATTGGTACCGACGGATCGACGACGCCCAGCGACAATCCGGCGCGCTCGTTGTAGCTGTAGCCGGTGAACATCGACAGGCCGACGGTCTGGCCGCCCCGGACGACCCGATCGTAGGAAGAGGAGGTGTAGTTGGCGATCGTCAGATCGAAGAACTTGTACGGATCCACACCGCGCCTGAACAATGATGCGTAGATCTTCGCCAGATCGTCGCCGTGCCATTCGAAGGTCACCTTCTTGCGGTGCGGCGCGGCGGCCCGGCGCTCGAGCGCGGTACGCCCAAAGAACTCATGGTCGAATCTGACGAACGGCCCATAGCCCAGGTCGTACGGCGTGAGGTAATAATCCTCAATGTGGGGTGAGACAAAGCTACCGCCGATCGAGCCGGTGCCTTCGTAGCCGCTCGCGGGCAGCCACTCGCGATAGGCTCGCAGGGAGTCGCCCGAATATATGGCGGGAAGCGGCGAGGGGATCCAGCCGGACTCGAGGGTGTTGCTGGCATAGGCACGCGATCCGACCTGGCGCAGCCCGAATTGCTCCCCCGCCGCGAGGATAGCTGCGCGAATCTCATCGCCCTCGGCATACGGACCCCAGATCTCGAGTCCCGGCGCGCCCGCCATGCCATGCCTGAGTGCCGGTACGCTGCGCCCCTCGATGTGGATCCGGCCGACGTGGAAGAACTTGATCTCGGGCAGCGGACCGCCGTTCAGCTTCTCGAAAATCTGCGGCGCATTCGGCCCCTGAATCTGGTAACGGTAGTGACGGCGGACCACCGCCTTGCCGCGCGGATGCGAGGGCGAGCGGTCATCGCGGATGTATTCGAGCCGGTAGCCGCCCGTCTCGGCCTGAAATTGCAACCAGTTCACGGCGGGTGCGCGGCCGACGAACAGCAGCTCGTCTCGATCGACATAGAAGAGAATGCCGTCACCGATGACATAGCCGTCGGGGCTGCAGACAACCATCTGCTTGGCGCGGTCAGGCGCGAAGCCGGCGAAGCTATTGATGGTGCACCGTGACATCAACTTGAGCGCGTCCGGCCCCCTGGCGGTGAACTCCGCCATATGGTGCGACTGATCGAACAGCGCCGCGGTCTCGCGCCAGGACCGCTGCTCGTCGCGCCAGTTGGAGAATTCGCTCGGTACGACCGGGTACACGTAGGCCCCGATCTTCGAGTTGCGCAGCATCCGCACCGGATCGGGAGTGCCCCGCAGGAGGGATTCGAGATTGGGACCGCTCATGGCAGTGTCCTCACTTGGCGAGCGCCTTGACTGCGCGTGCACCGCATCAGCCCAATCCCAGCGCACGGATCGCGTTCTGCTTCAGAATCAGGTCGCGTACCTCGGGCTTGAATCCCGCCTCGTCGAAATCCTTGATCCAGCGATCAGGCGTGATCAGCGGATAATCCGAGCCGAACAGCATCCGTTCCTTCAATAGACTGTTCGCGTAGCGCACCAGCTGCGGCGGGAAGTACTTCGGCGACCACCCCGACAGATCAATGTACACGTTCGGCTTGTGCAGGCAGATCGACAGCGACTCGTCCGTCCAGGGCCAGGAAGGATGGGCGGCGATCAGGGTCATGTCGGGGAAGTCTGCGGCCACATCATCGAGATGAATCGGCTGCGAGTACTTCAGCCGCAGGCCACCACCGCCGCGCATCCCAGCCCCTATCCCCGAGTGACCCGTGTGGAAGAGGGCGGGCAAGCGGTGCTCGGCGATGACCTCGTACAGGGGGTAGGCCATGCGGTCGTTCGGGTAGAAGCCCTGACAGGTCGGGTGGAACTTGAATCCACGCACGCCCGCGGCGACCAGCCGTCGCGCCTCGAGCACGCCGGTCTTGCCCTTGTGCGGATCGATGCTCGCGAAAGCCAGCATCAGGTCGGTGTTCCGATTCGCAGCCTCGAGCACCTCTTCGTTCGGAATGCGGCGGTTACCGATCTCGAACTCCGCATCCACGGTGAACATGACGAGCCCGATGCGGCGCTCGCGGTAGTAGGCGACAGTCTCCGCGATCGTGGGGCGCGACCCGGTCTTGAAGTACTTGGAAGCCGCCGCCTCATAGGCCTGCCAGACCTCATCCGCCGGCTGCCGGCACGAGACTTCGGCATGGGTGTGCACGTCGATGGCGATCAAGTCGGTCGTGTTCATGACGGATTCACCCTCAGTCGCGGCTGCATTCCCAGTTGGCCAGGGTTTGTTCCGCGAGCGCAAGACGCTCGAGCAGCGCCGCCGGCCGCCAGTGCATCGGACCGTGCTCGCTGCGGAATCGACAGATGGCGTCGTACACCTGACGCAGCCCGATACTGTCGGCGTAGAACATCGGCCCCCCGCGATAGCGAGGGAACCCGTATCCGGAGGTCCAGACGACGTCGATGTCGCCCGGGCGAATCGCGACTCCCTCCTCGAGAACGCGGAAGCCGTCGTTGATCAGCGGGTAGAGGCAGCGCTCGAGGATCTCCTGATCTGAATGCTCACGCGGCGCGATCTGCAGGCGCTGCGCGGTCTGCCGCAGGATGGCGATCGCCGCTGGATCGTCGAGCCGCGTGCGGCCGCCGGCCTCGTAGCGATAGTAACCCGCCGCGCTCTTCTGCCCGACCCGCCCGGCGGCATGCAACGCCACGTCGGCCTGGTAGTAGCTGGGATCGGGCGGATAGCGTTCAGCATTTGCCTTGTGCACGTTCACGCCTACGTCGATGCCCGCCAGGTCGAAGACGGCGAGGATCCCCATCGCCATGCCCCAGTTCTCGAGCACCGTGTCCACGCGGCGCGGTGTCTCCCCCTCCAGAACCAGCCGCTCGGCCTCCCGGCCGTAACCCTCCAGCATCCGGTTGCCGATGAAACCGTAGCCGACGCGCGCAACCACCGCGGTCTTGCGAATCCGCCGCGCGAACTCGAGCGACGACTGGATGACCTCTGGCGCCGTGCGCGGTGCGCGCACCACCTCGAGCAGCGGCATCACGTTGGCTGGGGAGAAGAAATGCAACCCGAGCACGTCCGCCGGTCGGCGCGTCGCCTCCGCGATGGCGCCGACGTCGAGGGTCGAGGTATTGGTCGCGAGGATCGCTCCCGGCTTGGCGGCCTCATCGAGCCGGGAGAAGATCCGGCGCTTCAGCGCCAGATCCTCATAAACGGCTTCGACGATGAGGTCGGCATCGCGCAGCTGCGCGTAGTCGGTCGTGCCGCTGATCGCGGCGAGCCGCGCCGTACGCTCAGCCGGCGAAATTCGGCCGCGGCTCACCATGGCATCGTAGCTGCGGGCGACGGTCCCGAGGCCGCGCTCGAGGGCCTGCTCGCTCACATCGAGAACCGTGACCGGAATGCCGGCGTTGGCGAAACAGATCGCGATCCCTCCGCCCATGGTGCCCGAGCCCACGATCGCCGCCTTGGAGATGGAGCGCGCACGCGTATCGCGAGGCAGATCCGGCACTTTGCGCGCCTCACGCTCGGCAAAGAACAGATGCACGAGGGCGTGTGATTCGATGGTGCGCTTGGCGATGTTGACCTGCTCGGTCTCGTAGCTGAGCCCCGCCTCGAATGACAGGCGAGCCGACGAGGCGACGACCTCCACCGCCTGCAGCGCGGAAGCGCGGTTCGGGTACAGGCGACGCGCATCGGCCCGCAGGCGCTCGAGTATCTGCGGCGAGGCGGTCGCTGGGTCGACGGCGCGATCGCAGGTGCGTAGCGGTCCCTTGCCAGAGGCCAGGAGCATCTCAGCGTAGTGCAGCGCGCCGCTGGTCAGCTCGCCCTCGATGAGTGCGTCGATCGCCCCGAGCTCGAGCGCTCGCGCCGCATCGATCGGCTTTGCGCTCAGCAGCAGCTCAACGGTGTGCTCGACGCCGATGAGCCGCGGCAGCCGCTGCGTGCCGCCGCCGCCGGCAAAGATGCCGAAGTTCAGCTCCGGCAAGCCCAAGCGCGTGCCTGGGGCGGCGACGCGATAATGGCAGGCGAGGGCGACCTCGACACCCCCTCCCATGACGGTACCGTGCATGGCGGCGACGACGGGCACGGGAAGCTGCTCAAGCTCGCCGAACAGTTGCCGGTATTCCTGCTCCTTCGGCGGGCCGGAGAATTCACCGATGTCCGCCCCGGAAAAGAACGTACTGCCTTTACACAGCAGCACGACGGCGCGCGCCTTGGCCGGCACGAGCCGCCGCACCTCGATCAATGCGCCGCGGAGGGCGGCACGGATCTCGGAGGTGATGACATTGACCGGCGGGTTGTCGACGGTGATGAGGGCGATCTGCCCGACGAGCCGGAGCGCGACGGGCACGGCATCCGCGGGGCGTGCCTGCGGTGCGCCGCCGGCGGCCGTTGTCATGCCGCTACCTCCGACAGGGTACGGAGCTTGTTGAGCAGCTCGATCAGTACGCGGCGGCCGTTCGCGCCCAGGAGCGTCGCGATTCGGGCTTCGTGTTTTCTCTGCCCATCGGTCGCTCGCGATAGGGCCTGGGTGCCGGCCGGCGTCAGATGTAGCCGATTCGCGCGGCGATCGATGTCGCACTGTTCGCGGCGCACCAGGCCGAGCCGTTCAAACTGGTCGATGGCCACGACCAGATTTGCCCGCTTGATGCCGAGCGCAGCGCAGAGCTGTGTCTGCGTGACCCCGGGCTGCCTGCCGATCACCGCCAGCAGCGCGAACTGACCCGGCCTCGACACCGCTCCTTCCGATTGCCGCGCGCTGAAGTCCGCGAACACGGCGAGCTGGGCCCGCCGCAGTACGTAACCGACGCTCATTTCGAGCTCACGAGTGAGCTCGGCAGTCTGCGGGCGATGCGGATTGGTCTCGCGACGGCGGCCGTGGGCAAGGCCGGTGGCAGCGTTCGTCATGCGGTTCTCGCTCGTTGCTCCA
This sequence comes from Gammaproteobacteria bacterium, assembly GCA_030040715.1. Lineage (GTDB taxonomy): Bacteria > Pseudomonadota > Gammaproteobacteria > Steroidobacterales > Steroidobacteraceae > FEN-1191. Next base: position 4,809 of record JASHTF010000176.1, on the reverse strand, counting down.
CAACGATGATGCGCCCGTCGGCGCTGCCGCTGTATAGCGCGTTCAGCTCCTCGGCGCGCCGCTCGCGCGCGATGCGTTGGTTGATCGACCCCTTGTCGGTGACCTCACCCTCGGCGAGCGAGGGAGGGGAGTCGAGCAGCAGCGCCCTTGCGACGCGCATCGAGCTCGAGGAGAACTCAGCATTGAACAGCCTGAGGCGCTCGCCGATCGAGCAGCGGATCTGCGGGGAGCGCGCGAGGGCTGCGAGCGAGTGGCCCCCGCCTTCGCCGGCACAGCCAGCCGCGGCGATCGGGTCGAGGAACACGAGTGCCGTGACAAAGTCGCGCTCTGGCGCTCCGATCACCACGTCCGCCACCAGCGGCGCCAGCGCATCGAGCAGCCTCAGGCGCAGCGGCCCGACGCTGACCCAGGTGCCGCTCGAGAGCTTGAAGTCCTCGCAGATCCGCCCATCGAACAGCAGGCCGAGGACGCGATCGCGTGGATCCACCCACTTCACCGCATCGCCGAGGCGGTAGAAGCCCTCGTCGTCAAACACGTCACCATCGAGCTCCGGCTGGCGCCAGTAGCCGGGCGTGACGTTCGGTCCCCGGACGCGAATCTCGAGCTTACCGCCGACCGGCACGAGCTTCACCAGTTCCCCCGCGACCGGCAGGCCGACCGAGCCTGCGCGGCACATCTCGGGCGTGGTGAAGGTTACCGAGGGGCCGGTCTCGGTCGCTCCCAGCCCCGTGATCATGGGAATGCGTGCCCCGGTCTCCTGCTCGGCGACGCGATCGAGCGCGTCCCACACCGGTTGCGCGAGGCTGGCGCCGGCGAAGAAATTCGCCCGCAAGCGGCGGAAATAGCTCTTGCGTAGCACCTCATCGCGCTCGAGCGACACGGCCAGCGCCTCGAAACCCTTAGGGACGTTGAAATAGATCGTCGGAGAGATCTCGCGCAGATTACGCACGGTATCGCGGAATCCTTCCACCGTGGGCCGACCCGAGTCGATGTAGAAGGAGCCGCCGTGCATGAGGCTGAGGCCGACGTTATGGCTGCCGCCGAACACGTGATTCCAGGGTAGCCAGTCCACGAGCACCGGGGGCTCGGAGGCGAGGAACGGCAGCGCGAGCTGCAGCATCGCCTGATTGCTGCAGATCATGCGGTGGGTGGTCGTCACGGCCTTGGGAATTCCCGTCGATCCCGAAGTGAGCAGGAACTTGGCGATGGCGTCGGATCCGAGCAGGCGGTGCACCTCATCGACTCGTGGCGTCGGCTGCGAACACTCGAATTCAGCCCAATCGATCACGCGCCGTCGGCTGCCACGCGCCACGTCGGTGAGCAGCGGCGCGTCCGCATCGGCAGCGCACTCGATCGCCGCGTCGAAGAGTCCCGCCCCGAACACCGCGACCATCCCCGGGGTCATGAGCTTCGCCACGTGACGAATGCGCCCAAGACTGTGGTCGATCAGAGAGTAGGCGGGGGAGACCGCTACGTACGGTATGCCGGCGTACATGGCCCCAAGCGACAGCAACTGGTGCTCGAGGCCGTTACCGGAGAGGATGGCCAGCGGACGCTCGGCTGATAGCCCGAGATCGAGCAATGCGCTGCCGATCCTACGCACGCGCGCGAGCGTGTCGCGGTAGTCGAGCGCCCGCCAGGCGCCGCTGTCGTCCCGTTGCGCGAAACAGACGCGCTCCGGCACCGCACCCGCCCAATCAACCAGTCGCTCGGTGATCTTCGCCGGATAGGGCGGCAGCTCGCCTCCGGGCCGCAGCAGCATAGAGCCGTCCGCCATCGTCTCGATGTCGACCGGAAACGCTGCGGAAAACGCGGCTGCCATCGAGGACACCGCTGCGGCTATTTGTTATGCAACATAACCAAACGGCCGGACATGGTCAAGATCAACGGACGGAATCGCTCAGCTTAGGAGCGCGTCCCCGGTGGTGCCGCCGCCAACCGAAACGTTCGCGGCGAGACGCGCAAGCGGCGCGTAAAGAAGCGACTGAAGTAGGCGGGGTCTTCGAACCCAAGGTGATAAGCCACCTGTGCGATCGACAGCGTGGTGTAGCGCAGCTGGCGCTCGGCTTCCACCAGGAGGCGCAGATGGAGCAGCTCGGTGGGAGATTGTCCAGCGACCGCGAGGCACGCCCGCCGCAACTTGGACTCGCTGACACCGAGCGCAGTCGCATAGGCCCCGACGGTCGCATGCGTTCGGTAGCGCGCCTCGACCAGACGGCGGAAGTGCGCCACCAGCTCGCGCTCCTGCGACATCGCACCGGCGCCGCCATCAGTCGCTCGGCGCGCCAGCCGCAGGACGTTGGCGAGCAGGGCGCTCAGCAGGCCGTGCAACGCGGTCTGTCGGCCAGGAGCGGAGCGCATGAATTCACGCAGCAGCATCTTTCCGAGGCGTCGCAGGTCCGTTTGGCGGGCGTCACGCGGTAGCAGCGGTCGCGCCGTAGGGTGCTCGAGGAATGCTGCGATTCCATCTTCCTCAGTCCTGAGCTCCGCGATCAATCCCGGGGCAAATGAGATAACCAGGCCGTCGGTACCCGACTGAAACGCAAAGGAGTGCACAGTCGACGGCGGTACCACCACGAAAAGCGGCCCATCGAGAGCAAGGGTCCTGTCATCCAGTCGGGCCACGACGTGACCGCGATGGATCAGCAGGATCTGATTCAGATCATGATGTCGGTGCGGCCCGATGTTCCAGTTGTACAGACTGCTGCGCGCCGCAATCGTCTCGATATGTATCAGCCGCGCATCAGGAGGCCGCAGCGGCTCGCCATAGAGAGTGAACGCGGGGATAGGACCACCAAAGGCAGTCGGCCGATGTGAGGCATACCTGCGGGGGAAGCTCCACATGGCTGAAAAGTACAAGTTTTCTGGCGCGACGTCCATTCCCCGCCAGCGGGTTGTACCCGAATCTCACCGGCGAGTGTGCGCTTGCGCGTGCGAGGCGGCTGATGCGGTCGACCCAGGTAGCAATCATCGGCGCAGGGCCTTCGGGACTGCTGCTGTCGCAGCTGCTGCATCGTAACGGCATCGATTCGATCGTGCTCGAGCGGCAATCACGCGACCACGTTCAGGGTCGGGTACGTGCGGGACTGCTGGAATGGAGCACGGTCGAACTGCTGCAGGAGGCGGGGGTCGGCGAGCGCATGATGCGCGAGGGACTCGTTCACGACGGGATTAACCTCGCCTTTGCCGACGGTTACGCGCGGATAGATCTGCATGGCCTGACCGGTCGAAGCGTGCTCGTATACGGGCAGACGGAAATACAGAAGGATCTCGCCGATGCGCGCGCGATCAATCCGGACGCGGTAGTGTGGGAGGCGAGTGACGTAGCGCTGGAGAGTTGGGACACTTCTCATCCCCACGTCAGCTTCACACACAGAGGCGCGCGCCATGAGGTCCGCTGCGACTTCGTCGCCGGATGCGATGGCTATCACGGGATAAGCCGTATCAGCGTGCCGCACGATCGCCGCTCGCAATACGAGCGGGCCTATCCCTTCGGATGGTTGGGCGTGCTTGCCGACGTTCCACCGCTGAATGACGAGCTGGTGTACGTCAATCATGAGCGCGGCTTCGCGCTCTGCAGCATGCGATCGCGCGCGCGCAGCCGCTATTACATCCAGTGCGCGCTCGAGGACTCGGTCGAACAGTGGCCGGACGATCGCTTTTGGGCTGAACTGTACCGGCGCCTGCCGGCGTGCTTTGCCCGGCAGCTCACAACGGGCCCCGCAATCGAAAAGAGCATCGCTCCGCTGCGCAGCTTCGTAGTCGAGCCAATGCGATTCGGCCGGCTGTTTCTGGTCGGCGACGCGGCACATATCGTGCCACCGATCGGCGCCAAGGGCTTGAACCTCGCTGCTGCGGACGTGCGGCTGCTCTCGCATGCGCTGGTCGAGTTCTATCGTGCCGGAGCCACGGGGCTTCTCGATGAATACTCGGAACGGGCGCTGGATCGAGTGTGGAAGGCGATGCGTTTTTCGTGGTGGTACACGACCTTGATGCACCGCTGCTCCGACGACCCGTTCGCGCGACGGCTGCAGCTGGCGGAGCTGCGCCATATCGCGCATTCGCAAGCGGCCGCGCAAGCGCTGGCCGAGAACTATGTGGGGCTGGGGTTCGCCGGCCCTGCTGCGAGCCGCAGCAAACCGGAGCAGGCATGAGTAGCGCGGAATTCATCATTCTCGTGGCGGATGCGCCTCTGCACGCGTGGACTGCGCTTATCGCTGGCCCAACTCGACGCTTAGCTCGGCGCCTAAGCTCCAAGACAGGACCTTGCCTTCTCAGGCTGCGAGGTCATCGCCTCGCGGATGAGCACCATATCATCGCTCAAGATGAGCAGACGATGGCCACGGACGGATCGCGGCCGTACGTGATGGGAGGGATCCGATCGGCGTTTCGTTCACCGATAAGGATGCGTTGATTCGCATCTCCGCCGGAAACTTCAATGTCTAATAGCTGCATGACGGAGTAAGTTTCCGAGTGCTACAATTCTTGCAGCGCTGCGGCTTCAGCGTAATCCGAACGGAGTGCCGCGATGTATTTGCTCCGCCTGCGGGGACTCTCGAGTGCCGTCGGTTGGCTCGGGCTGGGAGCGCTGCTGTGCGCAGGGACGATAGCTGTATCTGAGGCGGATCAGGATGCGATCCGGCCGCCGGCGCCGGCCGATTGGTTTCACATCGTACGTCTCGATGCGCGTACCTATGAGCTGTCCGAGCCGAAGTACTGGCAGCAGAACGTCAGCTACCTGCTTCTCGGTCAGCGACGTGCGTTGTTGTTCGACAGCGGTCCCGGCCTCTACAGCATCCGCCGGGTCGT
>JASHTF010000175.1 GCA_030040715.1 Gammaproteobacteria bacterium | reverse complement strand
GGATTACTCAGCACATCGGCGCGTATCACGTCGAGACGCCGCGCGGCTCGATCACGTTTCTAGACACCCCGGGCCACGCCGCCTTCACGGCCATGCGCGCCCGCGGCGCCAAAGCGACCGACGTCGTGGTGCTCGTGGTCGCGGCCGACGACGGGGTGATGCCGCAGACGCTCGAGGCCATTCAGCATGCGCGGGCGGCGAACGTGCCGATCGTGGTGGCGATCAACAAGATCGACAAGCCCGAAGCCGATGCGGACCGCGTGCGTACCGAGCTCGCCAAGCAGCAGGTTATCCCGGAGGAGTGGGGCGGACAGAACATGTTCGTGAACGTGTCGGCGCGCACCGGTGCGGGCATCGATCAGCTGCTCGAGGCAATTCTGCTGCAGGCTGAGGTGCTCGAGCTCAAGGCGCCGCGCGCCGGAATGGCGGCAGGCGTGGTGATCGAGTCGAGCATGGAGAAGGGCCGCGGTGCGGTGGTCACGGCGCTGGTCAAGCGCGGTACGCTGCGCACGGGCGATGCGATTCTCGCCGGCTCGGAGTTCGGGCGAGTGCGTGCGCTGTTTGACGAGCGGGGCGACGCGGTGAGCGAGGTGGCCCCATCGATGCCGGTGGTCGTGCTCGGCCTTTCGGGCGCGCCCAATGCCGGTGAGGAGCTGCTCGTGGTCGAGAACGAGCGCAAGGCGCGGGAAGTCGCACTCTACCGGCAGGGACGCTTCCGCGACGTGAAGCTCGCGCGCGCGACGCCGCGGGCCGAGGACGTGTTCTCGCAGATGGGCGCTGCCACGGCCGGCGTCATGGCGATCCTGATCAAGACCGACGTACAGGGGAGTGCCGAGGCGCTGCAGGGCGCGTTGCAGCAGCTGTCCACCGACGAGGCGCAGGTGCGCATCATCGCCAGCGGTGTCGGCGGCATTACCGCCTCGGACATTCACTTGGCCGCTGCCTCGAAGGCACTCGTCATCGGCTTCAACGTGCGCGCCGACGCGGCCGCGCGCGATGCCATGAAGGAGACCGGAGTCGAGGTGCGCTACTACAGCGTGATCTACGAGGCCATCGACGATGTCAAGCAGAAACTCTCCGGACTGCTCGCCCCCGAGATCAAGGAGACCATCGTCGGCGTCGCGGAGGTGCGCGAGGTGTTCCGCTCGAGCAAATTCGGTGTCGTGGCCGGTTGCCTCGTGACCGAGGGCGCGGTGCGGCGGAACAATCCGATCCGCATCCTGCGCGACAACGTGGTGATCGTCGAGGCAACCCTCGAGTCGCTGCGGCGCTTCAAGGACGACGTCAACGAAGTACGCGCCGGCACCGAATGCGGCATCGGTGTGAAGAACTATCAGGACGTGCGCGCCGGCGATCAGATCGAGTGCTACGCTCGCGTCGAGGTGTCGCGCACGATCCAATGATCGGCGCGCAGCGGCCATGCCCTCGGCAACCCCCCGCGCCGCGCGTGTTGCTACCCAGGTGCAGCGCTCGCTGGCGTTGCTGCTGCGGCGGGGGTTGCGGGATCCGCGCGTCGGCAACGTAACCGTGACGACCGTGAACGTGGCACCCGACCTGACGGTGGCGCGCGTTCACGTGCTGCCGTTTGCCTCGGCACAGGCGGGCGAGGAGACGCTCGCGGGGCTGCGCAGCGCCGCGGGGTATCTGCGCGGCGAGGTGGCGCGCGAGCTCAGGCTGCGGCGCGCACCGCGGCTGGAGTTTGTGCTCGACGTGGAGCTCGAGCAGGCGCACCACGTTACCGAGCTCATCGAGCGGGCGGTGCGCGCGGATCGCGAGGTCGATCAGGCGCGCGCCGAGCGCGAGCGGCACCTGGAGCGACCTGCCTCCGGCACGCGCCGCCGGCGCACTTCGTGATGCCGCGCCGCGCCTACCGCGGCCCGTGAGCGGCTGTTGAGCGCAGCATCCGTGCCGGCCGCAACCGTGACGGCCGCCATCCCGCCCCTCGGAATATTGCTGCTCGACAAGCCGATCGGTCTATCGTCCAACGCCGCGCTTCAGCGAGTGCGCCGCCTTGCCGGCGGCGTCAAGGCCGGCCATGCCGGCAGCCTCGATCCACTCGCGAGCGGGATGCTCGCCGTCTGTCTGGGAGAGGCGACGCGCCTGGCGGGCGAGCTGCTGGCGGGTCGCAAGGCCTACCAGTTCGTCGTCAGGCTCGGCGAGCGCACGGCGACCGGAGATGCCGAAGGGGCAGTGATCGAGCGCAGCCCGGTGCCGCGGCTGACCGCGGCCGCCGTCGACGCGGCCCTGGTGCGCTTCAGGGGGCCGCAGCAGCAGGTGCCTCCCATGTACGCGGCGCTCAAGCACGCCGGCGAGCCGCTCTACCGCCTCGCGCGTCGCGGCGTCGCGGTGCCACGCGCGCCGCGCTCGTTGATCATCGACGAGCTCGAGCTGCTGCGATTTGAGCCCGATCGGCTCGAGCTGCGCGTGCTGTGCTCCAAGGGTACCTATGTACGCGTGCTCGGCGAGGACCTGGCGCACGCGCTCGGTAGCTGCGGGCATCTGACGGCGCTGCGCCGCCTGTACCTGGAGCCCTTTGTGCAGGAGCCCATGATCGATCTGACGACGCTCGAGACCCGGCCGGTGACTACCTGGCCGTTGCTGCCTCCGGAGCGGGCACTGCTGCATCGGCCGGCCCTGCGTCTGCACGCCGCGGCGCTGCGCGCGCTCGCGCACGGGCGAGTGCTCCCGCTCGACGCCGCAGTGCCCCCGCAGGCCTCGGCGCAAGCCGCGCCATCGCCCGCGCCGGCCGCGCGCTATCGCCTGTACGATGAGCAAGGTCGGTTCTGCGGCCTCGGCGCGCTCGATGAGCACGGCCGATTGAAGGCGTCGTGGTTATTGCGAGCCCTGAGGCTCGCGTAACTCCATGTTTCCGCTTGAGTGATGCGGAGGCTCCGGGTAGAATTCGCCGCCTTCAAAAAGGACCCGATAGTTCAGAGTCGCATTTAGCGCAGAGGTTTGGCATCCCCCATGGCGTTGTCCCCGGAGCAGAAGAGCGGTGTAGTCGCCCAATACCGCCGCGATCCCAAAGATACGGGGTCGCCCGAAGTGCAGATCGCTCTCTTATCCGAGCGCATCAACGGCCTGGGCGAGCACTTCGTCGCTCACAAGCGCGATCACTCCTCCCGCCGTGGTCTGGTTAAACTGGTCAATCAGCGCCGCAAGCTGCTCGACTACTTGAAGGCGACGCGTCCGGCCAAGTATCAGGAATTGGTCGAGCGCCTCGGACTGCGCCGCTGAATTGTTCAGGTTCGCGCTCCCCGCGGGGGCACATGGCATGAGCCGCTGACCAAACTTGCTCGAGGCTAACTATTCGTGACGGTTCTCACCAAGACATTCTCCTATGGGTCCCACGCAGTAACGATCGAGACCGGCGAGTACGCGCGCCAGGCCGAAGGTGCCGTGGTCGTCAGGATGGGCGAGACGGTCGTGCTCGTGACGGCCTGCGCACAGAGGACGGCCGTGCCGGGCCGGGATTTCTTCCCGCTCACGGTCAACTACATGGAGAAGACCTATGCGGCCGGACGCATCCCCGGAGGCTTCTTCAAGCGCGAAGGGCGGCCCTCCGAGCGCGAGACGCTGACCTCACGTCTCATCGATCGGCCGGTGCGGCCGCTGTTTCCCGACGGCTTCAACAACGAGGTGCAGGTGGTCGCCACCGTGATCTCGTTGAACCCGGAGATCGACGCCGATATTCCCGCGATGCTGGGTGCCTCCGCGGCGCTGTGCATCTCGGGTCTGCCGTTCAATGGACCGATCGGCGCCGCCCGCGTCGGTTATCGCGACGGACAGTATCTGCTCAATCCCAGCCGTACCGATCAGGCCACCTCGAGCCTCGAGCTGGTGGTGGCGGGCACAGCCGATGCGGTTCTGATGGTCGAGTCGCAGGCCGAGCGGCTGTCGGAGGAGGTCATGCTCGGGGCGGTCGTGTTCGGCCACGAGCAAATGCAGCAGGCGATCCGGCAGATCCGCGCGCTCGCGCAGGAAGCCGGTAAGCCGCGCTGGGAGTGGACACCTCCGGCGGAGGACGCCGCGCTGGCGGGGGCGGTGGCGACGCGTGCCGAGCGGGTGATGGCCGAGGCCTATCGCATCACCGAGAAGCAGCAGCGCCACACTCGTATCAGTCAGATCAAGAAGGAAACCACTGCGGCGCTCAGCGGCGAGGTGTCGCAATGGAGCGCCGAGGCGATCGACAGCGCTCTGTTCAAGCTCGAGAGCCGCATCGTGCGCGAGCGCGTGCTCGCGGGCGAGCCGCGCATCGATGGCCGCGATACCCGAACCGTGCGGCCGATCTCGATCAAGGTCGGCGTGCTGGCGCGTGCGCACGGCTCGGCGTTGTTCACGCGTGGCGAGACGCAGGCGTTGGTCGCTACCACCCTCGGCACCACGCGCGACGCGCAGATCATCGATGCACTCGAGGGCGAGCGGCGTGAGCCGTTCATGTTTCACTATAACTTCCCGCCGTTCTCGGTCGGCGAGACCGGTATGCTCGGATCACCTAAGCGTCGCGAGATCGGTCACGGCAACCTCGCGCGCCGCGGCATCAAAGCCGTGATGCCCGACATGAGCACGTTTCCGTACGTCATCCGCGTGGTGTCCGACATCCTCGAATCGAATGGCTCGAGCTCGATGGCGAGCGTGTGCGGCGCCAGCCTGTCGCTGATGGACGCCGGAGTGCCGATCAAGGCGCCGGTCGCGGGCGTGGCGATGGGTCTGGTGCTCGAGGGAGCGCGCTTTCAAGTACTGACCGACATCCTCGGCGATGAGGATCACCGCGGTGACATGGACTTCAAGGTCGCCGGTACCCGCGACGGCGTGACCGCACTGCAGATGGACATCAAGGTCTCGGGGATCACGCCCGAGATCATGCGGGTGGCGCTCGAGCAGGCCCGCGCCGGTCGGTTGCACATCCTCGAGCAGATGAACAAGGTCATCAGCGAGCCGCGTGCGCACATGTCCGAGTGGGCGCCCTCGATCATCACGCTGAAGATCGACCCGGAGAAAATCCGCGACGTGATCGGCAAGGGCGGAGCGGTGATTCGTCAGATCACCGAGGAGACGGGCACGACCATCGACATCGAGAACGACGGCACTGTCAAGATCGCCTCGGTGAACGGCGCCGCGGGACGCGAGGCCCAGCGCCGCATCGAGTTGATCACGGCCGACGTGGAGGTCGGCCGCATCTACGAGGGCAAGGTCGTCAAGCTGATGGACTTCGGCGCCTTCGTCACCATCCTGCCCGGGCGCGATGGCCTGGTGCACATCTCGCAGATCTCCGACGAGCGTGTCGAGCGCGTCTCCGACAAGCTCAAGGAGGGCGATCAGGTACGCGTCAAGGTGCTGGAAGTCGACCGCCAGGGGCGCATCCGCCTGTCGATGCGTAACATCGATGCGCCCGAGCAGGCGAGCGCAGCGGGTGCGCGGCGCTAGGTAAAAGAAGAGCGCGGTCGGTCGCGCGTCGCGCTGACCCGCCCGTCGAGCTGATCCGCCGGTCGAGCTGAGCCCGGGCGCAACAACCTGTCAGGCGCTGGCAGTGCGTGCTGCCCACCGCGCGGGGCGCGCGGTGGCGGCGGCTAGCCGCGGCTAGCTCGTCGAAGCGGAAGTGCTGGCGGCCTTCATCAGGGTACGGAAGATCTCCTCCTGGGCACTGTGCCAGCGCTGGTGGTTCTGGTGCGCCAGATGAGAGGCTGCGGCCGCGGGCTCACCCGCGGGAGGCTTCTGACTGAGGAACAGCCGCAGGCTCTGCTCCAGGTAGCTCGACAGGATGGCTTCGAGTCCCGCATCGTGCCCGTGACTGCGGACGAGATGCGCAAGGAAGTCCTGGCTGAGCACCGTGCCATCACGCTGCTCGAGCTCGGCGATGACCTGCAGCAGGACCTGTCGCGTTATGTCCTGTTGAGTGCGCTTGTCGACCACGCTGAAGTCGACGCGATCCATCACTAGCCGCCGGATGTCATCGAGTGTGATGTAGCGGCTCTCCACCGTGTCGTAGAGACGCCGGTTGGGGTACTTCTTGATGATGCGCAGTTCGCTCATGCCGAAGCCCTCGTGTTCAGTTCACAGCCCGTAGTGTGCCTCCGCGTCCGCATACCATAGTACAAGCTGCAGGGGAACCCAAATCGGAGTCCGCTGACAGATAGCGGCGGTGTTAGGCGCATCACGGTCAGACGCATCAGCATCTGGAGGTGGACTGGTCTGGCACGCCCGTAACGGCCCGGCCTGGCGCAGGGGCTGCGCCGGTGGGCCGAACGCTGCCTCTGCCAGCGGCAGGCGTCAGCTCGCGGGCTTCAGGGTGACAGGCGCCAAGGTGACAGGCGTCAGGGCGAGAGGCGTCAGGGCGACAGGCGTAGGTTAGGCGGGGGTCGTCGGATGACGGCGGTCAGCGCGCGCCAGGGGCCGCCGCGCTCACAGCGCCAGCGGCAGCAGCGATGGCGGCGGCGCGGTCCTCAGGGGTGACGGTCAGCGGTAGCGGTCGTCGCGATCGCCGTACTGGCGCTCGCGCCGCTCGCGCCGCTCCTGGGCCTCGATCGAGAGCGTCGCGACCGGACGCGCTTCCAGCCGCTTGATGCCAATTTCCTCGCCGGTCTCGAGGCAGTAGCCGTAGGTGCCGTCCTCGATGCGTTTCAGCGCCGAGTCGATCTTGCGGATCAGCTTGCGCTCGCGATCGCGTGTGCGCAGCTCCAGGCTGAATTCCTCTTCCTGTGTGGCCCGATCGTTGGGGTCGGGAAAGTTCGCCGCCTCATCCTTCATGTGCGAAACCGTGCGATCGACCTCCACCATCAGATCCCGCTTCCAGTTGGCCAGGATCTGCTGGAAGTGAGCGAGCTGCGACTTGCTCATGTATTGCTCGCCGCGTCTCGGTACGTAGGGTTTGACGTTGCGTGGCCCGGCCAGCAGCGATCCCGGCTCCGGGCTCTCGCCCTCATCGTTATCGTTGGCGACCGTCTCCCGGGTATCGGCGAGCGTCTGCTCGCGGCTGGTGTCGGCCAGCACCGCGTTCGGTCGGATGCGCTCCAGCCCGGACTCGGTATGTACCACGTGTCCCGCGTGTGCCGTCGCATTGCGCTCTACATGGGCGCCGGCTCCGTGTGCCGTGGCGCCACCGTGCGCGTGCCCAGCGTTGCCGTGCCCGTGCGCCGCGGGGCTGTGTACGCTGGTCGCATGCACGCCGCCCGCGTGCGCGTTGGCCGGGGCGCGTGTAGCGGCCTTTGCAGCCGGCCTGGCGGCCGCAGCCGCCTTGTGGCTGCTGCTGGCAGCCTTGCGTGTATCGCCGCGGCGCGCGGCCGCCTTGGCATGAGTCGGCCGCTTCGGTTTGTTGGTCTTGGATACGGGCTTCTTGCCGTGCATCGCTCCTAAACTCCACCCGAGCAGTTGAGAACGCGCGATTATACCGACGCGCAACCGCCTGTACAGGCCGGCAAAACAGCGGCCAAAACCGGGCCGAAGCGAGTTGTTTGGGGTCAGTTGGCGGCCAGCAATTGCACGCGAAACCACCGCTGCGCGTCGCTCCAGCCCTGGCTCAGCGACCAGCCGGCCTGCTGTGCCAGGCGCGCAAAACCCTCCAGGGTGTACTTGTAGGCGTACTCGGTGCGAATGAAGTCACCGCGTTGCAGCCGGATGACCGCCGCGCCGACGCGCGCCGTTTGATCGGCCGTACTGACCAAGTGCATCTCGATGCGCTGCTCCGCCGCTACCCACACGGCGCGATGTCGAAAGTGGCTCACGTCCAACCCGATCCCGAGCCGCCGATTCACGTGTCGCAGGCTGTTGAGATTGAATTCGGCGGTCACGCCGTCTGCATCGTCATAGGCGCGTTCGAGCAATGAGCGCTCCTTGATGAGGTCGAAGCCGATCAGCGCCGCGCCCTCGGGACCGGCGACCTCGCGCATGGAGCGCAGTAGCCGCACGGCATCCTCGGGAGCGTAGTTACCGAGCGTGGAGCCGGGAAAATACAGCAACCGACGAGCGCTGCCGAGCGGCGGCAGCTGCAGCGGCCGGGTGAAGTCGGCGCACAGCGGCAGCACCTGCAGCTGCGGATAGTCGCGTTGCATCGCCCGTGCCGTGCGCGCCAGGCTCGAGGCGGCGATATCCACCGGCACGTAGGAGCGCGGGTGCACGAGCGCATCGAGCAGCAGGCGCGTCTTGGTGCCATCGCCGCTGCCGAGTTCGATCACCGCGAGCTGTGCGCCGAGCAGCGCCGCCATCGCGCTCGCGTCGCGAGTCATGATGCCGGTCTCGGTGCGCGTCAGATAGTACTCCGGCAGCTGGCAGATCTTCTCGAACAGCCGGCAGCCGCGCTCGTCGTAGAGCCACACGTGCGATAGCTGGCGGGGAATGTAGAGCAGACCGCGCAATACCTCGGACAGGCCCTGATCGTAGCAACCATCCGTGAAGCGTTCAGCGAGTGCGATATTGCTTGAGGCCATGGTTAGCCGTCCTGTGCGAGTCGGATCCCGGTGAACTGCCACCGCGATGCCGGATAGAAGAAGTTGCGATAGGTCCGGCGCAGGTGCGCGCGCGGCGTCACGCAGGAGCCGCCGCGCAGCACGAACTGGTTGGCCATGAATTTGCCGTTGTATTCGCCGAGCGCACCAGGCCAGGGCCGATAGCCCGGATAGGGCAGATACGCCGAGCCGGTCCATTCCCACACATCGCCGTAAATCTGTCGCAGCCCCCCGGCCGAGGACTGATCCGCAGCAGCCCGTGGATGCAGCGGGCCGTCGTCGACGAAGTTGCCGCGGATCGGCTCGCTCGCCGCTGCCCGCTCCCATTCCTGTTCGGTCGGCAGACGCGCGCCAGCCCAGCGTGCGTAGGCGTCGGCTTCGTAATAACTCACGTGGCAGACGGGCGCCTGCGCATCGAGCGGCCCGAGGCCGGCCAGAGTGAATTCCGCATCCAGATCCTCGCTCCAGTAGAGGGGCCGCTGCCAGCGCTGCGCTTGCACCTGCTGCCAGCCGTCGGACAGCCACAGGCCCGCCTGCCGGTAGCCGCCGTCGCGAATGAAGTCCAGAAACTCGCCGCAGCTCACGGCACGATCCGCGAGCGCACACGGGCCGGTGTAGCAGCGGTGGCGTGGCGTTTCGTTGTCGAAGCAGAAGCCCGCGTCGCTGTCGGCGCCGACCTCGTGCTGGCTGCCGGCGTACCGCCGCCAACCGAGGCTGCCCGAGTCGGTGTGCGGGTGCGCTTGGCCGCGCGATAACAATTCCGGGCGATACGCCGGCTGCAGTGGATTGGCGAACAGCAGGTGCTTGATGTCCGTGAGCAGCAGCTCCTGATGCTGCTGCTCGTGGTGCAGGCCGACCTCGATGAGCGCGCGGGCGCTCGGGCTCGAGTCGCGACCGAGCAGACGCTGCATGTGCTCATCGACGTAGTGACGATAGCGGTAAACCTCGGCCACCGTCGGCCGCGACAGCAGGCCGCGCGCGTGGCGCGGCTGCTGCGGTCCGACACTCTCGTAATAGGAGTTGAACAGCTGCTCGAACTGCGGGTGAAAGCAGCGGTACTCCGGCGCGTAGCGCTGGAGCACGAAGCGTTCGAAGAACCAGGTGGTGTGGGCCAGGTGCCACTTTGCGGGGCTTGCCTCCGGCATGCTTTGCGGTCCGTAATCCTCGAGCGCGAGCGGCTCGCACAGCGCCGTCGTCTGGCGGCGAACCACCAGATACTCTTCGGCGCCGCGCAGCGCGTCCCCGGCACGGGAGTCGTTGACCTGCTCGTCGAGCATGGGTGCTCAGTGCAAGAGTCGCGCCGTGCGCGACCACCGCGCGGGCCGTGTGATCAAATGGATCGCAGCGGTCAGAGCGTGGCGGCGCGCGACCACTTGCTGGGGCCGGGCAGCTGTGATTGCGCGCTGCTCGGGCGCCCGCCGGTGGCTGCGGGGTGCGGTAGGCGGTGCGCCGCGCGGCCGGCGGCGGCCGCGGGTGCGCCGGTGCGCATCACCGTCACTGAAAAAAATGCCGCCCACCGGTAACTTCTGCGGCTCGCCTAATCCCTGGCACGGTTCCTGGCGCATCGAGACAGTGTAGCCCAGGTGTCAACAGCTGCGGCCGGCGGGCGCCGCAGGAGAATACGCTCACGGAAGGGTGACCGATTCTGACGGCCGCCAGTGCGGTGCGCGGCGCTCGGCCGACACGCTGGTGTAGATCCCGCCGCGGACGTTGAAGCGCGCCGTGAGGCGGATGAAGCGCGGCGTGAGCGTGCGCGCGAGCAGCTCGATGATCTCGTTGGTTACCGCCTCGTGAAAGGCGCCTCGGTCGCGGAACGACCAGATATAGAGCTTGAGCGACTTGAGCTCCACGCACAGCCGATCGGGCACGTACTCGAGCTCGAGGGTGGCGAAGTCCGGCTGACCCGTGCGTGGACACAGGCAGGTGAACTCCGGAATCGTCATGCGGATCGTGTAGTCGTGCTCGGGCGCCGGATTGCTGAAGGTCTCGACGACGTTGACTGGCTGCGTCGGCATCGCGGTGCTCTCGGTGCTCTCGGTGGTGGACGCTCGGCGACCGAGCGGGTGAAACGGATGCGAGCTCAGCCGCGTTCGCGGACGCGATAGCGCATCGAAAGCGGCCGCTGGATACTTTACACTACACGCCCAGCTCGACGGGTATCGCGACAGCCAGCGCAACTTCACGGACAGGCCGACCGATAGGGCGACTCAGGACAGGGGCGACTCAGGGCGGGGTAATGCGGCTCAACAGGATCAGGCTCGCTGGATTCAAATCATTCGTCGACCCGACCACGATCCATCTGCCCGGCAATCTGAGCGGCATCGTAGGTCCCAACGGCTGCGGTAAGTCCAACGTCATCGACGCGGTGCGCTGGGTGATGGGCGAGCTGTCGGCCCGCCAGCTGCGCGGCGACTCCATGGCCGACGTCATCTTCAACGGCTCGAGCGCCCGCAAACCGGTCGGCGCCGCCTCGGTCGAGCTGCTGTTCGACAACAGCGACGGCAAGATCGGCGGTGCATACGCGAGCTACAGCGAGATCTCGCTGCGCCGGGTGGTCGAGCGCGACGGTACCTCGAGCTACTTCATCAACGGCGGCCGCTGCCGCCGCAAGGATATCACCCAGCTGTTCCTCGGCACCGGTCTCGGATCGCGCAGCTACGCGATCATCGAGCAGGACATGATCTCGCGGGTGATCGATGCGCGCGCTGAGGACATGCGCGCATTCGTCGAGGAGGCCGCGGGCGTCTCGCTTTACAAGGAGCGTCGGCGCGAGACCGAGAGCCGCATCGGCGAGACGCGTGAGAACCTGGCGCGCGTGAGCGACCTGCGCGATGAGGTCGAAAAGCAGATCCGGCACCTGCAGCGCCAAGCCAATGCCGCCCGCCGCTATCAGGAACTGAAGGGACAGGAGCGCACGCTGACCGCGGAACTGCTGGCGCTGCGGCTGCGCGAGGTCGAGGCCACCGCCGTCGATCAGACGCAAGCGCTCGATGCGTGCGAGCGCTCGCTGCAGGCGGCGCTCGCGCAGCTGCGGGCGGCGGAGGCCGCGCTGGAGAAGCAGCGCGAGCTCTACGGCGATCTGAGCGAGGCGCTCGCGCGGGTGCAGGGACGCTACTACGAGCTCGGCGCCCAGGTCACGCGCGCGGAAGAGAGCATCCGCTATCAGCGCGAGCTGCGTGAGCGCGCGCGCGGCGATCTGTCGCAGCTCACGCAGGCCGAGGCGTCGGTCGCCGAGCAGATCCGCGGCGACGAGGCGCAGCTCTCGACGCTGCGCCGCGAGCTGTCCGAGCTCGAGCCGCAGGTGGCCGCCCGCTCGCGCGCCGAGCAGGGCGCGGCGGCCGCGCTTACGGCGGCCGAGGCGGAGTTGACCGCGGCGCAGCACCGGTGGGAAGCCCTGCAACAGACCTACGCCGCGGCCGCGCAGAGCGAGCAGGTGGAAGCGACGCGCATCGAGCAGCTCGAGCGCCAGCAGCAGTTGCTGCGCGCGCAGGCCGAGCGACTGGCGCGGGAGCGTGAGCTGCTGACGACGCCGCAGGCTGAAGCCGAGCTCGCGGGGGTGAGCGACCAGGAGGCGACGGCGCGAGAGCTGGCGACGACTCGCGCGTCCGAGCTGAGCAGTGCGCTCGAGCGGGTACAGCAGCTGCGTGAGGCGCAGCAGCTCGCCGAGGGACGTCTCGAGCGGGAGCGGCAGGCGCGCGAGCAGCTGCGCGCCGCGCTGTGGTCGCTCGAGGCGCTGCAGAAGGCGGCATTGCAGGAGAAGAACCCGCACGCCGGCGCCTGGCTGGCCTCGGTGGCGACGCTCACAGGCCAGCCCCGTCTGGCCGAAACCCTCGAAGTCAGCGCTGGTTGGGAACGAGCCGTCGAGACCGTGCTCGGCGACTATCTCGAGGCGGTCGCCGTGCCCGCGATCGCTGCGCTCGAGCCGGAGCTCTCGAGGCTGGAATCCGGCCAGGTGAGTTTCTTTGAGCGAGCGGCACAGGCGGCGGGCGATGCGGGATCGAGGGACGGTGCAGCGGCGGCCCGTGACGGCGCACCCGCACGCGCCGAGACGCTGGCCGCGCAGCTGCGCGGCCCGGCGGCGCTGCGCGGGCTGCTCGAGCGGGTGCGCACCGTCGACTCGCTGGCGGCTGCACTGCGGCTGCGTCCGCAGCTCACAGCCGCCGAATCACTCATTACGCCCACAGGCGAGTGGGTCGGCCGCGATTGGCTGCGCGTCAACCGTGGCGGAGAAGTGCACGCCGGCGTGCTCGAGCGCGAGCATCGGCTCAAGAGTCTGCGCGAGCGGGCTGCCGCCGCCGACGCGCGCGTACGCGAATTCGAGCTCGAGGTGACGGCGCTGCGCTCGCAGCTGGCGACCGCCGAGCAGCAGCGTGACCGTGCACAGGCGCGGCTGCAGGACTCGCATCAGGCGCAGACCCAGTGGCATGGCCAGCTGCAGGCACTCAAGGCGCGACTCGAGCAGGGAGTGCAGCGGCGCGAGCGCATCGAGTCCGAAGACGCGCGTCTGGCGCTGGATGCGACCGCGACGGTCGAGGGACTCACCTCGGCACGCGCGGCGCTCGCGAGCGCGGGTGCGGCCCGCGTGGAGCTCGAGAGCCAGCGGCATAGTCTCGAGGCCGAGCGCGAGCGCCTCAACGCCGACGCGCTGCGCGCACGCGCGGCGGCGCAGAGCGACCAGCGCGCGGTGCGCGATCTGCTGATTCGACTCGAGAGTCGGCGGGCGGCCGAAGGCTCACGCGCCGCGGCGCTCGAGCGCCTGGTGCAGCAGCGCACCAGCGTCCAGGGGCAGCGGCGCGAGCTCGAACACACCCTGGCGGCGGGCGATGCGCCCATCACCGCGCTCGAGGGCGAATTGCAGCAGCACCTCGGTCGGCGGCACGCGGCTGAGGCCGAGCTCGCGACCGCCCGCACCGAGCTGGAGGCGGCCGATGAGCAGGTGCGCGCACTCGACCAGCGCCGCGTGGCCGGCGAGCAGCAGGTCGCAGCGGTGCGCGAGCAGATGGAGCAGGCTCGGCTTGCGGTGCAGGAGTCGCGGCTGCGATGCGAGGCGCTGCTCGAGCAGTTCGCGGCTACTCATTGCGAGCTCGAGTCGGTGCGCGCGCTGCTGCCCACCGATGCGCAGATCGCCGCCTGGGAGCAGCGCCTCGAGGCGTTGCGGGCCGACGTCGAGCGCTGCGGCCAGGTCAATCTTGCCGCCATCGGTGAGCTGACCGAGCAGAGCGAGCGCAAGGTCTACCTGGACAGTCAGTTCAATGATGTGAGCGAGGCGCTGCAGACGCTCGAGCAGGCCATGCGCAAGATCGATCGCGAGACGCGCTCGCGCTTCGAGGACACGTTCCGGCGCATCAACGATGGTCTGCAGGAGAAATTCCCGCGCCTGTTCGGCGGCGGCCACGCCTATCTTGAGCTGGTGGGCGACGATCCCGTCACCGCCGGGGTGGCGGTGATGGCACGCCCGCCGGGAAAGCGCAACAGCCTGATCTCGCAGCTGTCGGGCGGCGAGAAGGCGCTGACCGCGGTGGCGCTGGTATTCGCGATCTTCGATCTGAATCCGGCGCCGTTCTGCCTGCTCGATGAGGTGGATGCGCCGCTGGATGAGCACAATGTCGGCCGGTTCTGCGACATCGTTCAGGAGATGTCGCGACGCGTGCAATTCATCTTCATCACTCACAACAAGGTTACGATGGAGCTCGCCTCGCAGCTCATCGGCGTGACCATGAACGAGCCGGGTGTCTCGCGGCTGGTCACGGTTGATCTGGATGACGCCGTGCGCCTGGCGGCGGTCTGAGGCGCTCGCACCACAACTATGGGCACGATTGTTCAACTGCGCTGGGTCCTGCTGCTGGCCGGGGTGATATTTCTGCTGGCTCTGGCGACCTGGGAGCTGCGACGCGCGCAGCGTGCGCGGCGTGCGGCGGCCGCAGAGGCTACCGAGGCCGCGTCGGCCGCGCTGGCGGAGTCGTCAGCCGGCGGTCGCGGTTACGAGGAGCGTGCGCCCGGTGAACGTCGCGAGCGCCGACGCGAGCCGACGTTGAATCTCAACCCGGAGCTCGATGCGCACCCGGCCGAACCGATCGCCCCGCTTGGGGCGCCGCTCGGGGCGCCGCCGAGCTTCTCGACAGACGCCGCCGGGCCCGAGGCGCACGCGGCGCTCACGACTTCGGCTCCGATCGAGGCGCGACCGCCGCTGCGGGTCGATTGGCCCGATGAGCGCGAACGACGCATCATCGCGCTGCGCATCGTGGCTCCTCAGGGCGAGCGTCTGGCGGGGCGAGCCGTGCGGCAGGCGCTCGGGGCCTGCGGCTTCGTGCATGGCCCTTATCGCATCTACCATCAGCCGGCCGCGGATGGGCGCGCGCAGCTCTCCTGCGCGAATCTGATGAAACCCGGCGACTTCGATCCGCTCACGCTGGATTTTCAGCGTCTGACCGGATTGAGCGTGTTCGCCTTGTTGCCGGGCCCGATGCCGCCGCTCGCGGCGCTCGAGCATCTGCTTGCGACCGCAGACGAGCTGGCACAGCGCCTGCGCGCCGAGCTGACCGATGAGCGCGGCGCGCCGCTCGATGCGGCGCGCGTCGCGGCGCTGCGGGCGACGGTAGAGGAGTGGATGGCGCCGACCGATCCGAGTGCGCCCGACCGATCCGGAGCACGCGACCGCCCCGGTGCCCAGAGCGCCCGGGGCGCATGAGCCGGCAGCCGTCGGCGGCGGCGGCTGCGAGCCGCGCGCTCGAGCTGCGTGAGCTGATCGGCAGATACGATTACCAGTACTACGTACTCGATCAGCCTTCGGTACCGGACGCGGAATACGACCGCCTCATGCGCGAGCTGGTGCAGCTCGAGGCGCAGCACCCGGAGCTGCTCACACCGGACTCTCCCACCCAGCGCGTCGGCGGGCAGGTCGCCGGTGGCTTCGCGCCGGTGCGCCATCGCGTGCCGATGCTGTCGCTCGATAATGCCTTTAGCGAGTCCGACATCGAGGCCTTCGACCGGCGCGTGCGCACGCGCCTCGGCCGCCCGGACGCGCAGATCGATTACTGTGCTGAGCCGAAGCTCGACGGCCTCGCCGTCTCGCTCACCTACCGGCACGGCAAGCTCGCGCTCGCGGCCACGCGTGGCGATGGCACCGAGGGCGAGGATATCACCGCCAATATCCGCACCCTGCGCTCCGTGCCGCTGGCGCTGCGCGGTGCGGCGCCCGAGGAGATCGAGATTCGGGGTGAGGTGTTCATGCCGTTCGAGGGCCTGCAGCGCCTGAACGCCGCCCAAGCCGCCGCCGGCGACAAGGTGTTCGCCAACGCCCGCAACGCCGCCGCGGGCAGCCTGCGGCAGCTCGATCCGCGCATCACCGCCTCGCGGCCGCTGGAGGTGTTCTTCTACGGCTATGGCTACTGGCAACAGCCACCCGCCACGCAGAGCGGGATGCTCGAGCAACTGGTGCGCTGGGGCTTGCGCACCTCGCCCGAGATCAACACCGTGCGCGGCGTC
>JASHTF010000174.1 GCA_030040715.1 Gammaproteobacteria bacterium | reverse complement strand
AGCCGCGATCGAGGCGCGCATGAAGGAGCTCGCGAAGGCGGACCAGAAAGTCGCGCGCACGGTGATGGAGCGCGACCAGGCGGTACGTTTCTTCCGCGACATGGGCGAGCATTACAAGGCCGAGATCATCGCGTCGATCCCGCCGCACGAGTCGATCAGTCTCTACGGCCAGGGCGATTGGATCGACCTGTGCCGCGGACCCCATGTGCCCTCGACCGGCAAGCTGCGCGCATTCAAGCTGACGAAGGTCGCCGGGGCGTACTGGCGCGGCGATCCGCGCAATCCCATGCTGCAGCGGATCTACGGCACCGCCTGGCCCGACCAGAAACAGCTCGACGAGTACCTGCATCGCCTCGAGGAGGCCGAGAAGCGCGATCACCGGCGCATCGGCCGCGAGCTCGACCTGTTCCACATGCAGGAGGAGGCGCCGGGCGCGGTGTTCTGGCACCCCAAGGGCTGGCAGGTGTTCCAGACGCTGATCGGCTACGTGCGCGCGAAGCAAACGGCCGCGGGCTTTCAGGAAGTGAACGCTCCGGAGCTGATGGACCGGAGCCTGTGGGAAGCCTCAGGCCACTGGCAGCAATTCGGCGAGAACATGTACACGACGCGCACGCCCGATGAGCGCGTGTATGCGATCAAGCCGATGAACTGCCCGGGGCACGTGCAGATCTTCAAGCAGGGCATCCGCAGCTACCATCAGCTCCCGATCCGCCTGGCCGAGTTCGGCAAAGTGCATCGCTATGAGCCCTCGGGCGCGCTGCATGGCCTGATGCGCGTGCGCGCGTTTACTCAGGACGATGCGCATATCTTTTTGACCGAGGATCAGATCACCGAGGAGTCGGTCGCGGTAACGCGGCTGATCCTCGAGATCTATCGGGATTTCGGATTCGACGAGGTGCAGATCAAGTTCTCGGATCGTCCGGTCAAGCGGGTGGGGGCGGATGAGGTCTGGGACAAGGCCGAGGCGGCGCTGCGCGAGGCCGCTCGTGCGGCCGGCATCGACTATCAGTTGAACCCGGGAGAGGGCGCCTTTTACGGGCCCAAGCTCGAATTCATCTTAAGGGATGCGATCGGGCGCGACTGGCAGTGCGGCACGCTGCAGGTCGATCTGAACATGCCGGGACGGCTCGGCGCCTACTACATCGATGAGCACAGCCAGAAGCGCACGCCCGTGATGCTGCATCGGGCCATGCTCGGCTCGTTCGAGCGCTTCTTCGCGATCCTGCTCGAGCACCACGCCGGGCGGCTGCCCGCCTGGCTCGCACCGACGCAGGCGGTCGTGATGAGCATCACGGACCGCCAGCAGGAGTACGTCCGACATACGACAGAATTCCTGAAAAATCAGGGGGTTCGCGCGACATCTGACTTGCGCAACGAAAAAGTCGGCTTTAAGATTCGAGAGCATACGCTGCAGCGAGTCCCCTACCTGCTCGTGGCAGGGGACAAGGAAGTTGCGGGAAATTTAATTTCCGTGCGCTCCCGCAGTGGTAAGGATCTGGGCTCGATGACGTCCGAGGCATTCGTGCAGCGTCTCGTCCTCGAGCTCCAAAGCCGCGGGCGCCAAACATTGGAGGACTGATATATAGCTATTTCCAGTAAGAGAATCCGGCGTAACGAAGAGATCACCTCACCGATGCTGCGCGTCATCGGGGCCAACGGCGGACAGGCAGGGGTGATGACCCGCGCAGAAGCACTGCAGCTGGCAACCTCAAACGAGCTGGATCTCGTCGAAGTCTCGCCCATGGCCGAGCCGCCGGTGGTGCGAGTCATGGACTACGGCAAATTCCTGTTTGAGCAAAACAAGAAGGCGCACTCTGCCAAGCGCAAGCAGAAGCAGATCCACGTCAAGGAAGTGAAGTTTCGTCCCGGCACGGGAGAGGCCGATTACCAGATCAAGCTGCGTAATCTGCTGCGCTTCCTCGCCGAGGGTGACAAGGCCAAGGTGACCTTACGGTTCCGTGGCCGCGAGATGGTGCATCAGGACATCGGTCGCAAGCTCCTCGATCGGGTGCAGACCGACCTCGCGCAGGCTAGCGTGGTCGAGCAGCAGCCGCTGATGGAGGGGCGACAGATGGTGATGCTGTTTGCACCGAAAAAGAAGTGATCGTCGGGATCGGTGAGTGGTGAGAGTGGCCGGGAGGCCACTTCATCAGTCGAAACCGGGACCGGTGGTCCGCGAGCAAGCGGGTCACGAAGCGGCGGGCGAGTCATCGCCCGCGGCGGGCGCGTGATCGGTCGCGGTGGACGCGTAATGGTCCAATCGTCGCCGTCAAGCGCTGACCTTGCGAGCTCTGGCAACAACGTTAAGGAGTGAAGTCATGCCCAAGTTGAAGACCAACCGGGCGGCGGCGAAGCGTTTTCGCAAGACAGCGAAGGGCTTCAAGCGCTACTCGAGCTCGCGCCGCCACAACCTCGGCCACAAGGACCGCAAGCGCAAACGCCACCTGCGCTCGGGAGGCTCGAGCCTCATCAACGAGAGCGATGTCGGTCGCCTCGAGCAGATGCTGCCGTATCACCGGTAGCGCTCGAGGAGCGAAGCATCGAAGCACTGTCAACGCGCGCTGTCGCGCGTCCTTGAACCTACACATCACGGAGCTCTCGTATGGCCAGAGTCAAACGCGGCGTCACGGCCGGTCGGCGCCACAAGAAGGTCCTTGGCAAAGCCAAGGGGTATTACAACGCCCGCCGTAAGGTGTACCGCGCTGCCAAGCAGGCGGTCATCAAGGCGGGCCAGTACGCCTTTCGTCACCGCCGCGCCAAGAAGCGCGACTTCCGGGCGTTGTGGATCATGCGCATCAACGCTGCGGCCCGCGTACACGGGCTTTCCTACAGTCGCATGATCGCGGGTCTGCACAAGGCCGGCGTCACGATCGATCGCAAGCTGCTCGCGGATCTGGCGGTGAATGACGCCAACGCCTTCGGCGTGCTCGCCGAACAGGCCAAGGCAAGCCTCGCTGCCGCGGCGCCCGCCGCTGCATCCACTGCTGCACCCGCTTCCGGACGCGCCGCCGGATCTGCTGCCGCGTAGCCCGCTGCGGCCGGACCAACGTGTCGGATCAGGGGGACGCCGCACTGCGCGAGATTGCTGCGAGCACCGATCTCGCGGCACTCGAAGCCGTACGCGTGCGCTGGCTCGGGCGCAAGGGGCTGCTGACCGAGCAGCGCAAGGCCGTCGGCAAGCTTCCCGCGAGCGAGCGGCCCGCGGCCGGTGCCCTGATCAACGCCGCAGCCGAGCGCGTGCAGAGCGCGCTCGAGGCGCGCCGCCTCGAGCTCGAGCGTGCCGCCATCGATCGCACGCTCGCCTCGGGTGCCATCGATGTGACGCTGCCCGGACGCGGCGAGACGCCCGGTGGCTTGCATCCGGTGACCCAGACACGCCTGCGAATCGAGGAGATCTTCCGGCGTGCGGGCTTCGAGATCGCCGAGGGGCCGGAGATCGAGGACGACTTTCATAACTTCGAGGCCTTGAACATCCCCGCCGATCACCCGGCGCGCGCGATGCACGATACGTTCTACCTGCGCGACGGCCTGTTGCTGCGGACGCATACCTCCCCGGTGCAGATCCGCGCGATGCGCGAGCGGCGACCTCCGCTGGCGCTGATCGCTCCCGGACGCGTCTACCGGCGCGACTCGGACGTGAGTCACTCGCCGATGTTTCATCAGGTAGAGGGTCTGTTCGTCGACGAGAACGTCAGCTTCGCGCACCTGAAGGCGGCGCTGCATCACTTCATGGAGTCCTTCTTCGAGCAGAAGCTGGCGATGCGGCTGCGAGCATCGTACTTCCCGTTCACTGAGCCATCGGCCGAGGTCGACATCAGCTGCGTGCTCTGCCAGGGACGCGGCTGCCGGGTGTGCAAACAGAGCGGCTGGCTCGAGATCTCCGGCTGCGGCATGGTGCATCCGGTGGTGTTCGAGTCTTCCGGCATCGACCCCGAGCGCTACACCGGCTGGGCGTTCGGCTGCGGTATCGAACGGCTCGCGATGCTGCGCTATCGCGTCAATGATCTGCGTCTGTTCTTCGAGAACGATCTGAGAATGCTGGCGAGCTTCGTTGGCG
>JASHTF010000173.1 GCA_030040715.1 Gammaproteobacteria bacterium | reverse complement strand
CCCTGGTATCCGACCGCCAGACTCTATCGACAGCAGCGCCCCGGCGATTGGGATGAGGTCATAGCAAGAATCCGAGTCCACCTATCCAAGCTCGCGGTCGACCGTAGAAGCTGACCGCGTCCAGGCGCGGATCGTACAACTGGTGTGAAGATGGCACTGCCATGCCAAGCCTGACGGAGACTCTGCAACGAGCGGGGGCTCTCTATCAGGCCGGCGAGTGGCAGGGAGCTGAACAGCTCTGCACGTCGCTACTGCGCCTTCACCCGCAGCAGCTCGACGCCATGAGTCTGCTGGGTATCATCGCCGCACAGACGCAGCGCACACGGCAGGCGCTAGAGCTGTTCGGGCATCTGGTTGCGGCGCGACCGGACGACCCGATCGCACACAACAACTATGCCAACGTGCTGCAGAAGCTGGGGCGACTCGAGGAGGCGCTGCACAGCTACCGGTGCGCGGTGCGGCTCAAGCCCGACTACGCCAAAGCGCACCACAATCTCGGGGTGACGCTGCATGAGCTCGGGCGGTTTGAGGAAGCGCTGCAGAGCTACGAGCGGACGCTGCATTTAAAACCCGACTATGCCGAAGGGCACTACAACCGCGGGGTCACCCTGCAGAAGCTCGGGCGACTCGAGCAGGCGTTGCAGAGCTATGAGCGGGCGCTGCAGCTCGAGGCCGACTATGCCGAGGCGCTCAGTAATCGCGGTAGCGTGCTGCAGCAGCTCGGGCGACTCGAGCAGGCGCTGCAGAGCTACGCGCGAGCGCTGGAGCTCAGACCCGAGTACGCCGAGGCTCACAACAATCGTGGCAGCGCACTACAGGAGCTCGGGCATCTCGAGGAAGCACTGCGCTGCTACGAGCGGGCGCTGCAGCTGAAGGCGGACTATACCGAGGCGCATGGGAATCGCGCGGGCGTGCTGCACCAGCTGGGTCGCGTTGAGGAGGCGTTGAAAAGCTATGAGCGGGCCCTGCAGTTCAAACCCGACTACGCCGAAGGTCACTACAACCGCGGGGTGGCGCTGCAGAAGCTGGGGCGGCTCGAGGAAGCGCTGCGCAGCTGCGATCGCGCACTGCAGCTCAACGCCGACTATGCCGAGGCGCACAACAATCGCGGTATCGTGCTGCAGCAGCTGCGGCGTCTCGAGGAGGCGCTACAGAGTTACCAGCGGGCGCTGCAGCTGCGGCCCGACTATGCCGAGGCGCACAACAATCGCGGTATCGCACTGAAGGAGCTGGGGCGTCTGGACGAGGCACTGCAGAGCTACCAGCGGGCGCTGCAGCTGCGGCCCGACTATGCCGAGGCGTACGCCAATCTGGGTGTGTGGCATTGCGCGCGCAATGAGCCCGAAGCGGCCGTCATCAATCTAACTCGCGCCATCACTATTCGGCCCGACTGTGCAGCCGCCTACATGAACCGGGGAACCGCTGCGCTGCTGGCCGGAGACTTCGAGCATGGCTGGGTTGACTATGAATGGCGGTGGCAAGCCATACCGAATCTGGTTGACCCGCGATACCCGGATCGGACCTTATGGCTTGGAAGCGAATCGCTGCTCGGCAAGACCATCGTCCTGCGCAGCGAGCAGGGGCACGGGGATACGCTGCAGTTCAGCCGCTACGCAAAGCAGGTTGCTGACCTGGGTGCGACGGTGATTCTCGAGGTGGGAGCTCCACTTGCGAGACTGATGGCGAGTCTCGAGGGAGTGTCGCGGGTGGTGGTGCGAGGCGAGCGGCTGCCAACGTTTGACTATCACTGTCCTCTCATGAGCCTGCCGCTGGCGTTTCGAACCACGCTCGCGACGATTCCGGCACAGGTGCCCTACCTCGCCAGTGACCCCGCCAAGACGCGTTACTGGAAGGATAAGCTGGGGCCCTGGACCCGGCCGCGAGTGGGTTTGGTCTGGTCGGGGGGAGTCTTGCCAGATCGGCCGGACTGGTCTGTCCATAGCCGTCGCAACGTGCCGCTGGCGAAGCTCGCTCCGCTGCGCACTGCGCAGATCAGCTTCTACAGTCTGCAGAAAGGGGAGCCGGCGGAGTCCGAGCTTCGGGAGCTGCAGGCGGGCGGCTGGCAGGGACCCGCGCTGATCGATTTTACCGCCTCGCTGCATGACTTCTCGGACACCGCGGCTCTGATGGCGAATCTGGATCTCGTGATCTCCGTGGACACTTCCAGCGTGCATCTGGCCGGGGCGCTGGCCAAGCCGGTGTGGGTCATGAACCGCTTCGATACCTGCTGGCGCTGGCTGCTGCATCGAACCGACAGTCCCTGGTATCCGACGGCCAGACTCTATCGACAGCAGCGCGCCGGGGATTGGGACGAGGTCGTGGCAAGAATCCGAGTCGACTTATCCAGGATGGCGCTGCCATGCCGAGCCTGACGGAGACTCTGCAGCAGGCCGGGGCTCTCTATCAGGCCGGTGAGTGGCAGGGCGCCGAGCAGCTCTGCGCATCGATACTGCGCCTTCATCCGCAGCAGCTGGACGCCATGAAGCTGCTGGGCATCATCGCCGCACAGACCCAGCGAGCGCCGCGCGCGCTCGATCTGCTTGGGCGTGTCGCCGCGGCGCGGCCCGCCGACCCGTTCGCGCACAACGACTACGGGAGCGTGCTCAAGCTGCTCGGGCGCTTCGAGGAAGCGCTGCAGAGCTACGAGCAAGCGCTGCAGCTCAAGCCGGACTTTGCATTGGCTCACAGCAATCGAGCCGATGCGCTGCTGACGCTCGGGCGCTTCGACGAAGCGCTCCAGAGCTACGAGCGGGCGCTGCAGCTCAACCCCGGCTACGCCGAAGCGCACCTCAATCGCGGTTACGTGCTGCAGGTACTTGGCCGCCTGGAGGAGGCGCTGCAGAGCTACGAGCGCGCTCTGCAGCTCAGACCGGACTTCGCCATGGCTCACCACAATCAGGGTTACGTGCTGCAGGAGCTCGGCCGCCTGGAGGAGGCGCTGCAGAGCTACGAGCGCGCTCTGCAGCTCAATCCCGACTACGCCGAAGCGCACAACAACCGCGGGAATGCGCTTCTGAAGCTGGGGCGCTTCGAGGATGCGCTGAACTGTTACGACAGAGCTGTGGAGCTCAACCCGGGCTACGTCAAGGCTGTCGGCAATCGCGGTTGCGCCCTGCAGGGGCTTGGCCGCCTGGAGGAGG
>JASHTF010000172.1 GCA_030040715.1 Gammaproteobacteria bacterium | reverse complement strand
GTCGGCGGAGAGCTCGACGGCGCCGCGCAGGGTGGAGCGGTAGTGGTCCAGCCGACGTCTGCACCCGAGGAGAGGCTGACGGTTCCAGAGGCCGTCGCAGCCTACACCAGCGGCTCGGCGTACGCGGCGTACGCCGATAATCGCGGGCGGCTCGAGGCCGGCAAGCTCGCGGATCTGATCGTGCTCTCCAAGGACATCTTTTCCATTCCGCCGCAGACCATCAGCAGCGCGCGTGTGGTGATGACGATGGTGGGCGGCAAGATCGTATTCGGCCAGGATCCCTGATGCCCAGGCGCGCGCGCTGGGCGCGCTCTCGAGTGGCGTGGCTCGGCGGGGCGCTCATCGCCTGCGCCGCCGGCCCCTGGGCGGTCGCGCAGCCGCCGGCCCTGCCGTCGCCGGAGAACTTCGGCTTCTGGTCGCCGACCGAAGAGGAGTTCGGCTTTCGCTCGATGGAGCGCATCTTTCCGACGCACGTGATTCATCGCGGTGCGACCGTGGCGCCGCTGCCCTACGACCCCGCCGGTCAGATGCGTGTCAACTTCGAGTTCCAGCACCGCCGCTACAGCATCGATGATTTCATGCACATCAATCGCGCGTCGGGCGTGCTGGTGGTCCAGGATGGGAAGATCCTGCTTGAGCGCTACGCGCTCGGGCGCCGGCCCGAAGATCGCTGGACCTCGTTCTCGATCGCCAAGTCGGTTACTTCGACGCTGGTCGGCGCGGCGATTCAGGACGGCTATATTCACGGCGTCCAGGATCCCGTCACCCGCTATCTGCCGCAGCTGAAAGGCGCGGCTTTCAACGGCGTCACGATCGAGCAGATGCTGCTGATGTCGTCCGGCGTGCAGTGGAATGAGCACTACGACGATCCGGATTCGGACTTCAACAAGTACTCCACCGACATGGGAGACCGCTTCCTGAAGCTCATGGCCGGCCGGCCGCGCGTGCAGACGCCGGGTAGCAAGTTCGCCTACTCGACCGCGGACGCCAGTATCGTTGGGGCGGTCGTGATGGCGGCGACCGGCAAGTCGCTCGCCGACTATCTGTCGGAGAAAATATGGGCACCGTTCGGCATGGAGCAGGACGGAGTCTGGATGACGTCGAGCAGCGGCAAGGAGACGGGCGGGATCTGTGTCAGCGCGACGCTGCGGGATTACGCGCGCTTCGGCCTGTTCATGCTCACCGATGGTGTCATCAGCGGCAAGCGGGTGCTGCCGGCCGGATGGGTCGCGAATGCAACCCGCCCGCATATCGCAACCACCTTCGCCCCTTTTGGCTATGGCTACTACTGGTGGACACTCGAGCACGGCGTGTATGAGGGCATCGGCATTTTCGGGCAGTCGCTCTACATAGATCCGTCTCGTCGCCTCGTCATCGTCGTGCAGAGCGCCTGGAGCACCGCCGGCAATACCGACCATTACGCGCTCGAGAGCGCCTTCTTTAAGGGCGTGACTGCGCTCGTGGACGCGCGCGCAGCGCACTGAGCTCCGTGGGAGATTGCTGTTGTCTGACCAACCCGATCAATTACGTCGTGCCTTCATACTCAGCGCCGCGGTGACTGCCGCTATGCCTGCTGCCGCCGCCGAACCTTCCCACCCCGACGACGGACTGGCCGATCTGAGCGCGACCGAGGTCGTGGCGCGCATCAAGCGCGGCGAGCTCGGCGCCGAGCGTTATGCGGCCGTGCTGCTCGAGCGCTGCCGGGCGAACCGCGTGTTGAATGCCTTCATCACGCTCGAGCCGGAGAAGGTGCTCGAAGCGGCACGCGAGTGCGACCGCGCGCGTCGCGCGGGCGGTCAGCTCGGACCGCTATTCGGGTTGCCGATACCGGTGAAGGACAGCGTCAACACGCGCGATTATCCGACCACGGCCGGTACGCCCGCGCTGCGCCACTTTCATCCGGCGGAGGATGCCCCTACGGTGCAGGCCCTGAGGGCTGCCGGCGCCATCGTGCTCGGCAAGACCAATCTGCACGAGCTGTCCTGGGGGTGGACGAGCAACAACCTCGCGTTCGGCGCCGTGCACAACCCCTACGACCACAGCCGCATTCCCGGAGGCAGCAGCGGCGGGACCGCGGCGGCGATCGCCGCACGCCTGGCGCCCCTCGGAATTGCTGAGGACACCGAGGGGTCGATTCGAGTACCAGCCGCGCTGTGCGGCATCATCGGGTTTCGGCCGACCACCGGACGCTACTCGACCGAGGGGTGCGCGCCGATCTCGCCGCTGTTTGATCAGATCGGACCGCATGCGCGCACCGTCAGCGACATTGCGCTGTTCGACTCGGTACTCACGCGCGAGGAGCGGCCGTTGGCGGCGACGCCGCTGCGCGGCGTGCGTCTCGGCGTGGTCCGAGATTACTGGTACCAGGGCCTCGACCCGGAGGTCGAGCGCGTCGCGGCCAGCACGCTGGCGCGGCTGCAACAGGCCGGTGTCGAGCTGGTCGAGTCCGAGCTTGCGGGGCTGGCGCATCTGATCCGTCTGACCACCGATCAGGTGCAGACTCATGACGTGCGGCTCGCGCTGCCGCGCTACCTGAGCCGCTATCACGCCGGGGTCAGTTTCGAGCAGCTGGTCAGCGAGGCGAGCAGCGACATTCAAAGCAACTTCCGCAGTGACGTGCTGCCCGGTGGTCCTAATTTCGTTTCCGACGCCACCTACGCCGCGATCGTCGGCACGCATCTGCCGGCGCTGCGGAGCCTGTACCGCGACTATTTCGCCCGCACCGGCGTCGAAGCCATCGTGTTTCCGTGCACGCGCGTGCCCGCGCTGCCGATCGGCGCCGACACCGACGTGATGATCCGTGGCAAGCGGGTCGCGTTCACGAGCGCCATCGCGCGCAACATCGCGCCCGGCAGCACCGCCGGCATACCCGGAGTGGTGCTGCCCGCGGGCATGACCGCCGCGGGACTGCCGGTCGCAATCGAGCTGGACGGCGCGGCCGGGAATGACCGGGCGCTGCTGGCGCTCGCCATGAGCGTGGCGGAACTGCTGGGCCCGGCGCCGCCGCCGCCGCCGCCGCCGCGGGTCTGATCGAAGAAGCTGATCGAAGACCATTTGGGGCGAGCGCCGGTGCAGCCCGGTGCGGCCGCCGATGGGCTCACTCCTTCACTCATCGTACGGGCCACGCGGCGAGGCATCCTCCGGACGTTGCAGCGCGCTCAGCGGCAGCTTGTTCACCTCGTCGATCACCTTGGCGTAGGCGCGCGTCGCGGCCTCCAGCCCCGTCCAGGGCACGACCTCAGGCGTCTCCCAGTCGGTATGAAAGTAGTTGTGATACTCACTGGTATCGACCCCCGGAACGAAGCGATAGAAGTAGCTCATATCGCTCGCGGGAGGGGTCGGGCTCGGATCGAGCTCGAGCGGCATACCGAATTCCTTGAACGCGCTCCAGACGATGGCGCGCAGCTGCGGCCGATCCTGGCCGCCGGCATACCACTGCAACGGCATGGCGACGTTGGACCAGGCGATCTCGTCACCGGGGTAGTAGCGCGGCCGCGATTGGGTCTGCAGCGTCGAGGGATGCTCATCGTTGATCATGAGCGCGGTCTTGGCGAACAGCGTGGCGCGGTGCTCGCGTAGCCACAGGCGGCCGGCGCCGCCGGTCACCTGGCCAGCGACGCCGACGTTGTGGTGTCCGTCCAGCCCGAGGAACACGAGCGTGCGGCGACGCTGCGATCGCGGGATCCTGGAGTAATACTCGGCCAGGCCGAGCATCGAGGCGACACCGCCC
>JASHTF010000171.1 GCA_030040715.1 Gammaproteobacteria bacterium | reverse complement strand
GGCCGCGATCGCGCGCGACCAGGAGCTTGACGAACTCTGCGTGCGCCCACAGCAGCGGCATGGCGCTGCCCGACGGCCGCCCGGGGAACAGCCCTAAGTCAGGGATTGCCTCGCTGTCCCACACCTGCTCCGGTAGCAGTCCTCCGGCACTCGCGCAGCGAAGCATCGTCTGCAGGTACTCGATCGGATCCTCGCCGGCCTGTAGCGCCAGGTGACCGCGCTCACCGACCAGCAGCGGCCAGGCGCGACCGACGCCCGAGCCATCGAACGGTCGGCCGTCCGGATGCTCACCGTAGCCGTCGTCGTTGTAGCGGTGATAAACCGCGCCCGACGGCGTCACGACCTTGAGCAGGTGATCGACGACCTTGATGGTGTTCTGCACGCGCGGGTCCCGCGCGCTGCGCAGGCCGAGGCGCACGAGGTAGGAGAAATCAAGGCTGACCAATCGCCGGATCGGAAACCATTCACCCTCGCGATTGCGGAGCTGCACGCCCTCCCCGAGCGCGCCGTCGGCGTCGGCGCTACCGATGCGCACGTAGTAACCCTCGACGCCGACCTCCTCGCTGAGCGCCGTGCCACGCACGTAACACCATCGCTCGAGTCGCTCGTTCCAGTCGTCAGCGAGACTCAGGGCATAGGCGCTTTCGTCCTTCTGTAGCCACGGGGCTGCGACCACTAGTGCGCCGATCGCCGTGGCGAGCGTGAATGGGCTGATACCCGGGTTTTCCTCCCATCGATCCTGCGGGCTCGACGGTCCGGTGCGCGCGATGAAGCCCACCGCCGCACGCACCATCTCTACGGTGCCGGGCAAATCGCTCTCGCCGATCTCTGCGAGCTTGGCCGCCAGCAACACCGGCAGCGCCGTCTCATCGAGTTGAATACCGGTCCAGTATGGGTTGCCGTCGGGAAAATAGTTCTGTGGCCAGTGACCGTCGCGGCTCTGGGACGCAATCAGATGAGAAAGCATGTGGCGCACGTCGGTCAGTTGATTCGCCGCGAGCAATGCGAATGCCGTCAGCGTCGCATCGCGCGGCCACACCAGGTGATAACCTCCGAGCGAGTCGGTACTGCTACCCCAGGGAACGCTCAGGCTCGCCACTACGGCGCCCGGATAGGCTCGGTCCTCGTGGATTTTCAGCATTGCCGCTGACAGCAGCGCCAGCTCTCCGAGTGGCTCACTGGGCCTGGGCAGCTGCAGTCGCGCGCCCCACTGCTGCCATGGCTCGAGGAACCGAGCCCGCTGGCTCTCGAAATCTGCCGCCAGTGCGGTGCGCGCCAGCATGAAGGCGCCGTGGGTCGTAGGAGCAAAACCCAGCGCTACCACGCCGTTGTTGCTGGGGAGCTCTCCGCTGAGCGCAACGGTACCGTTGTCGGCACGGCCGAAGCGCCAGGTCAGACGACCGTGTAGGCGCAAATCCTGCCAGCCGTCCGAGAATCCCACGAAGCCGCAGCTGAGGTTGCGCAGCGGCTGATCGGCCGTCAGGCACAATGCCCGATCGTGTCGGCTCGCGTAGCCCACCCCGTCCTGGATCCAAGCGCTGTTGTGCCGGCCCGAGACGCCGAGATGCGGCGCCAGAATGATGACGAGTCGATAGGGCCCCGACAGATTGAAACGCACCAGCAGCACGTCGCGTTGCGGCTCGGGAAGCACCTCGAGCGTGAGCTGATAGTCCTCACCGTGATGCACGATCGTGAGCACCGGCAGATAGGGCCGTGGCGTCATCAACCGATAGCGACGCTCGCGCTTGAGATCAACCCAACGCGATGCGCCGACCAGATAGAAACCGAGATCGCGGATCTGCGGCTGCCCGGTCGAGGGCCAGTAGACCTCGTTGATGATGCCGTGACCGATCGTTACCCAGAGGCGCGGGCCGCCAAGTGCCGTCGTCACGAAATCCTTGTCACTCGAAGACCACGTGGGTGAGATTCCCGGTGCCCCGAATGCCAAGGCCTGCGGCGCGTTATCCAAATCCGAGCTCATGATCGCAGCGTGGGAACGATGGACGGAGCATGGGAGCGGTTGACGCTGAGCATAGCGAGCGCAACACCACATCACCAGGACGGAGCTCACGAACCGCGAGCCGCCGCGCCTCGGGTAAGACGAGAGCGGAGGATATAGAGCCGCAGACTGACAGCACCCGTCGTTGGCTATCTGCTCGGCGCCAGGCTCGGGAGCCTGCTCAACGCTCGGCGACAGGATTGAGCGGCGGACCAGGGAGCGGGATCTACGCCCGACACTCCGCCGCTGCCGGCACCGCTTGCAGCAGCGTGGCGCCTGCCTCGGCGACGACGAATGCCGTCATGTCGACGATACGTCGCACGGTGGCCGACGACGCCAGGATATGCACCGGCCGGGCCGCGCCGAGCAGGATGCCGCCCACGGTCGAGGCACTGCCGCCAGCGATGCGCAGCAGATTAAACGCGATATTAGCGGCGTCGATGTTCGGCATGATCAATAGATTCGCATTGCCGCGCAGCCGCGAGTTCGGAAATTCGCTGTCGCGAATCGGCTGCGACAGCGCCGTGTCAGCGCGCAGCTCGCCCTCGACTTCGAGCGTCGGCTCGCGCGCGCTGATCAGCTGCAGCGCATCGCGCATCTTCTGCGCCGAGCGCGCAGCCGAGCTGCCGAAGCTCGAATGCGATACCAATCCGACACGCGGAACGATGCCGAAGCGGCGCACCTGTTCGGCCGCCAGCAAGGCGATGTCGGCAATCTGCGCGGCGTCCGGGTCCTCATTGACGTCGGTGTCGCAGAAGAACAGCTGCCGCTCCGGCAGGATCAGCATCTGCATCGCAGCGAACACGCTCGCGCCATTGCGCAACCCGATGACGCGGCGGACGTAGCGCAGGTGGCTCAGATAAGTGCCGACGGTGCCGCACAGCATGGCGTCGGCATCGCCGCGATGGACCAGCATGGCGCCGATCAGCGTGGTGCGGCTGCGCATCTCTTCCTGTGCCATGGCCTTGGTCACGCCCTGGCGGCAAGTGAGCCGGTAGTACTCCGACCAGCAGTCGCGGAAGCGCGGGTCGCTGAGGATGTTCACGCCCTCGCAGTTGTGGCCGAGCTTTAACCGCAGCCCACGCTTCTGAATCCGTGCGGCGATCAGTTCCGTCCGGCCGATCAGGATCGGCTCCGCCAAGCCCTCGTCCACCACCACCTGCGCCGCTTCGAGCGTGCGCGGATCCTCGCCCTCTGCGAACACCACGCGCTTGGGATGGCGCTTGGCGGTGGCGAATACCGGCAGCATCACCGAGGCCGACTGATATACGAACTGGGTGAGCCGATTGCGGTACGCGTTCATGTCCGTGATCGGCCGCGTCGCGACTCCGCTATCCATGGCCGCCTGAGCGACAGCCGGCGCGATGCGCAGAATCAGCCGCGGATCGAACGCGCGCGGAATCAGAAAATCGGGTCCGAAGCCGACGCCATCCTCCCCACCATAGGCGGCCGTCACCACCTCGGACTGCTCGGCCTGCGCCAGCTCCGCGAGCGCGTGCACGCACGCCAGCTTCATCGGCTCATTGATGGCGGTGGCGCCGACGTCGAGCGCGCCGCGGAAGATGAAGGGGAAACAGAGTGAGTTGTTGACCTGATTTGGATAGTCCGACCGACCGGTACACACGATACAGTCGGGTCGTGCCCGCTTGGCGAGCTCGGGTCGGATCTCGGGCTCGGGATTGGCGAGTGCCAGGATCAACGGATTCGGCGCCATCGGCATGATCATCTCGGGCTTGACCACGCCCGGACCCGAGAGGCCGAGGAAGATATCGGCGCCGATGAGAATATCAGCGAGCGTGCGAGCGTCGGTGCGCTGGGCGTAGCGCTGCTTGTCGGCATCGAGGGTGCCAGGGCGTCCTTCGTAGATGACGCCGCTGCTGTCGCTGACGAATACGTTCGCGCGCTTCAGTCCGAGCGCCACCAGCAGATCGAGGCAAGCGATCGCGGCGGCCCCGGCACCGGAGGTGGCCACCTTCACCTCGCCGATCCTCTTGCCCACGACCTTCAGGCCGTTGAGCACTGCTGCCGCGACGATGATAGCAGTGCCGTGCTGATCGTCGTGGAACACCGGGATGCGCATTCGCTGGCGCAGCTTGCGCTCGACGTAGAAGCACTCGGGAGCCTTCACGTCCTCCAGATTGATGCCGCCGAAGGTGGGCTCGAGCGCGGCAACGATGTCCACCAGCTTGTCGGGGTCGGTCTCCTTGATCTCGATGTCGAACACGTCAATACCGGCGAATTTCTTGAACAGGCATCCCTTGCCTTCCATCACCGGCTTCCCGGCAAGCGGGCCGATGTTGCCGAGCCCAAGCACTGCGGTGCCGTTGGTGACGACCGCCACCAGGTTGGAGCGCGAGGTCAGACTGGCGGCCTCGAGCGGATCGTCCTTGATCGCGAGGCAGGCGTAGGCGACGCCGGGTGAGTAGGCCAGCGACAGATCGCGCTGGTTGGTCAGCATCTTGGTAGGTGCGAGTGACACCTTACCGGGAGTGGGCAGCCGGTGGTAATCCAGCGCAGCCTGCTTGAGCTCTTCTTCCAAAGGCTATGTTCCGTTAGTTAAGTGGCGTAAAAATGCGGCCGTTATCGCCAGCGCCCCTGCTTGGCTGGTTTACCTATAGTAAATCCTATGTTAGCGAGTCCCATCGCATAGCAGAAGTCTGAGCGCGGTGGCCGCAGCCGTGGCTGGACCACTCGGATATCCCAGCCGCCGCGGACGGCGCGGCGGCAGTATTCGAATCGTCATAAAATGCGCCGCGGTATATCGATTATATTGATAAGTCGTTTCTTCCCCCAGCGGGCGCTTCGACAGGGGCTGCTGCCTTGACGGGACTGGATACCGAGCTTGCCCGAACCTTTCTTGCGGTCGTTGCTGCGGGCAGCTTCGTCGAGGCTGCCAAGCGCCTGCACGTCACACAGTCGACCGTCAGCACGCGGATCCAGCGGCTCGAAGACGATCTCGGCGTCGCGCTGTTCGTACGCAATAAAGCCGGCACCACGCTCACCACGGCGGGACAGCAATTTCAGCGTCACGCGGCGCTGCTGACGCGCACGGTCGAGCAGGCACGCCAGGAGATCGGCGTCGCCAGCGGTTATCGCGCCACGCTCACGGTCGGGGCGCGGCTCGGTCTGTGGGAAGACCTGATGCTGCGATGGCTGCCGGTGTTCATGTCACAGGCACCGGACGTCGCCGTGCGCGCACTGGTAGGATTCGACGAAGACCTGATGGAAGCGCTGATCCTGGGCCGCGCCGGCGTCGCGGTGCTGTATGCACCCCAGGCCCGCCCGGGGCTCACGGTCGAGCCGCTGCTCGAGGAGCGGCTGATCATGGTGTCCACCCGAGCCAAGCCGCCGCGCGAGCCACAGAGCGATTACATCTATATCGATTGGGGCCCGGAATTCTTTGCGCAGCACAGCCTGGCATTTCCGAATTTCGTCGGCGCTGCTCTGACGGTCAACATCGGGCTGCCGGGGCTGCAGTATCTGTTGACCAACGGCGGGACCGCCTACTTCCCGGCGCGCATGTTGCGCGAGCACGAACGTGCCGGCCGACTGCACCGAGTGCCCGGGGCGCCTGAGTTCCGCTTGCCGGTGTACATCTGCTTTCCGTCAAAGAGCGATTCGACCCTGCTCGCGCTCGCGCTCAGCACCATACGGAAAGTGGTCGCAGAAGTGAGCTCGGCGCGGCTGCGTCGAGCGTGAAGGGCCCACCTGCGTACATCGGCAATTCCGATAGTATCGAATTGTTTTTCTCATAGTTGAGACGGAACTCGGGCCGCGCCGAAACGGTCTCACCCGTGTGTTGTGGGCACACGGGGCGGCTTCATGAGCCGAAGGCGGGAATCGACAAAACGGACGCGTTCGGGGTCGCACAGCAGCCGTTGCTGCGCTCTGACCTATCTTCCCGCGCTGACAGTGCTGCTCGGCGCCATTGCCCTGAGCTCGAGCGCTGATGCAGAGTCCCGCGGCTACGCGATCTCATTAGTTCACACTGCGACCTATTCGGAGCAGGGCAACTGCCCCGACGGGGGCAATGGCTCCACGACCCAGATCCATGAGCGCATCCTCATGGCGCAGGGCTTCACCAAGCAGCAGGCCGACCAGATTCTCACCAGCGGGGGTGCCTTAGGGGTTGCGGGAATCCCGGTCGCCGCGCAGAGCAAGCTGCTGAAGGGAGGCCAGTTCGATTTCGACAAGCGCGGGCATCTGTTCGGACAGCGGGTCGATATCGGCGACTTTCCGACCTCCGTTCCCGATGATCACATCGAGACCGTGCAGGGTGCGGGACCCGGTCACTACGCCTACGGCTTCGATCTCGCCGGCAAGCCCACGGACTATGCATTCGAAGATCCCGAGACGCACGCGCTGATTCAGGATCAGATGTGGCGCGTACTCGGTTGCTTCACGGCCTATGAATATCGTCTGCCGGCGATTCCATATAACGAGGGTAT
Organism: Gammaproteobacteria bacterium; assembly: GCA_030040715.1. Lineage (GTDB taxonomy): Bacteria > Pseudomonadota > Gammaproteobacteria > Steroidobacterales > Steroidobacteraceae > FEN-1191. Next base: position 1,506 of record JASHTF010000171.1, on the reverse strand, counting down.
CGCCTGGGATACGGCCGAGGATGCCATGCCGGCCTGGCTGCTCTCGATCTCGGGCAACGATCTCAGCAAAGACGGCGATGTGACGGTGACCTTCGATCGGGCACTGGACGTCGTGATGCGCAACGCGCGCGGCGCGGTGCTCAGCGGCTCCTCCTACACGGTCGATCCGGATCCGCGCTCGCATAGCGTCTTCAAGGGGCACGTCAAGGATCACGTGCTCACGATCGAGCCGGGCAAGTTCTTCATTCAGGGCGAGTCGCAGTTCTACGCGGTGCTGCGCTTCACGGATACGCACCTGCGGTTGAGGTTGAAGCCGGACGGCACGTTACGCGGCTTCATCGGCGGCTATCAGCCGTGGCTCGACTATTTCCATTACCTGGCGATCCGCGGCCAGGAGGACAGCGAGGTCGATCTACCGGGCGTGTATTACGCGATGAAGCGCCTCGCCGATGGGGTGCCGGATGCGAGCGGCCAGAACAGCGCGATCTCCGCGACCTACTACCTCGAGGCGGCGCCGGCGTTCATCACCAGCACGACCGGACAGGTCGTGGCGCGGGCCTACGAAGGTGCCAATGTTGGCATCAGTGCCGATGCGAGCGGCGCCGCTGCAGGCAGTGCCGCCGCCGGCGGCGCGAACAGCACCGCAGCGGCCTCGAAATGAGGGTGAAGGGGTGGTGACGGCATGCGGATGAAGGCAAGCGCCGCGGGCGAGCGTCGGGCACCCGATCGCGCCTTGCTGTTGCCGCGGCTGATGGCGTGGGTCATGGGGCTCGGTCTGTGCGCGGGGCTGCCCTCGATGGCGCAGGCGGCGATGACGTTGGTGCGTCTTACGCCCGAGCAATACCAGCGCTCGATCCACGACATCTTCGGCGACAGCATCCACATCGGGCAGAACAAGGTCGACCCCGGTTTCCGCGCGGATGGCTTGCTCGCGGTCGGCAACAGGAAGCTCACCGTGGGATCGTCGGAGCTCGAGCGCGACGAGACGCTGGCGCAGGAGATCGCCTCCCAGGTGGTCGATCCGAGGCACCGCGACGAGCTGGTACGTTGCCAGCCGCGCGCTGAAAATGCGGCCGATGATCTCTGTGCCGGTTCGTTCATTCGCCGCGTCGGGCTGCTGCTGTTCCGCCGGCCGTTGACGGCTGACGAAGTCCAGGGCTACGTCGCCACCGAGCACGCGGCAGCACAGCAACTGCACAGCTTCAGCGAGGGCCTCGGCGCGGCACTCGCGCGCATGCTGGTTGCGCCGGATTTCCTGTTCCGAGTGGAGAGCAGCCAACTCGAGCCGGCGCACCCCGACGTCCTCGAGCTCGACGCCTACTCGCGCGCCTCGCGCCTGAGTTACTTTCTGTGGAACACCACGCCCGACAACGAGCTGCTGGCCGCGGCGCGCTCGGGTTCGCTGCTGACACCCGCGGGTCTGCAACGACAGGTCGATCGCATGCTCGGCTCCGCGCGGGTCGAGCAAGGGCTGCGTGCCTTCTTCATCGACATGCTCGGCTTTGG
>JASHTF010000170.1 GCA_030040715.1 Gammaproteobacteria bacterium | reverse complement strand
GGGAATGGTTGGATCGGGCGCCTCATGTGCGCATGCTCAAGGAGCCGACCCGCCGCGTCCGTTTTCTGACACCTGAGGAAGCGAAGAGGCTACTGCGCGCGCTATCGCCGCGTTTGGCAGACGCGGCGGCATTTTCGCTCGCCACGGGACTTCGGGCGTCGAATGTCACCGATCTACAGTGGTCGCAGATCGATGAGGAACGCAGGCTCGCTTGGGTGCATGCCGATCAAGCCAAGGCACGTAGGGCCATCGCCGTCCCGCTGAATGCGGCGGCGCTAGCTCTCGTACTGAAGCAGAAGGGAACGCACCCGACACACGTGTTCAGCTTTCGGGGGAAACCCATTGGGCAAGTCAGCGGCAAAGGGTGGTATGCGGCACTCAGGCGGGCGGGCATCAAAGATTTCCGCTGGCATGACCTGCGCCACACCTGGGCAAGCTGGCACGTGCAGGCGGGGACGCCTCTTTACGCTCTGCAGGAGCTGGGGGGTTGGGAATCGGTGGAGATGGTGCGCCGTTATGCGCACCTCGCCGCCGAACACTTGGCGCCCTATGCCGAGCGTCTCCGTGCCTTAACTGTGTCCGGTGCTGAAATTTCTGGGCACGTTTTGGGCACAGTTGAAAAATCGGGGAGCTTAGCTGGATCGTAAGTCATTGATGTTGTTGGTAGCGGGGGCAGGATTTGAACCTGCGACCTTCGGGTTATGAGCCCGACGAGCTGCCAGACTGCTCCACCCCGCACCAGGAGGGGCGCGCATTCTACACCAACAGCCGGTGGGGGCGCATAGCCTGACGCCGACGCAGCCGGCTGAAGGCTAGGCGGTTGACGCCTCGCGTTGACGCTGCGCTGTCGAGATCGTCGGACTGGGCTCGCCCGTGGCTGTATTTCGCCGCTCGCTCATGGTGCGATGCCGTGGGGGGTGACGGATAGCCTCTCTGCGATCTTCCATGCCGCAGGTGAGGCGAAGAACGCCTCGGCATTTTCCTCGAGAGTCTGAAGATGGTATCCCCCCTCCTGCACGATCAGACAGGGAAGACGTAGCTGTCGAATAGCCTGCCCCATGGCTGCGAAACCTGATCGGCTGACGGCGACCTTGCTCTGCGGATCAAGCTCGTAGATGTCAAAACCGAGGCAAAGCACGATGGCGCCGGCATCGAAACGCCTGATGGCGTCCAGAGCCTCGTCCAGCTTCGCGAGAAACAGCGCTTCGCTTGAGCCGTGAGGCATGGGTAGATTCAGGTTGTAGCCGACGCCTGCATGCATGCCGCGCTCATCGGCAAATCCGGCTACCGCCGGATAGAAGTTGGTCGGATCGCCATGGATCGAGACATAAAAGACATCACTGCGCTCGTAGAAGATCTCCTGTACGCCCTGTCCGTGGTGCATATCTGTGTCGAGAATAGCGACCCGAGAGAACCGCGTGCGCAATTCCTGGCTGGCGATGGCCGCGTTATTCAAATAGCAGAACCCACCGGCCGCGTCCTTGCGCGCATGGTGACCAGGCGGGCGACACAGCGCGTATGCCGCCGACGCCCCCTCAATGATCGCCCGAGCGCCCGCTACCGCACTCTGTGCCGACCAATAAGCAGATCGCCATGTGTGCTGGCCGACCGGGCAGCTGCCGTCCGCCAGATACCGGGCAGCCTGAGCGAGAATTCCGCGCAACGCATTCGGTTCGCGCACGAAAATGTTCGACGCGACCTCATCGCCCCAATCCTCGGGTATCTCTTTCCAGCGCGCATAGGCTTGCTCCAGGAACGCGACATATGGAGCGCTGTGTACCGCAAGGAGCGGTTCGAGGCCCGCATCCTTCGGGGCCTCAATACGGAAACCCAGACTGCGCGCCGCTTGCAGCAGACGCTGAGCTCTCTCCGGCACCTCCTGCGGCTCGCGCATCTTGCCGCGTGAGTAATAGGTGCGCGGATGATGGCTGAGTTGGCGGTCATGAAAGAACGTGCGCACGGGACTCTCCTGCAGGATTCGTTCCGATCATACCGCCGGAGCTGCTTCTTGTGAGAATTCCTGGATGTAAGTAGAGTCTGGGCTGCTGCTATCGCATCAGCACAGCCGGACACAGCGGACAATGTTGATCAGTCGCCGCGATGCGCTCAAAACGGGTAGCGCTGCTGCTGCGCTGCTGGGCTCGGACGATGTCCTCGCCAGCGCGCAGAACACCATCAGGCTCGGTGGGTCGGTACCGATGAGCGGCAAGGAGAGCGATACCGGGCTCAACGTGCTCGAGGGCTACAAGGTCGCCGTCAAATATGTGAACGAGCACCTTGGTGGCGTGAAGGTCGCTGGAGTCGCCTACAAGCTCGAGCTGCAACTATTCGATGATGCCAGTGACCCACAAAGGGCGGTGACGCTGATCCAAAAGCAGCTTGATTCGGGAACGGACTTTTTCCTGGGGTCGTTCTCGAGCGCCATCGTTCTCCCAACCGCGGCGCTTACAGAACGCGCCCGAAGGCCAATGGTGCAGGCCGGCGGTGGTGCCGACCAGATTTTCACGCGGCATTTTCGCTACATGTTTGGGATATATCCGCGGGCGTCGAGGCAGCTGGTTACGCTGGTGGAGATGTTCAAGTCGATGCACGGCCAGGTAAGAACCTGCGCGATCGTGGCGACCAACGATCCGTTCTCCAAGGGTCAGGCGGACGGCAGCGTGGAGTACTTGCGCGCGGCGGGCATTCAGATCCTGAATACGTATCGTCTGCCCCCGACCTTAACCGACGTCTCCGGCGTGGTCAGCGACCTGCGCCTGCGCACGCCCGACGCGCTGATCTGCACCACGCACCAGGAGGATTCGGCACTCGTCACACAGCAGCTGGTCGCCACGGGAACGGACGTCAAGCTGTTGTTCCTCGCACTCGGTCCCGAGATTCCGGCATTTCGTGCCAATCTGGGCAAATATGCCGAGGGTCTTACCTTCAACCAATACTGGAAGCCAACTTACAGATTTGGCGATCCATTCTTCGGATCAACGGCTAATTACTATAACTATTACACAACGGTGACTGATCGAAAGGAAACCTATCACACCGCTGGCGCTTCGCTCTGCATTACCTGCTACGTCAAGGCGATCCAGGACGCGGGTACCTTGGCGCCGGACAAGGTGCGAGATGCGCTCGCGGCGCTGAATTACGAATCGTTCTACGGTCAGGTGAAATTCACCGCCGATGGCGATGGCGATGCGGTGCTGATGGGCGCGGTGATCAGCCAAGTGCAGCCGAGCGGGCTCGAGGTCGTGTTTCCCCCCAAGGTCGCGACCGCTCAGCTCGTCTACCCGATCCCAAACTGGGCGACGCGCTAAACCTTGCTAGATCGTCTGTTCCAGGCGCTCGTCGACGGTGTGCTGCAAGGCTCTGTTCTGTCGCTAGCGGCCGTGGGGTTCTCTCTGATCTTCGGCGTGCTTGGCGTAATCAATCTCAGCCATGGCGTGCTCATCATCCTCGGCGCCTACCTTGCGCTGGTCGCGCTGCGGACGATCGGCCTTGACCCGCTGCTCGCACTGCCCCTGATCGCAGCCATCTGCTTCGGGGTCGGATACCTCTATCAGCGCTTTCTGATCTCGCCGGCGATACGGCGCGCCAGTCTGCTGTCGTCGCTGCTGGTCACCTATGGCGTCGCGCTCATACTTCAGAACCTGTTCACATTGGTGTTCTCTGCCGATAATCAGAGCGTCCGACCGGATTACGCCAACAGCTTTGACCGCTTCGGCGGAATCACCGTCAATCGTCTGCAGCTCATCGCCTTCGCAATCAGCTGCGTGCTCATCGCTATCCTGGCATGGGTGCTACGCCGCCTGCCGATCGGCCGCAGCATTCGAGCGACGGCGGAACACGAGCTGGCTGCGCGGCTGTGTGGCGTCGATACCGATCAGATTTATGCCATCAGCTTCGGCCTCTCCGCTGCCTTTGCCGGGGCGGCCGGGGTGCTCATCGGGATGCTATTTCCGTTTGCACCCTCGAGCCAGGAGGACTGGACTATCTTTGGTTTCGTGGTCGTGGTCCTGGGCGGCGCGGGTAGTGCTGCGGGCGCGCTGCTCGGTGGCCTGTTGCTCGGCATCATCAGCGCGCTAACCGGCGCATTCGTCGGGCCGGCCTATCCGAATGCGGTGGCATTTCTGGTGCTGGTGCTGATGCTTCTCCTCAGACCCCACGGCCTGCTGGGAAGCGCCTTCCACGGCTCGCGATGAAGCGACCGCTCTCCCGGAGAGCCGTCAGGACGGGGATCGCTGGCGCTGCGGTTTTGGGCGCGCTCGCCGTGCTGCCCCTAATCGCATCTCCGTTCGCTCTGCGCGTCGCGCAAACCATCTTGTTCGGTGCCGCGCTCGCGATCGCCTGGAACATCCTCGGAGGCTTTGCCGGGTACTGGAGCTTTGGCTCGGCGGCCTTTCTGGGCCTGGGCGCGTTCACGGCGGCCCTGATGCAGGAGCACGTTCAGATCGCTGACCCCGCGTTGCGTCTGGCTGTGGCACTGGCGATGGGCGGGATCGCGGCGAGCTTACTGGCTGCGATCATCGGGTATCCGATCTTGCGATTGCGAGGGGCCTACTTCTCGATCGCGATGCTGGGCGTCAGCCTGATTCTCGCGGAGCTTTCGAGCGGCCTCGACGTGTTTGAGGGTGCGGTCGGCGTTACGATCGATCCGGTGACGGCCGCGGCGCCGGAACGCTTCTTCTTCTACGTATTCCTGGCGCTCGCCGTGATTGCGCTGAGCATTGCGGCGGCGGTGCGCTATTCGCGCCTGGGCTACGGACTGATCGCCATTCGCGAGGACGAGGACACCGCCCGCATGCTGGGCGTTCCGACGGAGCGCTATAAGCTCGTGGGATTCATTGTGAGCGCGCTCCTGATCGGACTCGCCGGCGCAGCCTACGCCTTCAACCTCGGTTACGTCACCACGAGCTCAGTGTTCCGGTCGCAGCTGTCGTTCGACGTCGTTGTCTATGCGCTGCTCGGCGGCATGGGGACGCTGGCGGGTCCGGTGCTCGGAGCGGCCATCATGGCCGTTCTGAATCAAGTCGTGCTCGGTGGCTTGCTTCAGATCCACATGCTGATGACAGGAATCATCATCATTGCGCTCGTGTTCCTGCTGCCGAGCGGCCTGATGGGTTTGATGCGCGGGCACCGACGCATCCTGACGGTGGTCGGCACGCCGATGCCGGAAGAGCGAGCCGTAACCGCAGCCGAGCAGCCGCCCGCGCCGGCCTGTCCACAGACCGATGAAGCGGTTCTGAAGTTGGTTGGTCTGAGCCGCCAGTTTCGCGGGCTCAAGGCCATCGATCAGATCGACCTGCAGCTACGAAGCGGCAGCATCTCAGCCATCATCGGGCCGAACGGCGCTGGCAAATCGACCCTCTTCAACCTCGTGACCGGGTATTTGGCACCGAACTCGGGCGAGATCTGGTACCAGCGCACGCGCATCGACGGTTTGCCGACCCATCGGCTGAGCCGCGCGGGTATCGCGCGCGTGTTCCAGATCGCCAGGCCGTTCCATGGTCTCAGCGTCTATGACAACGTTTTGGTCGGTGCGCTGTTCGGGCGTGACGGCTCCCGCGACCCTCACCAGCTGACGATGGATGCGCTCGCTCTCGCGCGCCTGTCCGCGCTGGCGGATCAGCCGGCCGCCTCGTTGCCCGTCGGGCATCTACGGCGCCTCGAATTGGCCCGAGCGTTGGCGACGCGGCCACGGCTCGTGCTGGCGGATGAGCCGTGTGCCGGCCTCAATCCGACCGAGACTCGAGAGATGATGGACATGATCCAGGCGGTGCGGCGCACCGGTACGACCGTGTTTCTGGCCGAGCACGACATGCAAGCGGTGATGAGGATGTCCGACGTCGTGTTTGTAGTCGCGGCCGGTCGCCTCATTGCTCAAGGTCCGCCGCTCGATGTGGCGCACGACCCGGCCGTGATCGAAGCCTATCTCGGCAAGCCCTTCGAGCTCGGCTCGGTTTCAGAGCCGGTGCGATGACCGCGGGCGTCTCTCCGCTGCTCGATGCCCAAGGGCTCGCCTTTGCCTATGACGGCGTGATCGCGGTCGAGGATGTGTCCTTCACGGTCCGTGCCGCCGAGGCGATCGCTCTGCTCGGAGCCAACGGGGCCGGAAAATCGACCACGGTCAAGATGATCGCTGGAGTGCTGCCGCCGGCGCAGGGCCGGCTGCGGTTCGATGCCGACGACGTGACGTCGCTGCCGTCGCACCGGATCGTCGAGCTCGGAATCACTCTGGTACCAGAAGGGCGGCTGCTCTTCCCTCGCATGAGTGTGAGCGAGAACCTGCAGCTGGGCGCCTATGCCCGGCGCGCCCGGCACAGTTACGCCGTCAATCTCGAACGCGTGTTCGCTTTGTTTCCGCGTCTTGCCGAACGGCGCCATCAACTGGCAGGCTCGATGAGCGGCGGCGAACAGCAGATGCTGGCCATCGCCCGCGGCCTGATGGGCAATCCACGTCTGCTGGTCCTGGACGAGCCTTCGCTCGGCCTGATGCCCAAAATGGTGGACGATCTGTTTGGCCTTATTGGGACGATCCGCGCGATGGGCATCGCGCTCATCCTGGTCGAGCAGAATGTGTTCCAGACACTGGAGGTTGTGGATCGCGCTTACGTTCTCGAGAAGGGCAGGGTGACGCTTTCCGGCCCGGGCCGCGATCTGCTGCGCGACGACGCGGTGAGAAAATCCTTTCTGGGGCTGTGAGGCAGCTGGGCGGCTAGCCTCTGCCGCCGCCCTTGCGGCTATGGACCCTGGCAGACAGAGCCGCGAACCGGGCTGATAGTTCCGCCAACTCACGCGTGCGCGCCCGTACCTTCGCGGCCGCAGCACGCATTTGCTCGGTATCATTGAGTTTGAGGATGTAAGCGAGGGCGCGGCGCAAATAGACCTGCTGCGGTACGCCAGTGTGTGCACTCAGTGCCTTCAGCGCCAGGTAGTCCTCGCGCTCGAGGTAGCAAGAGATGGGGATTTTCTTGAGCCGATCTCGACTATTGGGTTTGCGCGTCTTCCGGGTCACGCGCGCGAGGTTACCCTGAGTTACCGGTGACAACAACCTACCGGCAGAATAATCGTTCAATTTACGAGCGCGACCGTGTATTGTATATGCAGCACAGGTGACACTATCGTCACCGCGGGTGCGCCGCGTATGCACGGGGAGTGCTACGACGATTGGTGCAATGAGTCCGCCGCCCTGCAGGAAAGCGCTGCTCGCGGCGGCCGCTGAGCGGCGCGCGCAGTAGCGTTCTGACTCGATGCGCCCGGGACCGAAGCCGCCGGCCCATCAACGCCGCCACGGCGACCGCGGGAACCTCGGGCTTCAAGCCCGCTCGGTGGGCGCCAGCCGCGTGTCTATTTCTGCTTCATCTTCGGCATGGTTATTAATATAAACAATAACTTGCTTATTTATACTTAAGTGGATTCTTTGGACACTGCCCCGAACCGCGGCCTCGGTTGCGGCGGCGCGCAGCGGTCATCGTCCGCGGCCGGATTGATCTCCGCGAGCGACACCATTCAAATAAGTTGGCTCGCTGGGAGGTTCGTACGTGAAGAATTTCGATGCAGCGCAGTTTCTACGCGTCCAATCCGGCGCCGTTGGCCTGCGGTCGTCGCTCGATGCTGCGATCGCTGCGGGTTTAGGCGCTGGCTCCGACAGCTTGTTCTTCGCAGGCACGGGAGGTGCGGGAATCCTGATGCAGCCGGCTGCGCTGCTGCTGAGTCAGCGCTCGACCCTGCCGACGTTTTGCGTTCGGCCGGCCGAGTTGTGTCTGAGCGGCCACCGCCACCTGAGCAACAGGTCCCTGGTCGTGATTCCGTCGCTGTCCGGAACCACCAAGGAGAGCCTCAAGGTGCTCGAATACGCCAAATCCCGCGGCGCCACCACGATCGCCCTGACCGGCCGCGGCGACTGTCCGCTCGCCGCCGCCGCGGACCACCGCTTCGTGAATGCGGCCGCCGACGACACCTCGAGCGAATCGTTCTACCTGCAGTCGCTTTTTATCGCTTTGAGCGTGATGAAGGCACGCGGCGAGGCAGGTGACTACGAGCGCGTCGCGCGGGAGCTCGAGGGGATCCCTTCCTTGTTGCTAGAGGTCAAGCGCGCCTTCGAGCCGCGGGCCGAGCATCATGCGCGTACCCTCGCGGCCCACGACTATCACATCATCTCGAGCGCCGGCCTGTGCTGGCCGCAGGCGCACTACTACGGGATGTGCATCCTCGAGGAGATGCAGTGGATTCGAACCCGTCCGGTGCACGCCGCCGATTTCTTTCACGGCACGCTCGAGCTCGTCGAGAAAGGGGTGCACGTGCTGCTGCTCAAGGGCGAGGACGCGTCGCGCCCGCTGGTCGAGCGCGTGGAGCGGTTTTGCGTTCAGTACACCAATCTGCTGACGATCATCGACACGGGCGCCTGCGCGCTGTCCGGGATCAGTGCTGGTGTTCGCGCCCTGCTGGGACCCGTGCTGCTCGCAACCGTGCTCGAGCGCGTGAGCGCGCACCTCGAGATCATCCGCGATCACCCCCTCACCACTCGACGCTACTACAAGCGCGTTTCCTACTAGATGGCCCGCTGGCATGCTGCTGTCGATCGGTGACAATTGCATTGATCGCTACCTCGCGCCGATCAAGGCCGAGCACGTTGGCGGCAACGCCCTGAACGTCGCTGTGAACCTGGCGCTGCACGGATTGCCGGCTGCGTACGCGGGGGTGGTAGGCTCCGATCGCTATGGAGAGCGGGTGCTGGGAGCTTTGCGGTCGGCGGGCGTCGACACGGAATGCGTGCGACGGCTGCCGGGAGCGACCGGTGTCACCGACGTCGCCCTGCTCGCGGGCGACTACCGCATCGTCAATGAGGTCTACGGAGTCAGCGATCTGCTGGCAGTGACGCCGGAGTTGCTGGCGTTCGCGCGCTCTCGGGCGAGTTGGATCCACCTGTCGATCACCGGTCAGGCGCAGCAGCTGTTCAGTGCGCTCAACGCTCTCGCGGTGCCGATATCCGTGGACCTGGGGAGCGTGCGCGAGCGCTCGGCACTGCAAAGGTATGCTTCTTTGCTAGCGGCCTGCCACGCCGCTTTCATTTCCGTGGGCGCACGGTTGCCTGATCGGGCGGTGGCGGAGTTGCTGCTCGAGGTGCGGCGTCTCGGGGCGGGCAGTGCGCTCGCCACACGCGCTGCATGCGGCGTTGCCGCCATGACGAACGGACGTATGGTGTGCGTGCCGTCGCGCGTGCAAGGCGAGGTGGTCGACCCCCTCGGCGCCGGCGATGCGGTTATCGCGGGATTTCTGGCACGCGCGCGTGATGGCTCGAGCCTCGAGCAGCAGCTCGAATGTGGCAGCGAGTGGGCGGCGGCCGTGTGTGCGCATGTGGGCGCATTTCCGCAGGGTTGATCGCGCGCCTATGGAAACCCCTCTGGCCCCCCAGCAGGAACCGACCGCGACCACGGGCGAGAAGACCGGCGGCCGACGGCTGCGGCCCAACAGCGTCGCCTTCTTCGGCGCGCTGGCGATGTCGTGCGCCTTCATGGGACCGGCGGTCAGCGTCTACTACAACGTCGTTCCGGCGGCGCGGCTCGGTGGCCGAGCCTTTCCATTGTCGTTTGCCGCCTCGATGGTCGCGTGTCTGCTGATCGGCGCGAGCGTCATACAGCTGTCGAGAAAGCTGCAGGGCGCGAGCTTCGCGTTTACCTACACCTCTCAGGGTCTCGGGCCACGGGCCGGGTTCATGGCAGGTTGGATCGCGCTGCTTGCCTACGCGATGATCTCTCCGATCACCTACGCCGGCTTCGGCATCATCGCCTCGACGTTCCTGCAGCGCCAGTTCGGCCTGGATGTGTCGTGGGTGTATTTCTTCCTCGCCATCGGTGCCTTTGTCAGCGTGCTGTCCTACTTTGGCGTGAACCACTCGACCCGCGCGACGCTGATATTCCTGGTGCTCGAGATGTCAGTGATGCTGGCACTGTTCGGGTCGGTCGCGTTCGGTGGTACGCCTAATACCTGGCAGGCATTCGAGCCCGTGAGCGGCCCGGGACGGATCGCTTTCGTGAGCGCGGGAATGGTATTCGGGATTCTCTCGTTCACCGGATTCGAGGCCGCGGCGAACCTCGGCGAAGAGACCAGCAACGCGCGCGTCACCATCCCGCTGGCGATCTCGATCGCCATCGTTCTGATCGGATTGTTTTATCTGTTCGGCGCCTATGTGGCGGACATCGCTTTTGGATTGGACGCCGGGGCGATCAGCGACAATCCGGCGCCGTTTGACACCATCGCGCGCCGTGCCTGGGGCAATTCGTGGGCCTGGGTGTTGGACATCACCGTCCTCAACAGTGTGTTCGCCAATGCCGTGGCTGGCCAGGCGTCGATCGTGCGCAATCTGTATGCGCTTGGGCGCGCGCGCATACTGCCGACGTTTCTCGGGCGGGCCAATCGCTACGGTGTGCCTCACAATGCGATCGTCTGCGACTATCTACTTGCGGTCGCGCTCGGGCTCGCCGTCGGAGCTTGGCAAGGCCCCTGGGCGGTCTGGAATCTGGGCGGAACGATCATGTCCTTGGGTCTGATGCTGGTGTACGCGCTGGTCGCGAGCGCCGCGCCGTTTTTCTATTACCGCCGCTATCGCAGCGAGTTCTCCCGCCTGCATCACCTCGCGGTGCCCGCGCTCGGCGTGTTGTGCCTGCTCGCGCCGCTGATCGGCTCGGTGTACCCGATGCCGAGGTTTCCGTTCAATCTGGCGCCATACGTGGTACTCGGATGGCTGGTGCTCGGCAGCCTGTACCTGATCGTCAGCCGAGGTGCGAGCGTTTTGGTCTCAGCGGCGGGATCAGCCGGCTCCTGAGCCCGACCGGTGCCGTGACGCACGTCACAAGCGCGCGCCACGCGGGCTGCGCCCGTGACGATTCCGTCGTGCACAGCTTCGGCGTGATGCATGGCACGGAATAATCGTCCCGCAGATGCTCTCATTAGTACGCGTTCGGGTCGGAGCAGGTCGGCTCCTGCACCCGTATGCCCGTCGGCCAGTCCAGCGCGAGGAGATGTAATGGCTCCCTTCCACCGCATTCGCTGCGGTGCCTTGACGTATGTTCTGGCCTTGACCGTGCTCGCGTTGCCGCGCATCAGCCCCGCCGCTCAGGTGAGCTACCGCGCCGATGCGCCGGTGACCGGTGATACTCAAGTCGACTACTACGCCGATGCCGCCGGCACCCTTGGACTCAACGACCTCATGGCCGATGCCAGCCGGTATCTGCGGCCGCTGCATGCGTCCAGCGTCCACTTCGGGCTGAGTACCTCGGCCTACTGGCTGCATTGGTCGCTGCAAAGCCGCGCGGCCGCACCGACGGTCGTGTACCTGAGTATCGCGCAGCCGACGCTCGAGGATGTGCGGCTGTACGTGGTGCAGAACGGCGTCGTACGCCAGCAGCACCAGGCCGGGAGTCGGGTGCCGGCGCGCGAGCAAGTGGTCGCGGCGGGCCATCCGGTGTTGCCGATCGAGCTTGCCCCCGAAGGCAAGTACGAGCTGTACCTGCGGGTCACAAGCCGCATGGGAATGCTGCTCGTGCCGCTGCGGCTCGAGAGTGCCGCAGATCTGGAACACTCGCAGCGCACGAGCCTCCTGCTCAACGGCCTCATCAGCGGTGCGTTCGGGGCGCTGCTCATCTACAACCTGCTGCTGTTCGCCTCGCTCCGGCATCGCGCCTACCTCTTCTACGTACTGCTGCTGCCCGCGACTTATCTGGCCTGCACCGTGATAGACGGTTTTGGTCCTTGGATGCTGTATCCGTCCTGGACGTGGCCATCCAACCAGGGACTGATGTTGTTCGCGGGGGCCAGCTTTGCTCTTAATATGCTGTTTGCGCGCGCGCTGCTCCAGACGGTAACGATCCCGCGGCTGGACCGATGGCTGCTCACAGTCGCCGCTGTCAGTCTTGCGACGGCGCTGTGCTGCTGGTTGCCGCCGACTACGTGGCTGTATCGCCTGATGGCGCTGCTGTGCCTGGTAACACCCGTGAGCGGTGCGCTCGCCGGTTGCATCTCACTACAGCGCGCGCACCCGCAGGCGCGATTTTTCGTGCTGGCGCAGGCGGCGGTCTGGATCGGCATGGGGACCTTCATGCTGAGCTCCGCCGGCGTCATCGGCTTCGGTCCGGTCGTGCGCCAGGGGATCACGCTCGGCGTGACGCTGAATGCGCTACTGCTGTCACTCGCGCTCGCCGACCGCATTCGGGCTCTGAAGCAGACCACAGAGCGCGCTGAGAGCAACGCGCGTCAGATACTCGAGCGCCGCCAGCAGGAGCTCGAGCGCACGGTTGCGGAGCGCACCCAGCAGCTCGATCAGGCACGACGGCACGCCGAATACCTGGCGGTGACCGACGCGCTCACTGGCATCTACAACCGACGAGGCTTGCTGCCGCTAGTGCAGACGGCAATCGAACGAGCCCAGGCGGAGGGCACGCCGCTGACGCTGATCTGCTTCGACCTTGATCACTTCAAGCACATCAACGATGACTTTGGTCACGCCGAGGGCGACCGGGTGCTGTGTGATCTGGTGACCCTGACCCGCAAACACGTACGGCAATCGGATCTGCTCGGCCGCACGGGCGGAGAGGAGTTCATGCTGGCGTTGGGAGTGCCGCTGGCGAGCGCGGTGCAGAGAGCGCAGGAGCTGCGCGAACACCTGCAGCAGCATCTGAAAGCTGGCCGGGAGCGGCGGCCGGTCACGGCGAGTTTCGGCGTTGCCACGCTCGGGCCCGAGTTCAACTCGCTCGAAGTGCTGCAGCAGGCCGCCGACGCAGCGCTCTACCGCGCCAAACGGCGCGGACGCAATCGCGTCGAGGTCTACGATGAGAAGGACGAGGCGAGCATGCGCACTCGCGCCATGCTGCGACCTAAGTTCGGGTCATCGGCGCGCCTGCGCCCTCCTAAGACGATCTGAATCTGAGCGCGTCAACCGGCGCGGCGGAGACGGCGCCGGCGCCCCTGTGACTAACCCGCTTCCGAGACTCGCCGCGCTGAGCCGGTAGCCAGCTCCACGACATTGGGCGATGGCCCGGCGTTGGGGGTGCTGAGCAGTTGCGAGCTCACCAGCAATGCCTGCGCCCGCTCGGTGACCTTGCTTATGAGCGGCATGAGCTCCTCGCGCGCTACCGGGCGAGCGAACAGGTACCCTTGCAGGTACATCAGACGATGACCGACCAGCAGGGCCAATTGCGCCGTGCGCTCGACGCCTTCGGCAGTGATCTCCAGTCCGAGGCCCTGACACATGCTGATGATGCCGCGCGCAATCGCGGCTGAGCGGGGACTGACGTCGATGCTCGCGATCAAGCTGCGGTCGAGCTTGACGCGGGTCAGTGGCAGTCGCTCCAGCGAGGCGAACGAGGAGTAGCCGGTGCCGAAGTCATCGAGGGCGATCGCAACGCCCTTTGCCCGCAACCGCTTCAGCGCTTCAATCGTAGCGGGTCCGGTCTGCAATACCGACTCGGTCAATTCGATCTCGATGCAACGCGTCGGCAGCCGATGCTCCTGCAACAGTGCCTGCAGCCGATCGACGAAGCGCTGATCCAGCAGCTGCTTGGGTGAGACATTGACGGCGACCCGCACCTCCGGCCAGGCACCGTGATACCAGCGCGCCGCCGCCTCGACGGCTGCCTGTAGCGCCCAGTTACTGATGTCCACGATCAGCCCCGACTCTTCGGCGATCGACAGGAACTGCTCCGGTACCAGCAGGCTGCCGTCCGGCATACGCCAGCGAATCAGCGCCTCGACCACCGCGACTCCGAGGTTGGCCGCGCTCACCTCGGGCTGGAATACCAGCTCGAACTGACCTCGCTCGATCGCCCGCCGCAAACCCTGTTCGGTCGTCATCTTGGCGGCCCCCAGCTCGGCGAGCTCTGCCGTATAGACGGATAGCTTGCTGCGTCCGAGCGCCTTGGCGCGAAACAGCGCCGCGTCTGCTGCCTGCAGCAGCGCGGCGGCGTCGCGGGCGTGGTACGGATAGACGCTGGCTCCGACACTCACACTGGCATTGATCTCGTGACCGTCGACGGCGAGGGGCTCCTGGAACGCCTGCAGCACGGCCGCTCCCGCCGCCTGAATCTCGTCGATGCCATGCACTCGATCGATGATGACCGTGAACTCATCACCACCGAGCCTGCCGGCATGACCGAAGGCCTGTGTGGTCTCCTGCAGGCGCTGGGAGAGACTGATCAACATTCGGTCTCCGAACAGATGCCCCATGCTGTCATTGACGTACTTGAAATTGTCAATGTCGAGGAACAACACGCCGACCAGCTGGTCGGTCGCCTGGGCCCGCTCGATAGCGGCGTGCAGCCGCGCCAGCAACTCGCGTCGATTATCCAGGCCGGTGAGCGGATCGCGCTTCGCCAGCTCCTCGAGACGCTGCGTTTGCGCCGCGATCGTGGAGCGGAACTGCCTCTCGCAGTCGCGCGCCTCGGTCTTGGCGAGAGCCAGCGTCGAAGCCATGGTGTTGAAGGCGACTATCAGCCTGTCGAGCTCCTTGAGCCCGCCACGTGCGACTTGCACCTGGTCGTTGCCCGCAGCGAGCAGCTTGGTAGCACGAATCAAGCGGCGCACCGGCAGTACGATCCCTACGGCAGTCCCTAACAGCAGGTACAGCAGGAGCAGGGCGGCAGCGACGGTGACCCGCTCGGTCCATCGATGCGACGGTGCGCCGGTCGGCAGCATCGCCGGACGCGGCGCCGATACGGCCGGCTGAATAGAGGCCGTAGGCTGTGGGAGCGCGCTTTGCGGGTGCTGTGGATGGTCGGGGGTCGCATTCGGGGAGGGGGCCGCAAGGCGCGGCGCCCGCCGAGGCACGTCCGAGGTGCGAGCGACAAGCTGCGGGAGCTCGAGCTCACGCGGTATGACCGCGGCAATGGTGACGTTCTGTTCGCTCAAGGCGCGCGTGCGCGCTCGCAGTTGGATGCTCAGCCCCAGTATCGTGCCGCGCAGAGTTACCAGGCGTAGCAAATCCTCGTGCATCGCCTCGTACCAGCCGTCGCCTCGGTAGTGCGCCAGCGCCCCTTCGTGCGCCTCGAGACTCGAAAGGGCCCGCTGCTCGGTGCTCGGCGCGCTGGCGTCTTGAGCATTCGCTGCAGCTGCAGCGGCGCCCGCCGTGGGCACGGTTACCCCGCTCTCGCTGCCCGCGGCGCCGAGCAGCGGTGGATCGCGCGCAATCGCGTCGAGATCGATATGCAGCTCCAACAGCGCCGGTTGCGCGAACAGTCGTCCGAACAGCGTGTCGGTGGCGTCGATGGATTGAGCAACGCGCGCCGTGAGCGATCGCAATAGTGCGCCGTAGCTCGTCAGCGCCGTGCGGAACTGATCCGCGGCGCTGACGAGGTCGTTGCCGTGAACGCGATAGCTATTGATCGAGGACGTGAGGGCGGCCGCCGAAGATCCTGCGAGCGCGCTCGCTCCGACCCTGAGCGCCCCGGTGGCACGATCCAGATTCAGCACCGATTGATTGAATTCGGCTTTGGTTGCGTCCGAGTCACCGGCCACCCGATCTTCAACGGCCCGTTGGAACAGCTCCAGTGCCACCAGCAGCGGTGCCGCATCGGGACTGCGGGCAGGGTGCGTGGGCGGGTTGATCAGAACGTAGTGCGTGCGATTGGTTGTGGCGGCCACCGCCGAGGCGGGTACTACGCCTGGCGCCACGGAGGCAGCGGCGAGCGGGCGTGTCGCCAGCGCGTTCATTGGCACGGTCACCGGCGCGATCGCTGGCGTGATTGCTGGCGCGGTCACCGGTGCGGTCACCGGCGCGGTCACCGCGGTCCCCACCGCAATTCCCCTGCTCGCGATGACCGGGCGCTTGACGCCGAGGTTGGCGGCTGCGAGGGCTGCAACCGCCAGCAACACCAGCATCGCCCGCGCGACGACGCTGCCGCCCGTCGCTCGCTGTAGCAGTGCACGAGCGCAGGCACCGGCCAGACGCATCATCGGTGGCAGAGAGCGTTGTGACGCCTGCGTCATCGGTCAACTCGTACCGAGGCGAATCATTGAGCGCGCACTCCTTAGCTGTGCGCGCAACTCTACTGCCGCACTATTTGGGCTGACTGCAGATTTGCCATAACCGCAGTTGACGCAACCAGCAATTCCGAGACGGCGCTCACTCGGCGTCGCGCGCGCTTGACCGTAAGACCGACTTATGTCCGCAGCACCGTGATCGAGATGCTTATTCGGTCACACGCCGTCAGGCGCGTGCCGCGACGTGTCAACTATGAATTAGTAATGAACGCGAAGGGATTGATGCACCTCCGGGGCGGGAGGCAACGCGTGCGATGGCAGCCGCGTTAGGGGGCGGCCGTAGTCGGCTGCGGGAACTGCGGAAGGATGTGCCAGCCCTGGGCGCCCGTACCCAGCGCGACGTCCGGAGTATCGTGGATGTGCGTGTACAGCGGGTGCCGCTGGAACGTCCACTGCCGTTTGCCGTCGGTGCGCACGAGGATCGTCCAATCGCCGACGGGCTTGGCGTCTGGCGGCGCCAGCAGCGGAATCCAGCTCCAATTACACACGCCGAAGCAGACCGACTTCCCAGGGGGATCGTCGTCGGAGTAGTACAGGGGAAGCCGTGTTGGATTTTGCCGGTAGCTCCACGCCGCAGGCGCATCGATCAACGCGACTTCGGCGGGATACGGCAGATCCTTGTTGGCGGTGATCGGCGTGCTCGCGGTGATCTTCGGCGTGCCGGCGACGTTGCCGGGCGGCGCACCATAGGCGCCTCGACCTGAAGTCGCTGCGGCCAGACCAAGAAGCAGAGCCAGAACGGTCGCGAAGCTCAGAGCACGCATCTGTCGCCGGCGTCTTCAAGCACATCGAGCGGCACCGGCCGTCGGAGAGTACTCCCGCCGAGGATCGATTGCACTCAGGCTCAGGGAAGGAAGCGACTTGGATGCCCTCGAGCAGCCGGGCGCGGCGTGCGACCGGTCGCTGCGGATCACGTTTTGTTGGTTGACCTGCGAGGCTGGGCAGCGAACCAGCGCGCGGGTTGTCAGTGCCGCTTGTCATTGCCGGTAGGCGCGAGTATATATGGGCTGCCCCGGCTCACGGCGCACGTCTTTCTCCCGGTGATTCACTTGGAACTGAGCGAACTCATTCGTAGTCGCATCCGTTCCGGCCATTTGCCGGCCGCCGAGGGCTATCGCCTGTACGGTGGCAAGGGCGATGGCAGTCTGTGCGCGTGCTGCGACCGCTGTATCGGCAGCACCGAAATCCAATTCGAGGTCGAATGCCCGGTACCGCGCGGCCGCTGGACGCCGCTGCCGATGCACCTGAACTGCTTTCACGCCTGGTGCAGCGAATCGCGTGCGCTGGCACCGCGTGTCACGGCCGCGGGTGCCGATAGCGACGCGCAGCCTGTCGGTTCGCGCGAGCAGTTGTAGTACCTCTCACGGAAAGGCGCGTGCTGTAGGACGACGAGCCGGCGGCTCTCGGGCGGAGCCGCGCGAAGACTCAGCGCCGATTCCGACTCGTACCGGGAGACCGCCCTCCGGAGAATGCCGCTGACCATCGCTGGAGGTGCGCCCGCGTGGAGGTGAAGCGCGTGTCTACCGCGGCAGCGCCGCTGACGACGGATGTCCCGGCGCGCCTGGACCGCCTGCCCTGGAGCCGCTTTCATCTATTGCTGGTGATTGCTCTCGGGATCACCTGGGTGCTCGATGGCCTCGAGGTGACGATTGTCGGCTCGATCGGTCCGGCGCTACAGAGCCACAGCACCCTCGGTCTCACCAGCACTGATCTGGGTGGTGCCGCCTCACTCTACGTGCTCGGTGCGGTGATCGGTGCGCTGGCCTGGGGGTGGCTCACGGATCGCGTCGGTCGTCGCCGCGTCTTCTACGCGACCCTATGCACCTATCTTGCAGGCGTATTGCTGAGCGCACTGTCGTGGAATTTCGCGAGCTTCGGGGCGTTTCGGTTGCTGACCGGCTTTGGCATCGGCGGCGAGTATGCCGCCGTGAACTCCGCGATCGATGAGCTGATCCCGGCCAAATACCGCGGCCGGATCGATCTGATCGTCAACGGCAGCTTCTGGATCGGCGCGGCTTTCGGCGCGGTGGCCTCGCTGTTGCTGCTCGATCCGCACTGGCTTGCCCCCGACGTCGGCTGGCGGCTCGGATTTGGCGTCGGTGGCACTCTCGGACTCGGAGTGTTGCTGCTGCGTCGATACGTTCCCGAGAGTCCGCGCTGGCTCGTGACGCATTGTCGAGCCGCGGAGGCCGAGCGCACCGTCAGCGCCGTAGAAGCCGAGGTGACAGCGCTCACCGGCCGACCTTTGCGCCCCGCGGGCGAGAGGCTGTCCGTGCATCCACGCGAGGTATTCGGCCTTGGCCTCATCCTGCGCGCGATCGTCTACCAGTACCGGCGCCGCAGCGTGCTGGCGTTCACGCTGATGGTGGCGCAGGCGTTTCTCTACAACGCCGTGTTCTTCACCTACGGGCTGGTGTTGACTCACTTCTATCATGTCGCCCAGCCACGCGTGGGCATGTACGTGCTGCCGTTCGCGCTCGCGAACTTTTGCGGGCCACTGCTGCTCGGCGCACTGTTCGATACGGTCGGCCGTCGCAGGATGATCGCCGGTACCTTCGGTGCAAGCGCCGTGCTCATGCTGCTCACGGCCGCCTTGTTTGCAGCGGGCAAACTATCGGTCGGGGCCCAGACCGGCGCTTGGATAGCGATCTTCTTCTTTGCCTCGGCAGCGGCGAGCTCAGCCTATCTCACCGCCAGCGAGATCTTTCCGCTCGAGACGCGCGCACTGTCGATCGCCTGCTTCTACGCGCTCGGAACGGCGATCGGTGGTATCGTCTCGCCGCTGCTGTTTGGCTGGCTGATTGGGTTGGGCTCGCGCGTGCCGCTGAGCTATGGTTATGCGCTCGCGGGCGCGTTGCTGGTGGTGGCTGCGGTGATGGAGATGAAGCTCGGGATCGATGCCGAGCAAAAATCGCTCGAGAGCATCGCTGAGCCGCTGTCGATCGCGCGCTGACTGTCCTCTCTACGGCAAGCCCGCGGGCGATTGCACTGCCACGGGCGTTGCTGTTGGCACCGCTCGGCTACTCAAGGGTCATTGAACGACTGCTTGGGCGCGTCGCGGGCCGCCGGCGGCGCGCGCTTGGGCTCGCCCGTTAGGGCTGATTTCAGTTATGAGTCGCGGGGCAGGTGAATTGCTGCTCCTTCTCCTTCCGTGCCTGCAGCGCCTGCAGCTGCCAGCCGGCGGGAATATCGAACTGGTCAGCCGCGATCGTCGCGGTGCTGATCGAGGTAGTCTCGGTCGAGAACGAGACCACGCGCACCTTATCGGAGGGCGCGGGGGCAGTGGTGCCCGCGGCCGGTGCATTGGCGCTGACGGCGCCCGTGGTCGCGTTGCCGGCCGCGTTGCCAGCGGCATTGGCTGCCGCATTGGTGGCCGCATCAGCCGTCTGGTTAGCCGCGTTGGAGGCGACCTGGCCGCCGACTGAGCTCGTGTCGATATTTGCATTGCGGTGGAACAGTCCGCCGAGAGCACCACCTACGGCGTTGGCGGTGAGGCTGTGCATGAAGCCGCCGCTGCGGCTGGCCGCGTTACCCTGTGCTGGTGCCTGCGCCTGTTGCGTCTGCGCCCCGCGTGCGCTGCTGCAGTGGGGCCCACCGAATGTCATGTAGAACTCGGTGCGCAGCGGATAGCCCTTCAGCTCGGCGCTCTTGCTCTGCAGCTGCTTCAAAGAATCGCCATAGGGCGCCATGAACTGTTGCATCATCCCCTGTATCTGCGGATTGCTCGCGTCCAGGCCTTGTGCTGACAGGTAGCTCTTAGTGAAGGTGTTGCGCTCGTCGACACCCTGGATGTCATCGCTCGTGAGCCACACGTCGAAGCCGTAGTCGATCTCACAGATGTCGCCGGATTGCGGATCACTGCAGGTCTGGGACAGCACGATGCTGCTTTTCTGAGTATCGTGCCCCGCCACCGTCGCGTGCTGATCGGTTTGCTTGATGTCGAGCTGAGGCGAACTCAGCTGGCAGTGGGACGTATCGGGGCCAGTAGGATGTCCAGCGGTCGACTGCGGCATCGGACATTGTTTCATCTGGTCCATCAGCTGCTGCGCCTGCTGCTGCGCCAGCGCGCGCTCTTCTGCAGTGGGGAATGGGTGCTCCGTGTACTGCTTTTTCTTCGGCTCGAGCTGCCATTTGACCTGTTTGTCGAGTCGCACGATCTCGCCGCTCTGCGCGTCACGGCAAAACATGGCCAGGAACCCGTGGCACTTGGTGTCCGAATCGCGCCGCTGCTTGTCGTTGCTGGTGCGTTCGCTGGTGTTGATCTCCATATCGATGCTCGCGAGGCTCATGGTGCTGTGCTGCTCGATGGTCACATCGGCGAGCGCACCGCCGCTGGCGGCGGCGCCAATGGCTGCCAGCGCGAGCGTGGCCGCGATCGCAGTAGCACGCGAGTCGCGGATGTCATGGTCCATCATGGACAACTCCTTTTGCGCCGTACGGTGGCGCTGGGGTGGCGCGGCTCGGTCTCGGAGCTTGGTTCCAAGCCTATGGTGTGAAGTCTGCGCGTCGCAGACATCCACCGTTCGGTGGACGTCCGAGCGTGATTTGGCCCTCTAGCCTGAACCGCGGGCGTGCGCGCGGCGCCCGTCACCGCGGGACGGCCTTGGATCGGGTACCGCGTCGCCGATTTCCGGGCAGCCGAAGGCCGGTGTAGGATCGGGCGCTCGAATCGGCGCCCTTGGGGGTGGCGCGGACAAGGATGGCCGCATATGGTCGATTTGGCGGAGATCACCAGCCTCATTGGCGGGATTTATGAGGCTGCGATCGAGGAACAAGGCTGGCCCGAGATACTGGAGCGCTCACTGTCCCTGATCGGGGGCAGCGGTGCCATCCTGCATTGGGGTCCTTCGCGGCCGCTGACGCTGTGCTCTAACTCGGTCTGGAGCGTCGGCGTCGACCCGTCTCTGTCCTTGCACTACATGCGCTACTACATGGATCTCGAGCAGGTGGTCGCCCACGAGGGGCGGCTGCCCGTCGGAGCGGTGTTCGCCGCGTCCGATGCCCTGGCCGCCGAGCAACTGCACGCCTCAGCTTTCGGCCAGCTCTGGCTGCGGCCTCAGGGCTGCACGGACGTGCTGATTAGCGTGCTCGAGCGCTCCGAGGATTGCGTGGTCAGATGGCTGGTGACCCGCCACGAGCGGCAGGGCGCAGTGGATGAGCGGGCACGCCACACCCTCTCTCTGCTCGCCCCGCACCTGCAGCGCGCCGTGCGTGTCGCTCGGCTGCTCGAGCGCAGTGACAGCCGGGCGATGGTCCTGGATGAGGCGCTCCAGCACTTGAGCACGGCGGTGATCTTCGTCGATCAGGGCGGGCGGCTGGTGCAGACGAATCGCGCCGGCCGACAGCGTCTCGCGGACGGTGACATCGTGTATTGGTCGGGGGGGCGCCCGCGGCTGCGTTCCACGACGGCGGATACGCGACTGCAGACCCTGTTGGCGACACTGTCAGATATGCGAGCGCCCGGTGACTTCGCGAACCACACCAGCGCGTTGCTGAAGCGCGGCGATGGCGAGCGCGTGGTGCTGAAGCTGCTGCCGCTGCCGTGCCGGGGGCGCGGGGGTGGCGCCGCGCCGCAGGCAGCCGCTGCGATCCTGCTCGCGGACCACGTCGCCGCGCTTACCCAGCGCATCCAGTGGGCCGCCCAGCACTACGCCTTTACGCCTGCCGAAGCGCGTGTGGTCCAGGCGCTGATGGGAGGCGGCACCATCGGTGCCATCGCGCGGCAGCTCGGGGTTACCACCGCCACGGTCAAGACCCATCTGCAACACGTGTTTGACAAGACCGACACCCGCCGACAGGTCGACCTGGTCAAGCGCATCGCCGACCATGCTCCTCCGCCGGTGTTGCTACGCTCGCTCAGCCCAGCACCGCAACTGGGGCTGGGAGTCTGAGTGCGAGCGGATGCGCTGCCGTGGTCCCGCCCGCAAGATCGACGCGGCCGGAGGGTAGGCGGATGCAGCCGCCGCTCCCCGCAGGGCTCGTCGCGGCCGTGCCAGTTTCGATTGCGGTGAGCGACGCGGTGCAGGTTTCGGGCTTGTGGCAGCTCCCGGTGCCCGCGCGGGCGTGCCTGGTGCTCGCGCACGGGGCCGGCGCGGGCATGCATCATGCGTTCATGGCGGGGCTCGCCGCCGAGCTGAGTGCACGCGCGGTCGCGACACTGCGTTATCAGTTCCCGTACATGGAGCGCGGAGGGCGGCGCCCCGATCCGCCGGCGCTATGCCACGCTACGGTACGGGCGGCCGTGGCGAGCGCCGGGGCGCTGGCACCGACGCTGCCGCGTTTTGCGGGCGGCAAATCCTTTGGCGGTCGCATGACCTCCCAGGCACAAGCGGCGGCGCCGCTCGAGCAGGTCAGGGGCCTGATCTTTCTCGGATTCCCACTGCATGCCGCCGGACGCCCGGACGCTGCGCGCGCTCGACATCTGGCAGCCGTGCAACTACCGATGCTGTTTCTTCAGGGTACCCGAGACCAGTTGGCTGCGCCGGCGCTGTTGCAGCCGTTGGTCGAGCAGCTCGGACAACGCGCGACCTTGAGGATGTTCGAGAATGCGGACCACTCGTTCCATGTACCGGCCACAAGCGGGCGCACCGACGAGCAGCTCCGAGACGAGCTGACCGACGCGATCGCTGAGTGGATCGCGTCACCATCGCGGGCCGCCGACGCGGCCGGGAGCTGATGGGCTCATCGAGCGCGTTCGAACGGCCGGCTGATTGCGCGCCCGTAGCGCCAGTTGTAGCATCAGCGCTGCTCAATTGGTGGCATCAAGCCCTTGATTGCGACACGTGATGTCTGCTCGGGTCTGATGTCGCGGCGTTCTCAGAGCAATCTCGCCTTAGAACACTACCAGGTACGAGGGGGTCACAGATGCGCCGGGTGATAGCAGGATTGATATTGTGCGCGGGCGCGCTCGCGCTTGCGTTGGGTGCTCAAGCTGCCGTGAGACACATTGCCGAGACGGGCAGGGCGGCCAGCCTGCCGTTCAGCGCGGCCGTGGAGGCGGGCGACCTCATCTACGTGAGCGGTAACGGCGGCACCGACGCCAACGGTCAGCTCGGCGCAGATATCAGTTCCCAGACGTCCAATGCGCTCGATCGCATCGCGGACGCCCT
This sequence comes from Gammaproteobacteria bacterium, assembly GCA_030040715.1. GTDB lineage: Bacteria > Pseudomonadota > Gammaproteobacteria > Steroidobacterales > Steroidobacteraceae > FEN-1191. The sequence goes on along the minus strand of JASHTF010000170.1, from coordinate 12,019 downwards.
CAAGAAGGCGGGCGCCAATCTTGGCGATGTCGTCGCGACCCAGGTGTATATCACCGACCCGGCGAATGCGTCCGCCATGGACGAGGCCTACGCTGCGCGCTTCGCCAAGAACCCTCCGTCGCGCACCGTCGTCGTCACGGCCTCGCTCGCGGGCGGTAAGCCATTGGTTGAAATCAATGCCATCGCGGTTCGCCGCGGCGTCGCCCATCGCGCCATCCTGCCCAAAGGCTGGCAGAACCCGCCGGGACCTTTCAGCTACGCGGAGAAGGTTGGCAATACGCTGTTCATCTCGGCACTGACCGCGCGCAATCCCATGGATGGCTCGCCACCGCCGGATAATATCGGCCTGCAGACCAAGACCATCATGGACAACCTTGGCGCACTGTTGAAGGCAGGCGGCATGGACTACGGTGACCTCGCGGCCGGTCGGGTCTGGCTCAGCGACATGAAGTACTACCGCGACATGAATGTCGTGTACCGTAGCTACTTCGTGCGCGACCTTCCGGCACGCGCGACGCTGCAATTTCATCTGGTCAATCCGACCGATCTGGTGCAGATCTCGACCGTGGCCGTCAAAGGCGGGCCGCGCCACGCCATCCTGGGTGCGATCGGCGCCGACGGTAAGGCCGGCAAGCCTAATCCCAACTACAGTGCCGGGATGGTCGTCGGCAACCGCATGTGGGTGACCGGCATGACCGGTGAGACCGCCGACAACAAGGACGACGTGACCTCGCAGACACAGGAGACGCTCACGCGCATGCTGCGAGTGCTCAAGGCCGGCGGATTTAATCCCGCGCAGGTCGTCGAAGCGAACGTCTATATGCGCGACATCGGCCAGTTCCAGCAGATGAATATGGGTTACCGGCAGGTATTCCAGAAGGACCTCCCGGTGCGCACGACCGTGCAGGCCAGCAATGCCGGAGGGTCCCTGGTCGAGATCGTGCTGGCGGCGGGACGCTGAGGGGTCGCTGCTTCGGGCGCGCAGCGGCCGCGAGGCACTCGCAGGTCGCTCGGGTCGGCAGCTGGCGCCGGCGGGTGCGCCGCGCCTATGCTAACAGTGCCGCGGCCGCATCGGCCGCGCCCAACCCGGACCTTCCCCTCCGATGATGCTGCTGCACTGGCTCCTGCCCTGGGATTTCTCGGTTACCGTACTCGCGTTCTGCCTGTCGATGGTAGTGCTGTTCGTCCGCGGCACACGCGCGAGGGCACTTCATCACGCCGCTCTCTCGCGCTGGCGGCAAACGTCGTTCTACCTCGGAATACTGCTGCTGTATGTCCCGCTGCAGACGCGCTACGACTATCTGGCGCAGCACATGTTCTGGATGCACCGCCTGCAGCACTTCCTGCTGCACGACTTCGCCTCTTTTCTCGTGGCGCTGGCGGCGCCTTGGCCGGTGCTGGGAGCGGGACTGCCCGCCTCGTGGCGCTCGTCGCTGCGGCGTCTGTGGAGCTCACCCGCGGTGCGCAGCGTTTACGCCGTGGTGACGCAGCCGCTGGTGGCGTTCACGCTGTTCGTCGGACTCATCTACCTGTGGCTGTGGCCGAGCGTGCATTTTCGCGCGATGCTCAGCCTGCGCGAGTACAAATTGATGAACTGGAGCGTGGCCCTCGATGGGCTGCTGTTCTGGTCGCTGATCCTGGATCCACGCGCGCAGGATCAGGGCGCGGCGATGCGATTGGGCACGCGCATTCCGCTGGCGCTGCTGACCATGGTGCCCGAGACCATCATCGGGGCGTATCTGTCGCTGCACCGAGGCACTGTTTATACGGTTTACGAGGTCTGCGGGCGGCTATGGCCGGTCGATGCAGTCACCGACCAGCAGATCGGAGGCCTCATCACCTGGATCCCCGCCAGCATGATGTGCAGCGCGGCCGCGCTGATCGTGCTGCGCCGCTGGATGTATCACGACGAACGCGTGCGTAACGGCGCGGCCGCTGCGGTTGCGGTTACCGGCAGCTCGGTCGGTGCTCCGCCGCCTGCAGCTCCCGCCCTCGAGCTGCCGGCGTTGGCAGGCGGGCAGACATGAGCAAGCCACTGCAGCGCCTCGCGCCGTCGCGGATGTCGTCCTCGCTGGCGACGATCCTGGCGGTCACGATCTGTACGGCCCTGGCGGGCGGCTGCGGCGGTTCACGCCCCGCGACCAGCCCCTATCATGCCGCGGACATCAGCGGCTTCATGCCACCGCTGGCATTTCATCTGAGGGGACCCGCCGGTCAGCCAATCAGCGAGCAGTTCGTGCGTGGCAAGACCACGCTGCTGTACTTCGGCTACACCCATTGTCCCGACGTGTGCCCGGCAACCCTGGCGCGGCTGTCCGCCGCGCTGCGCCAGCTCGGTGTCTCCGCCGACGGGGTGCGGGTGCTGTTCGTGTCGGTCGATCCCGAGCGCGATCCGCCGGCCGTGCTCGCGCGCTATGCGAGCTACTTTGCGCCGCAGGTGATCGGCGTCAGCGGCTCCGATGAGCAGCTGCTGGCGCTGACCAAGCGCTATCGCGTCGCCTATCGGCGGGCGCCGCCCGATGCGCAGGGCAACTACGACGTCTATCACAGCAGCGCCGTGTTCGTGTTCGACCCGGAGGGACGGGCGCGATTACTGGTACCGGACACCGAGCCCGCTGCGCAGCTCGCCGAGGATCTTTCCTCCCTATCGGCGGGCTGAGCTGGCCGCCAGGCGCGAGAACCTGCGGCGCGGCCGCAGCGGGCGGCCTGAGTGCCGCGGGCTAAGTGCCGCGGCCGGACTCCAGCCTGCCTCAGTGCGGACTACCCGATACTTCCGGCCCCGGATAGACGATCCGCCCGTCAGCCAGCGGTTGTGCGCCGGGCGTGAGCTGCGCGGGCACCAGTTTCCCCTCTCCCATGATGTGCATTACCGGCGTGCCGCGCGCGAGCAGATAGTCGGCGATGATGCGCCGATGACAGCGCCACCAGACCGCCTCGGCGCACATGATCGCGCAGCGCTGCGCGCGGGCGAGCGCCTGCAGCTCACCGAGGCCGGCGCGAAACGTGTCCCCGCCGGCATAGTCGGCATAGTTGCGAAAGGCCACGTTCTGCCACAGCGTGTTGGGTGATGGCGGCGAGTGCGCAGGCCGGTGGCGGCGTCCGCCGAGCGCGGCGAGGTGTTGATAGCCGATGCCCGCGGCGGCGAGCGAATCCGGCAGCGTATCGATATTGAACTGTGGATTGGTACGCGAGCGCGGAATCGACCGCACATCGATCAGCAGATCGACCGCAGCCTGCTGCAGCAGGGTGATGAACTCAGCGATCGCGCGGGTCGAATGACCGACGGTAAAGATCGGTGAGACAGCGTCGCGGTGGGTTGCATCGAGCACGGTGCGGCCGGACGGTGCGCTCAGCGCCTGTCAGGGAGTGGCCGAGCAACTGCTCGAGATTGCAGTCGACGTGAATCGCGAGCCACGACGGTGTCGGCTCTTCGATCCAGGAACTCCATGACGCGCGCTCAGCAGGGATCCTCGAAGCTCTCTTCGAGGCGCACACGCATCCGCGGCGCTCAGGCCAGTGCCGTGTGGTACAGCGCCAGCAGCTTACTCCAGGCTCGCTCGGCTTCCGGTTTGTTGTAGATCGGCGCGCCGTTCGCCTGATTCGGCATGTCCGGCACGCACCATCCATGCTGCATGCCTGTGTACACGACGACCTCGGCCGGAACGTGAGCCGCAGCAAAGGCCTCGCGCAGCTTGTCCTTGGCATCCGGCTGCTTGGCATCGTCGCTCGCGGCGATGGCGACGTAGAAGCGCGCCTTCATCTTGGGTATCAGCAAATGGGGGCTGTTGGCGCCGTCGGTCACCAGACCGCCGCCGTGGAAAGTGGCGGCCCCGCCCACCCGCTCGGCGACCGCAGCGGCGGTTCGGAACACCAGCGGCCCACCCATGCAATACCCCTGGGTGCCAATCCTTCTTGATCTGTGCACCTGCGGCTGCGCATCCAGGAAGGCGATATGCGCCTGGGCGTCGCGCTCGATCGCACCCGCGGCGTTGATCGGCCCTGTGAGCTGCTGAAATTTGGCGCGGACGTCGGGATCGGCGAAATTGAACGACGACGAGATCGGGCCGAACACCGGTGCTTTGGCGGTCCGATAGAACGGATTAGGGACCAGCACCGCGTAGCCCTCGCCGGCGAGGCGCCGGCCGAAGTCGCGAAACGTCGGCCGCAGTCCGAAGATATCGGTCCAAATGAGGACACCGGCATGCGCGCCGCTCGCCGGATGGAAGAAGGCTGCGTCGCAGATACCATCCGCGGTCTGGATGGTGACGTCCTTCTCGACTACCTGCATGCGTCCCGCCGCACCGGCAACGCTCGTGGCAGCCAGGCCCGCCGCCGCCGTCATGGCTACGAACTTGCGCCGTGATCGGTCGTCCGGTGACAGGTCGATGTCCTGCGGGTCTTTCTTCGCATCGCTCATGTCGGTACCCCCGTTTGCACCCAGCCGTGCCACGCCGACCGGGCGTGGCACCTAAAGATACTCCAGTCAGAGTTTGCCGTGCAGTCAGCCTCGGGCGGTCAATCGGCGCCACGCACGATCAGCGCTGCATTGGTCCCGCCGAAGGCGAACGAGTTCGACATCAGGGTCGCGACCGGCACCCCTCGACGCGCAGCGTTGGGAACGTAATCCAGGTCACAGTCTGGTGCCGGCTGTTGCAGATGCATGGTCGGCAGCGCCACCGCGTGGCGCATCGCGAGCAGCGACAGCGCCAACTCCAGCGCGGCGCTGGCGCCGAGCAGGTGCCCATGAATTGCCTTGGTAGCGCTGATAGGGATGCGATAGGCATGCGCTCCGAAGATGAGCTTGATCGCAGCGGTCTCGACGCCATCGTTTGCCTGAGTGCCCGTTCCGTGGGCATTGATGGCGCCGATCGATGCCGCCGGGCAATCGGCCGACTGCAACGCAGCGCGCATCGCTGCGGCCTGACCCTCGACGCTCGGTCGAGTGATGTGGCCGGCATCGGTCGTCACGCCGTAGCCGATCAGCTCGCCGTGGATCAGAGCGCCGCGCGCCCTGGCACGCTCCCACTCCTCCAGCACCAGGATCGCCGCACCCTCGCCGAGCACCATGCCGCTGCGATCACTTGCGAACGGCTTGCACGAGCGCGATGCATCGGCGGGGTCCTCGCTCGCCAGCGTACGCAGTGCCTCCCAGGCCTTCAACGCACCGAAGCACAGCGGTGCCTCGGCGCCACCTGCAATCGCGACGTCGAGCTCGCGGCTCCGCAACCGCATCCACGCCTCGCCGATCGCGACTGCCGAGGACGAGCACGCAGTCGAGTAGGTGAGGTTCGGTCCGGTGATCCGATATTCGATCGCGATCCAGCCCGCGGGCGCGTTGGTCATGCTCATCAGCACCGTGAACGGCCTGACACGATCCAGGCGCTCTCCGTAGAGCGTGAGGTAGCCCTCGTCGCTGGTACATCCTCCTCCCTGACCGCAGCCGATAAACACCCCACACCGTGATCGATCAAGCCGAGCGATATCGAGTCCGCAGTCGGCGATCGCCTGGCGGGCGGCGACGAGGGCAAACTGACTGACGCGGTCGAGCATGCGCAGCTTGGGCGCATCGAAATGCTGCTCACCGTTGAAGTTGACACAGGCGGCCACCGGCGCGGCGAGGCGTGCACTCCAGTCTGAATCGAGACGGCGGATGGCAGAGCGGCCAGCCACCGCATCGCTGTACGCAGCCTCCGCACTGTTTCCGAGCGGCGAGATGACTCCGATGCCGGTGATCGCGATGCGCCTCATCGTCGTTCGGCTTGCCCGGCGTCACCATCGGCTCGTGGCGAGTGCGGCAACTCGCCGCCGGCGGTAGTCGTCCGATCGGCCCTCGAGACCGGCGGCGCCGTGCTATCGACCGCCGGCGCCGAACGCTGAGCGGCGAGCAGCTCGTCGATGTATCGGACCGCATCGCCCACGGTAGCAAACGGCGGAGGATCGGACGGCATCTTCACCTGGAATTCGTCTTCGATGAAGAACAGCAGCTCGACCATACCGAGCGAGTCGATGCCGAACTGCTCGAGCGGCTGTGCGGGAGAGATGCTGGCTGGATCGAGCTTGAATTTCTGCGCCAGGAGCGTCGACAGCCGCTCGAGCGTACTGGGCTCTACGGTTGGACTGCACATCGGATCTTGCCGCTCCAGCGGGCAGCGTGGGTGAGCCAGCGCGGCGAGCGATGCATCAGTAGCAGCGCACCGCGCCACAGAGCCGGCTGCATCGCGGCGTGCGCGAAGCAGCTCGCCAGCCGCAGCCGCACTCCGAAGTGCGCGCGCCACTGAGCAGCATACCTCTGGTGGATCACGCGCCGGCAGCGCCGCGCCGCGCCGCCGCAGCCGAGCACATCGCGCTCGCGTCGCAGCTGCTCACACAACAGCCATGCCGATTGAATCGCCATGCTGATTCCTTCGCCGATGATCGGGTGCACTTCGCCGGCGGCGTTGCCGATCACGAATACCGCCTCGCCCCGCGACACACGTATGCCGGGTCGTAGCGGTCCGGCCGCCAGCCAAGGTCCCACGCGCTCGGCTCCCTCGAGCGCGTCGCGCACGCCGGCGCATTGATCCCGCAGATACGCTTCCACCACATCACCTGCGCGGCGCCCCGGTACGCGCCGACGACACGCCTCCAAGCGCCCAGCCCGAATGCAGCAGGCCAGCGTCGTGGTCGCGTGATCGGCGACGACCATACCACCATACCCACCGCGAAAGCACAGCACTGGCAGCACGCCTGGCTCCAATGCCGTGCGGGTGAAGTTGGCCTTGAACGCCAGCAGATCGCCTGCGGACAGCCCTCGCCGCTCGCGCACCGGCTCAGTACGCAGCCGCTGCCATGACCCGTGGGCGTCGATGACGATGGGCGCACGCAGCACCGCGGACGCGCCGCGACCGCCGCCCGTGCCGTCCTCGGTCAGCACCTCACAGAGCGTGCCGCGGGTGCGGTCTCGGATCGAAAGCGCGCTACACGGCTGCAGCACGGCCGCGCCGAGCTCGCGGGCACGCTCGAGCAAGAGCATGTCCAGGTGCTCGCGCCCGAGCGCGCGCCCGAAGCGGGATGCGCCGGCCGCGACGGCTGGTAGCGGGGCACGAATCGAGTGCGGTCCGCACAGCAGGCCGACATCATGCAGCTCCGGGCCGGCCAGCGCATCAAAGGCAGCACCGACGCCGAGCGCATCCAGCAGCGGCAGATTGCTCGCCGCGATACATTCGCCGCACACCTTACGGCGGGGGAAGCTTTGCCGCTCCAGCACGGCGACCCGCCAGCCGGCCTCCGCCAGCAGGATCGCGGCCGTCGCCCCCGCTGGGCCGCCACCGACGACGATAGCCTCATAGTCCGCGCGTGCATCGTGCGACCTCATGGATGGGCTCACGCTCCTCTCCTGGCAGCGCGAAAACAATGTGCAAACAAGCCCGCCGCTTGCTCCTGCACGTCCCACTCGCCGGGCACCTTCGACCACAGCTGCGAGATCTCCCGCTGCGCGAAGCCGGCGCGCACGCTCAGCACCGCGTCGGCGCGCGTCAGGCGGCTGGCCCCGACGAAGCCGAGCAGGTGGCTGCCAGCCAGCGGCAGGACGGCGCGACGGGGCTCGCAGGCGACGAACAGGTCGCAGCGCGCAGCGATCGCGGACAGTAACTCATGCAGCTGCTGATCGGCGAAGTGATGCAGAAACAGGTTCGTCACGATGGCATCGCAGCGCGGCGCCCGCGCGGCCGGAGCCGTCGTCGCCCAGACGAGCACGTCCATCGCCAGCGGGTGCGCTCGCCAGCCGACGCGGCCGAACGCCGCACAGGTCGCGGTGTCGACCAGCGACAGCCGATCGAGCAGCGTCAGTTCCACGGGCGGCCAGGTGCGCGCCGTCTTCTTCGCGACCGCGAGCAGCAGGCTGCCATCACCGGCGCCGAGCTCCAGCAACCGCAGCGGTGCGCCGCTCGAGCGGCGCGCATCGCTCGCGGTCGAGCGCAGCGCATCGATCAGGATGTCGCGGGTCCGCATGAGCCAGTTGACCCGCCGCAGGTCGCGGCGCGCCCGCTGGGCCCGCGGATCATCCGCCGCGAGACTGTCCAGCTCCTCCGCCGATACCGTTCTCTTGAAGCTCAAGAGCTCAGCTCACTTGCAGCAGTGCTCCGTGACAGGAAAATCCCGCGCCGAAGGAGCTGAGCCACCACCAGCCAGCAGGGGCTCCGTCGGCGAGTGCCGCCTGCAGAACGAAGTAGACAAAGGCGCTCGAGAGGTTGCCATACTCTCGCAGCATCTCGGCACTGTAGCGCAGCTCCTGAGCGGTCAGCTCCAGCCGCTGCTGCAGCGCCAGCAACACGTCGCGCCCGCCGGCGTGCATGATCCAGGCGCTGAGCTGCGAGGGCTGCAGGTCCGAGCGCTGCAACACGCGTCCGAGTACGCGCTGGGCGCGCTCGGCGGCCAGCGTCGGCACCTGACGCGTCAATATGTTGCGCAACATACCTGAGCGCTGTTCGAATCTCAGGGCGTCGCGATGCTCGACGTCTATGAGTGACTCGCTATCGTGCCAGCGGATCGAGCGCTGCCCTGCGGTCGGGCGGACCGACAGCACGGCGGCACCCGCGCCATCGCCGAACAGGCAGGCACTGACGAGCACGCCAGGATCGTTATCGAGATACATGGCGGCGCTGCTGACCTCGACGCAGATCGACAGCACATGGGCACATTCGCCTGCGTCGAGCAACGCTCGAGCGAGACGCATGTTGGGCAGCGCTGCCGCGCAGCCTTGTCCGACCAGATCGAGCGCCTGAATATCGCTTCTGAGGCCGAGCCTTTCGATGACGTAGCCCGACAGGCCGGGGCACAGATAGCCGGTGCAGGTGCTGACCACGACGGCGTCGATGTCGCGGGCGCCGTGCCGCGCGGCCGCGAGTGCCTGCCATCCGGCTTGGGCCGCGAGCTGCGGGGCATGAGTGACAAAGCGGCCGTGCAGCGTCTCGGGATCGATATCGAAGCATTCCTCGAGGCGCGAGAGCGCGAGCCGTCGAGCCTCGATGCCGTTATCGCCCAGCAGAATGACCTTCGCTAAGGCGATCGCGCGGCTATCGAGCCGCCGGTACCACTGCGAGCGCTGCAGCGCCTCCCAGCAATCTGCTTTGGTGTAGCGGGTGGGTGGCGTTGCCGTGCCGATGCCATTCAGGTACATGCACGGGACCAGGCGAGATTTACAGACCGCCTCAATCTGACATCTCGCGCGCTCGCCGCGCAAGGATCGCGTCGCATGATCCGTGAGTCGTCCTATGGCGGCCGAGGGTTGCATGTCGGCGACGGGCGCGTAAGGATTTGCGCCGTGACGCAATCGCCCGACCCTGCACGCGGCTGGCGCCTCAGTAACGCCGCCGGCGTGAGCGCCGAGATCAACTCGAATGGCTCCCTGCGGCGCTTTGACTGCGGCGCGGTCTCGTTGCTGCTGTTCCCGGGCAGCGAGCTCGAAGGCGGGCCGGCCAATCTCTATCTGCGGCGGCGGCCCGATGCCCAGCGGCCGGCTGACGCCGGCGGGGCTGCGCAATGGACGGCCTTGCTCGGACCGCGGAGTGCCACCGTGTTCGGTGCTGAAGCGACCGACCGGCAGCTCGTCGGCTACGGAATCTGGGAGGACTTGAGCTACTCGGTCACCCTGGTGCTCGCTGAGCGTGCCCTGGCCTGGTTCTGGCATGTGCAATGCGAGAACCGCGGCTCCAGGCCGCAGGAGATCGATCTGACCTACGCGCAGGATGTGGCACTTGCCCCTTACGGCGCAGTGCGCATGAACGAGTATTTTGTCAGTCAATACATTGATCATGCGCCGCTGCGGCACGCGATGCGGGGCTGGGTCGTGGGCTCACGCCAGAACCAACCGGTGGAGGGGCGTCATCCCTGGTGCCTCATCGGCTCGCTCCGCAGCGCCGTCTCGTTTGCCACTGACGCGCTGCAGCTCTACGGCCTGGCGGGTCGGGTAGGGGACGAGCTGCCGGGCATTGCCGGCGAGCTGCCTGGGCGTCGTCTGCAGCACGAGCACTCGATGGTCGTGATTCGGGACGAGCCCATCCGGCTCGCTCCGGGTGGCTGCGCCAAGACGGGCTTCTTCGGCTTCGCCCTCAACGATCATCCGGCGGCCACTTCCGCGGCCGACCTCGAGCGCCTCGCCGAGGCGTTGGCACTGCCGCAGGCGCGAGCACCGGCGACGTCGCGACCACCGATTACTCCGAGCACCGCGGGCGGCTCGGTTCAGAGTACCGCGGGCGGCTCGGTTCAGAGCGCGCCGGACGGCACGGTGCAGAGCGGAGACCGCAGCGCGAGTCGCAGTGCCGGTCGCAGTGCGGATTGCAGTGCGACCTTGTTCAGTTCGGCCCCGCCGCTGGCGACGCTCGAGCTGGACGGGCAGGCGCTGCAGCGGCTGTTTCCACGGCCGTGGCGGCAGGAGGAGCGCGATGAGCGCGGGTGCTGGCTGTCCTTCTTTTATGGCACCGACCGACACGTGGTGCTGCGCGCCAAGGAGCTGCGCGTGCTACGACCGCATGGACAGCTGCTGCGCACCGGGCGGCACACGACACCGGCCGAAGCCGCGCTCACCTCCACGGTGTGGATGAGCGGGGTGTTTCATTCGATGGTGACGCAGGGACACGTCAACATCAATCGCTTCCTGTCGGCCGTGCACGGATATCTGGGATTGTTCCGCGCTCAGGGCCAGCGGGTATTCGTGCAACTCGGTGAGCTCTGGTACCTGCTGGATGTGCCGTCGGCGTTCGAGATGTCGCCGGCGGCGTGTCGCTGGATCTATCGCCATGAGGGCGGAGTGATCGAGCTGCGCTCCGCTGCCCACAGCGATCCCCACGCGCTGTCGCTGTCGATCACGGTTGCGAGCGGCGCGCCGGCGCGGTTTCTGTTGTGCCATCAGATCGCCTTCGGTGGCGATGACGGCGAGGCGGCCACGGCACTGGCTTGGCGGCGTGACGGCACGGACCTCGTCGTCTCGGTTCCACCGGGCGGCGAGCTGGCGCGGCGCTTTCCTCAGGGACAGTTCCGCATCACGCCGCTGCCCGCGACCCGGCTCGAGGCAGTCAGCGGCGATGAGCGGCTGTTTGTCGATGGCCGCTCGCGCGGCCAACCCTATCTATGCGTTCAGACTGCGCCCGCTCTTCAGCTCGGGGTGAGTCTGCGCGGAGAGTTGATCGTCGAGGAGACGGAGTCGCCGTTGCTGCTGCGCGATGCGGCCGACCTCATACCGAAGCTCACCCTCGAGGTGCCGTCGGCCAGCGTGCTCGGCGCGCAGGCCGCGCGGCTTGGCGACATCGTGCCGTGGTACGCGCAGAACGCGCTGGTGCATTACCTCTCGCCGCGCGGACTCGAGCAGTACTCGGGGGGCGGCTGGGGTACACGCGATGTCTGTCAGGGGCCGGTCGAGCTGCTGCTGGCGCTCGAGCGCATCGAGCCGATACGCGACCTGCTGCTGCGAGTGCTGGCGGCCCAGAACGCCGATGGCGACTGGCCGCAGTGGTTTACCTTCTTCGAGCGCGAGCGGCAGATCCGCGCCGGCGATGCCAACGGCGATATCGTGCTGTGGCCGCTGGTGGTGCTGGCACAGTATCTGATCGCTTCCGGGGATGCAGCGTTGCTCGACCAGCAGGTGCGGTTCTTCGATGGCCGCGGTCCGGATGCGGGCGAGCGGGCGAGCGTCTGGGAGCACGCGCAGCGTGCACTCGCCCTGAGTGCACGGCGGGTGATTCCGGGAACGGCATTGGCTGCCTATGGGCATGGCGATTGGAACGACTCGCTCCAGCCCGCCGATCCGGCGCTGCGCGAGCGCATGTGCAGTGCCTGGACCGTGACGCTGCAGGTGCAAGCGCTGAGGTCGCTGGCGCGGGCGCTGCGCCTGGTCGGGCGCGCGGACGCCGCGCCCGGACTCGAGCGTCAGGCCGATCGGGTGCAGCAGGACTTTCAGCGCCTGCTGCTTCCCGACGGCGTACTGGCGGGCTACGCGGTGTTCGAGGACGATGGCCGCATTCGCTATCTGCTGCATCCGCGCGAC
>JASHTF010000169.1 GCA_030040715.1 Gammaproteobacteria bacterium | reverse complement strand
GCGCGCGTTCAGTGCCGGCACATAGTCGAACCGCTCGCCGCCGGCCTTGAGGAACAGCGCCCGGCCCTCGAGCGCGATCTCCTCGAGGGTTTCGAGGCAATCGACCGCGAAGCCCGGACAAATCACACTGACCGCGCGCACCTCGCGCCGCGGCAGCTCCTGCAGCGTCGCGGCAGTCGCCGGGCTGAGCCAGCGCGCGGCGCCAAAGCGCGACTGAAAGCTCACGTCCCATTGACGGGCGGGCAGCTGCAGCGCCGCGGCCAGGAGTGAGGCGGTCTCGCGACATTGATCAGCATAAGCGTCGCCGCGGCGCACGCATGCTTCCGGGATGCCGTGAAACGAGATCAGCAGGTAGCTGCGACCGTGGTGCTGCCAGTGCTCGGTGACGCTCGCGGCCAGGGCGGCGATGTACTGTGGGTCGTCGTGATAGCCGGCCACGATGCGCAGCTCGGGCAGCGCACGCCAACGGCGCAGCGCGCGGGCCACCTGGTCGTAGACGGCTCCGGTGGTGGTACCGCTGGTCTGTGGAAACAGCGGCAGCACCAGCAGACGCTGCAGGCGCGCGTCCCGCAGCACGTCGAGGATGCGGCCGACGTCGGGGGCCGAATATAGAAATCCATGATCGACGCGCAGCTGCGGGTGCGAGTCGCCGCCGCACAGCTCGCGCTCGAGCGCCGCGCGCAGCTCGCTGCTGTGGACGCGCAGCGGCGAGCCCTCGCTTTGCCAGATCAGGCGATAGCGGTGTGCGCTCCGCGGCGAGCGCAACGGCAGCACCAGTCCGTACAGCAGCGGCAGCCACAGGGCGCGCGGCAGCTCGACCACGCGCCGATCGGACAGGAAGCGCGCCAGGAAACGCCGCACTGCGCCGCTGCGCGGGGCATCGGGAGTGCCGGTGTTCACCAGCAGGAGGGCGCAGCCGCCGTGGCTGGGCGCGTCGAGCGAGCGAGCGGAATCGGTCACGAGCGTGCGTGCAGGCTAGCCGACATGCTGGGCCAGAAAGGCGCTGGTGCGCCCGCGCGCGAGGCTCGCCGCCTCGGCATTGTAGTGTGTGGGGCGATCGTCATTGTTGAAGGCATGCCCTGCCGGGTACAGATAGTAGATACCCTGCGGAAAGGCCTGGCGGATCTGCTCGATCGTCGGTGCAGGGATCGAGGCATCCTGCTCGCCAAAATGCAGCAGCGTGGGGCAGGCCGGCAATTTATCCAGATGCTGTCCGATCCCGCCGCCGTAGTAGCACACCGCGGCGGCGAATGGTCGCTCGCCGGCGGCCACCCACGCGAGCGTGCCACCCCAGCAAAAACCGATCAGCGCCACCTTGCCGCAGTGGCGCGCCATCGCCGCGGCGGCGCTGATGTCCAGCACCGCCTTGGCCGTGGGAATCTGCTTGCGGTAGCCGAGCGCGGCCTCGCGCTCCTGCGGCGAGTCGCCCAGCACCAGGTCGCGCCGTACGCGATCGAACAGCGCCGGTGCTACGGTCAGATAGCCATCGCTCGCGTAACTGTCGGCGACGCGTCGAATGTGCGCCGTCAGCCCGAAGATCTCCTGCACGATGATGACCGCGCCGCGCACGCGGCCCTGCGGGCGCGCGACGTACGCGCGGAAGGCATGGCCATCGCGCGCCATCAGCGTCTCGAATGTCACGCCCGCTCCAGGATCGCCGTCACCCCCATACCTCCGGCCGTGCAGGCCGACGCCAGGCCGCGCTTGGCCCGAGGATCCGTCGCCAACAATTTCGCCAGCACCGTCAGGATACGCGCCCCGGTGGCCGCGAACGGATGGCCGATCGCGACGCTGCCCCCCTTGACGTTGAGGCGCGAGCGGTTGATGGCGCCGAGCGCAGTGTTCCATCCCAGCCGCTCGCGGCAGTAGTCGGCGGATTCCCACGCCTTGAACAGGCACAACGGTACGGCCGCAAACGCCTCGTGGATCTCGTAGTAATCAAAGTCCTGTAGCGCCAGGCCGGTGTCGCGCAGGATCGCCGCGACGGCATAGGCCGGAGCCATCAGCAGGCCCTCGTGTCCCTTGACGAAATCGACCGCCCAGCTCTTGCCGGCGCGCAGAAACGCGAGCACCGGGAGCTCGTGGGCCGCGGCCCACGCCTCGGAGGCCAGCAGCAGCACCGCGGCGCCGTCGGTCAGCGGCGTGCTGTTGCCCGCGGTCAGCGTGCCGGCACCGCTGCGATCAAACGAGGGTTTGAGCTGCGCGAGTTTCTCGAGCGAGGTGTCGGGGCGGACATTGTTATCGCTGGCCAGTCCTCGGTGGGGCACCACCTGGTCGGCGTAAAAGCCCTCGCGCCAGGCCGCAGCCGCGAGCCTGTGACTGTCGAGCGCGAGGCGATCCTGCTCTTCGCGACTGATGTGCCAGTGCTTGGCCATCAGCTCGCAGCTCTCGCCCATCGACAGGCCCGTTTGCGGCTCGACCACGGTCGGCGGCACCGGCTTGAGGTCGCGCGGCCGCAGCCGTAGCCACGGTTCCAGGCGCTGCCAGGTGCTGCGGCCGTGGGCGCTGCGCAGCAGGAGGCGCTGGAATGAGCGTGGATACAGGATCGGCGGGTCGCTGACCGTGTCGACACCGCCTGCGATGCCGACGTCGATCTGCCCGAGGGCGATCTTGTTGGCGACCAGGATCGCGGCCTCGAGACTGGTGCCGCAGGCGCGCTGGACATCCAATCCCGGCGTGTGCGGGTCGAGCGCGCTCGACAGTACCGACTCGCGCGTCAGATTGAAGTCCTTGGGATGTTTGCTCACGGCCCCCGCGATCACGTCGCCGAGCCGCTCGCCTTGCAGGTGAAAGCGCTCGATCAGCGCATTGAGCGTCGCGTTGAGCAATTCCTGATTGTCGACGTCGGCGTAGGCGGTAAAGCCGCGTGCGAATGGAATGCGCACGCCGCCGAGGATGGCGACGCGCCGGGTCGAGCTGCCGATGAGCATGATGCCTCCCGCGGTACCTCGCTAGCATGCCACGCCGCCACCTGTGCGGTCATCGCGGTTGCCGCCGCAGGCCGCCGGCAGGCAAGATGGTGGCGTTTCATCGCAGACCACCGCGACGAGCTCACCACGGCACGGGGCCGGACGGTGCCAGGTTCGTGCGCGGCGAGGCGGGAGGGTGGATGGCCGCGAGCGGCATCGATCGGGTCTTCGAGCGCAGGCTCGCGGCGACGCTCAACAGCCGCGAGCAGCGGCTACTCCACGGCGGCCGGCGCGGTCTCGAGCGCGAGTCACTGCGCGTCACGCCCGCCGCGCGTATCGCCTCGACCGCGCACCCGCCTGCCCTCGGCTCGGCGCTGACCAACCCCCACATCACCACCGACTACTCGGAAGCGCTGCTGGAGCTCGTGACCCCTACCTTCAGCGACAACGCGGCGCTTATGCAGTACCTGACCGCGCTGCATCAGTTCGTCTATCAACATCTGGGAGAGGAACTGCTGTGGGCGACCTCGATGCCGTGTGAGATCGCATCCGACGCGGATGTGCCGATCGCCCGTTACGGCAGCTCCTACCCAGGCCGCGTCAAATACGTCTACCGCCATGGCCTGTTGATCCGCTACGGCGGCATGATGCAGGCGATCTCGGGGGTGCACTTCAACTATTCCTTCCCCGAGCGGTTCTGGCCGCTGTACGCCGACCTGTGCGAGTCGCGTGACGCCGGTCAGGGGTTCATTTCCGCGCGCTACCTCGATTTGCTGCGCAGCTATCGGCGCCACGGCTGGCTGGTGTCGTACCTGTTCGGCGCCTCGCCGGCGATGTGCCGCTCGTTCTTGCACGGCCACGAGGACGCCGAGCTGCGCGTGCGCGACGCCGCCACGGTCGTCGGGCCGTACGCGACCTCGCTGCGCATGAGCGATCTCGGCTATCGCAATCGCCGCCAGACTGCGGTCACGGTGTCGGCCAACAGCCTGGAGCAGTACGTACGCGATCTGCGGCAGGCAATCCACGAGCCCCATGCGCGTTACCTCGCGCTCGGCGTCAAGGTGGGCGACGAGTATCGGCAGCTGTCGGGCAACGTGCTGCAGATCGAGAACGAGTACTACAGCTACATTCGACCCAAGCGCGCGCTGCAGGAGGGCGAGCGCACGCTGCACGCACTGGCGCGCGCCGGCGTCGAATACATCGAGGTGAGAGCACTCGACAACAGCGCCTTCGACGCGGTCGGCGTCAATCTGCGCAAGTTGCACTTCCTCGAGGCCTTCCTGGTGCTGCTATTGCTGAAGGCCAGTCCGCCGATCGAATCCAACGAGGAGGAGGCGATCGAGCGCAACCATCTGAGCGTCGCGCGCCGCGGGCGCGAGCCGGGACTACTGCTCGAGCGCGACGGCCGCACGGTGCCGATGCGCGCCTGGGCGGCTGAGCTGCTCGATGGCATGCAGGGGGTATGCGAGCTGCTCGACGCCGCACACCCGCAGCGCCCCTACGGCGCGACGCTCAAGGAGCAACTCGGTAAGCTCGAGGATGTGCAGCGCACACCCTCGGCACGGTTGCTGACCGCGCTCGAGAGCCGCCAGGAGAGTTTCGAGACGCTGGCGCTCAGAGTCTCACGCGAGCATGCGGATCAGCTGCGCGCACAGCGCCCGCCCGACGCGGTGCGTTGGCGCGAGTTCGAGCTCGAGGCGCAGGCTTCGCTGATCCGTCAAGCGGCGCTGGAAGCCGCGAGTCGGGGCAGCTTCGATGACTATGTGGCCCGCTATCTGGCTGACTAGCGTAATATCGGCACGCGACCCGGGGGAGTCCCATGAAGTTGGTTACCGCGATAATCAAGCCATTCAAACTCGATGACGTGCGCGCCGTGCTGTCCGATATCGGCATCTCGGGCATGACCGTCACGGAGGTGAAGGGCTTCGGCCGGCAGCGCGGCCACACCGAGCTGTATCGGGGCGCAGAGTACGTGGTCGACTTCGTACCGAAGACCAAGGTAGAGGTCGCGGTGCGCGCGGAGTTGGCTGATCAGGTGGTCGAGGCCATCCTGAAGGCAGCCAAGACCGGCAAGGTCGGGGATGGCAAGATCTTCATCACCGACATCGAGCGGGTGATTCGGATCCGTACCGGCGAGACCGACAACGCCGCACTCTGAGGGCTGCACGCGCGCGCCCGATCGCCGCGTGGGCGCCGCCGCGAGCGGCTACTCAACGCCAAGGGCTGCTCAATGCCGAGGGCTAATCAAACCAGTCGCAGCGCGTGCTTGCCGCGGCTGATGCCGAGGGCGCCGCTGCGCACCACTTCCACCAGCTCGGCGTGCTGCGCCAACTCGCGCATGAGTGCATTGATCTCGGCTTCGCTGCCGAGTAGCTCGACGATGAAGCAGTCGCAGGATGGATCGAGCACGCTGCCGCCGCTGCGGGCGACATAGCCGCGCACGGTGTCGCGTCGCGCCGGTTCCAGGCGCAGCTTCAGCAGCACCAGCTCGCGCTCGATGTGCGCGCCGCGCGTCATATCCTCGACGCTCACGACGTCGACCAGCTTCTTGAGCTGGTTGGCGATCTGCTGGATCACCGCGTCAGAGCCGCTCGTCACCAGCGTCAGACGCGACACCGTCGGATCATCGGTAGGCGCGACCGCCAGTGATTCGATGTTGTAGCCGCGGCTGGAAAACAGTCCCGCTACGCGCGTGAGCGCGCCGGCCTCGTTCTGCAGCAGTATGGCGATGATGTGGCGCATGTTCGGCGCCCGAGCGATCAGGGGCGAGGCGTCGGTGGACCATCAAGTGGCGCCAACTACCGATCACTACTGGGCCAAAAACCAAAGAGTCTGAATGATCCGGCGACAATAGCCAAGCGCGGGCGCCTCGGCTATTCTCGATTGCGGCATGGTAGATATCGCCGACAACCTGTGCGCCGCGCATCCTCTGGCCGGGCAGAAGCTGAGCGGCGCGCGCATCGTGATGCAGGTGCTGGCCGATGAGGGCGTGACGGCCATCTTCGGCTACAGCGGCGGGGCCATCCTGCCTACCTACGATGCGGTGTTCACGTACAACGAAGAGCAACGGCGCGCCGGCGGTCGCCAGGTGCCCCTGATCGTGCCGGCCAATGAGCAGGGTGCCGGTTTCATGGCCGCAGGCTACGCCCGCTCGAGCGGGCGCGTCGGCGTCTGCCTGGTGACGTCTGGACCCGGCGCGACCAACACCGTCACGCCGGTGCGCGACTGCATGGCCGATTCGGTCCCGATCGTGGTGATCTGCGGTCAGGTCGCGCGCGCGGCGATCGGCACCGATGCGTTTCAGGAGGCGCCGGTAGCCTCGCTCATGGGGGCGGTGGCAAAGCATGTGCTGCTGGTGACCGATCCGGCGCGACTCGAGGCGACGGTGCGCACCGCGTTCGAGATCGCGCGTACCGGTCGGCCCGGCCCGGTAGTGATCGACCTGCCCAAGGACGTCCAAAACGCGACCGAAGTGTTTCACGGTGCGGGTCGGCTCGCCATCCCTGGCTACCGTGCACGCCTCGAGCAGCTGCGCACCAACGCCCTCGACCAGAGTGCGGCACAGAATTTCCTGCAGCTGCTGTCCGAGTCCAAACGGCCGCTGATCTACGCCGGTGGCGGCGTGATCAATGGCGATGCCGCCGGAGCGCTGGCGGAGCTGGCGCACCTGCTGGGCATACCGGTGGTCACGACGCTGATGGGCATCGGCGCGCTGGACACCACCGATGCGCTGTCGATGCGCATGCTGGGCATGCACGGGGCTGCTTTCGCCAACTATGCGGTCGAGGACTGCGACTTTCTGATTGCCGTGGGGGCGCGGTTCGATGACCGGGTCGCCGGCGACCCGCGCAAATTTGCGCGCCGCGCGCGCCGCATCGCCCATCTGGACGTCGATGAGGCTGAGATCAACAAGGTCAAACGCGCCCAATGGAGTCATGTCGGGCTGCTGCCCGAGGCGCTGCGCGCCCTCGGCGCGTGCGCGCGCCGGGTGCAGCTGCAGGTCGACTTCAGTGCCTGGCGTACCGAGCTCGCCGAGCTCAAACGTCGCCATGCCATGAATTACGATCGCGCCAGCGAGCTGGTGCAACCGCACTACGTGATCGAGGAGATCAATCGCCGCACCCGCGGTGAGGCCATCATTACCACCGGCGTCGGCCAGCATCAGATGTGGGCCGCGCAGATGTTCGACTTTCGCGCGCCGCGGCAATGGCTCACCTCGGGCAGCATGGGAACGATGGGCTTTGGTTTGCCGGCGGCGGTGGGGGCGCAGGTCGCGAATCCCGGCCGCCTGGTGCTCGACTTCGACGGCGACGCCAGCATTCGCATGAACATCGGTGAGCTCGAGACCGTCACCACCTATGATTTGCCCATCAAGATCGTAGTGCTGAACAATTTCGGCGACGGCATGGTCAAGCAGTGGCAGAAGCTGTTCTTCAAGGGACGGCTGTCGGGCAGCGACAAGTCGCTGCATAAGAAGGATTTCCTGCGCGCCGCAGCGGCCGACGGCTTCCGCTGGACGCGCCGGCTCGATCGCAAGCAGGACGTGCCGGCGGTGATCGAGGAGCTGCTGAGCCATCCCGGGCCGGCATTCCTCGAGGTCATCATCGATCCGGACGCCGGCGTCTATCCCATGGTCGGCCCGGGACTGGGATACGACGCGATGATCACCGGAGACTTCATCGAGGCGCGCCCGCAGACCGAAGCGCCAGGCGACATCGAGCCTTCCGGAATGTTCTGAGCCGGGCGCATGGGTAGCTAATAGCTGGCTTCGGTCGTCACGAGGAACTGCATCCCGCTGATGTGATCGTAACGATCGAGCGGGAACGCCAGGTCGATGTGTACCACGTCGCCGAAGGAGGAGCGTGGATTGCCGAGACGCAGGCCGAAGCCGACATCCTTCAGCAGACCCAGGTCCGGCGTGGCCACCAACGGACTGCCCCAGGTGCGACCCATGTCGTAGAACGCTGCGGCCCCGACGTTGAACAGGCTGAAGGGATACCAGTTGCTGTACGCCCGCTCCTCGACCGTCCACAGCGCCAGCTGGTTGCCGTTCTGAAAGCGCAGCGGATAGCCGCGCAGGCCGTCGTCGCCGCCGAGATCGAAGTAGTGGTCGCCGTCCAGATTGTGGCCGATATCCGCCGTCAGGCTGGTGAAGAGGCGCGTGTGATCACTGGTGACCAAGTAGTACTGGGCGCTGCCGTTGACGATCCCATCATGCATGGCGCCGTCCTCGAATCGAGCCGAAGCCCGCCCGCTCCAGAACAGCAGCTGGCGCTGCTGCGACCCGATTGCATAGGCATCGGCCAGCTCGCTATCGACGATCACGGAATCCCGATCACCGCCAAAAAGAGGCGTGCTCAAGCCGACGCCAAGCTGGGCATCGAGTCCCATGTGCAGGTCCTCGGTGAGCGCGATCTGGTTCAGATTGGTGATGGTCTGGTAGTCATTGCGCGTCCACTGCAGGCGCGCGAACGGGTAGGACAGGTCGCGATTTTGCGGCAGCGGTGCCAGCAGCGGGCGACCGGGAGCGTTATAGAACTGGCTGTCATCGACGCGCCACCCGAGCAGCAGGCGATCGGTCCAGCGATCGTTGACCAGCAGCGAGTCGCCGAAAAACACGTCGCCGGTGCGCCAATCGTTATCGTAGTAGTCATAGATGGCCCCGAGCCGATAGCGGGTCACGACACTGTGATCGTTGCCGGCGTCCACGCCCCCATCGAGCGGAGTCTCGAGGGAGTAGAACGGATAGGCGAGCGCGGCGCTCCACACGGTGCCGTCGGAGTTCTTCTGGTATTGCAGGGTGTCGGTCCAGTGAGTGCCGATGATGTTGGGATCGATCCAGTTGAAGTAGTCCGAGCGGCGATCGACGGTCTCGGTATGGCCGACCTCGAACGACTTGCCGGTGCCGAGGAAGTTGCCATCCTTGAAGTCAAAACCCCAAGCGTTGACCCCGCCGCTGCGGCTGTAAGAGATGCCCGGCTCCAGGCTCCAGACGTCGTGCACGATGACCTGGATATCGACCACGCCGTCGTGATAGCGATACGGTCGGATCAGCGGCTCGCGCAGAAAGCTGACGTTCTGGCGGATATTGCGCGCGGTCTCCTCGATCAGCTCGGGCGAATACCGATCGCCGCTGCGAAACAGCAGCAGCGCCTGAATCGCCGCCTTGCGGGTGGGAATATGCAGTCGGTCCGCCACGCGGTACAGCCAGTTGTTCTCGGAAGGATCGCTGAGATCGAATACATTGACGACGTCGATCTGGATGCGGCCGATACGTGCTCGGGCGGCGACCAGCTGCGCATCACTCGGGATCCTGGTGCCGGGCGGAATCTGCAGTGACGGCGGAATGGTGTAGGCTGGCGGCGGGCCCAGCTGCAAGGCGAAGCTCGGAGCGGTACCAGCCAGGAGGCACGGCAGGAGCAGTCGTGCGAAGCGCATCAGGGACGCCATCGGAACATCGGCGCGCACGCAGGTCAACCGGTACGCGCTGGATATCAGACGGCGGGCCGCTTGGCCGGGGACACGCAGTGCGCTGCGACCCCGCCACGGGCGCCGCCGTCGTAGCGCAGCGGGCGGTACCGCTGAGCGCTTCAGTTCAACCGGACGCGTGGGAGCATATGCAGTAGTGTGCAGTACGTCGCAGGGCGCGCGCAGTGCTTGGGGAATAATTCCCGCATGATTCGTGATGGTGTGGGATGCGGTGGCCCGAAGGGCCTGGCTCGTCACCGCGTGGGACATAAGACCCTGCGCTCAGTGGCAATCCCCGGGGCGCGTAATAGCCGATGAGCTCGCGCATGGCTAAGGCCCGACGTGCCGTTCGTCCCGCGCTGACCGAGCCGCGCGTGCGGCGCGCCTATTTCGAGTGTCGCTATGGACAGCTGCACGTCCGCTGCGCCATTCCGACCGGCGGCGGTTTCGATGAGGCGACGACGCTGCTGTGCCTTCCAGGGTCTCCGGGCTCAGGACGTTTCTATCAGCCGCTGCTGCCCCCGCTCGGCCGCGACCGCTCGGTCTATGCGCCTGACCTGCCCGGCTGCGGTGAGTCCGATCCCATTCCGGGACCAGCCACCAGCGCCGATCTGGCCATCGCGCTCGGCGATTTCCTCGATTCGATGCATCTGCATACCGTCGATCTGCTGGCGCACGAGGAGGGTGTGGCGGTCGCCGTCGCGCTGCTGGGCCAGCGCTCGGGGCAGATCGGGAGGGTGGTGCTGTCACCGAATAGCGATGCCGTGCGCAGCGACGCACGTGCGCTGCGCCATCCGGCGCTGGT
>JASHTF010000020.1 GCA_030040715.1 Gammaproteobacteria bacterium | reverse complement strand
TCGACCAGCATGAAGTCGAGCAGGTCGGCAAACGACTGCAGACTCTCCGGGTTCATGCCCTGCTTGAACTGCGACCAGGCGTGCTTGTAGAGACTCTGCTGATAGAAGCCTGAGCCGTTCGCACCGAGCGCCAGCACGGCCTCGTAGGCGTGCTGTGCCTCGGGATAGTGCTGGGCGGAGAACAGCAGCTCGCCGCGGCGGAATTGCACTTCACCGATGTCGCGCGAGTGCGGGTAGTGCGCGACGATCTGATCGAAGGTCGCGAGCGCTTGCTCGGACTGACCGGTGGTGTCGTAGGCCCGCGCCAGCTGATAGAGCACCTGGTCGTTGCGCGGATAATCGGGGTAGGCCTTGAGTAGCGTGGTGTACAACTGGATCGCCGCGGCGCTCTGTGCATCCACCTGGGTGAGCTCACGGGCCATGCGCTCGAGCTCACCGCCTTCGAGGTTCAGGTCGGCGAGCCGTCGCATCGCCTCAGCCCGCAGCCGCGGATCCGAATTCTGCAGCTCGAGGAACTGGCGGTAGTTCGCCATGGCCGCGGACGGATCGGGCGCCGGCAGCACCCCGGTCTCGAGCGGCAATGCCGGCGACTCCTTGGGCAGGTCGCCGATGGTAGCCACCGCGTGGGTGCGCGGCGCACTCGCGCAACCAGCCACCAGCGCGGCGGCGCCGAGCAGCACGGCCGCCAGCCCCGCCGCCGCCGCCGCCCGGAGGGCGAACTGACGCGCGCCGCTCACGGTTGACTCGGCGCGCTCGCGCCGCCCGCACTGCTCGCACCGCCCGGGCCGGAAGGTGGCGCGGGCGTCTCGCCCGGCGACTGCGCTGACCCCGACGCGCGGCTAGTGGCCTGGCGCGCCTCGGCGGCGCGATCGTAGATATTCGCGAGCGCAAAGCGAGCCTGCTCGGCGTAGGCCTGCAGCCGCGACTGCTGTGCGTTCAGTTGCGACTCGGCAAGCCCATCCAGATACGCCGCCTGCTGTCGCTGCGCGGTGAGCAGCCGCGCGTGCAGATCCGCGATGCGGCTGCCGAGCGCGGCCACGCGCGCGGCGAAGTCACCGTTATTGTTGGCCACGCTCGCGCGTGCGCGCTGCACGCGCACCCAGCGGTTCTGCAGCTCGTCGAGGGCCTGATCGGTCTCATGCAGCGCCCGCTGCTCCTGATAGCTGCGGGTCTTGAAAGCGGTATCCAGCCGCCAGTAGAGCACCCCTTTCACCAGCCGCAGCTTGTCGGCCACGTTGTCGCGCTCGAGGCTCGGCGGCAGCGTCGCCAGCCGCGCCGCAAGACGCGCGATGTGATCCCACTGCTCGCGCTCCTTGGGGGTCGCGAGCGCCACGACATCATCGCCGGTCTCGATCGCCTGCAGACGCGAATCAACTTCGTTGCGCTGCGCCAGCAGATGTAGCGGCGCATTGGTCGCCAACAGCGCGTCGGTGCGCGGCAGCCGCTGTGCATAGGCGCGCGCGCGCGCGTCGATCATGGCAGCGAATGCCTGCATGCTGTCGTCCCAGCGCACCAGACTCTGTTGCATGAATTGCAGGTCGCGGTAGTTCTGCAAGCCCTGCTGGAAATCATCATCGGCGAGCAGCTCATACAGATAGCGCGACTGCGGCGCGTCCGGGAGCCGCGTGAGCTGCCACATCCAGCCGTGGTTTGGGTTGCGGTCGCCGCTCAGCAGATCGTCGAGCAGGCCCCCATCGCGTACGTGCCCGATGGCGACGCTGAGGTTGTCCGCTTCGCTCGAGAAGGTCTTGAGCGCGAGCTCGTAGTACTGAGCCGACTGCGCCGGCGCGTCGACCTTACCGAGCGCGTAGGGCACGGCGAGGAAAGACTCCTGCACCGCGCTGTCGCGCAGACTTCGGTGCTGCAGCTCGGTCCACGGCACCAGCGCAGCGCGATACTGGCCGAGCGCGACCTGCGCCCAGCCATCCGCCAGCAGCGCACGGCTGGAATAGGGGCCATCGAGACGCACCCGCGCCAGCGCCGCTTGCGCCGGCTGCGGTTGGTTGGCCTGCAGGTAAGCAAATCCGAGCGCCACGTTGGCGCGGTCACGCAGGCTCAACAGCTCGGCGCTGTCGCCCTGCAGGGTACCAACCGCCGTCAGGATCGGAACTGCCTCCGGCAGCCGGCCCGCGCGCACCAGCGCTACGCCGAGATTGAAGCGCGCATACTCCCTCCAGTCGGGCGGCCCCTGCCAGTTGCGCAGCCGCGCAATCGCATCGTCGTAGCGGTGCTGGTACATGAGCGCATTGACCAGCAGATTGGTGCGTTCGCCTTCCAGCTCGGGACCGAGATCGCCCTGGATGCGGGCGAGCGCCTGCTCGGTGCGATCGTAATAGCCGCGCTGGTACCAGACCTTGGCGAGGTAGAACCAGGCGCGATTGCGCACGCCCACCGATACTCTGCCGTTCAACAGGCTCGCAAACCGATCGCCGGCCTCATTGTGCAAACCGAGCTGCAAATACAACCCCGCCGCGAGCAGCTGCGCGTCGACCGCGTGGTGGGGCATGAAGCCCCAGTGCTGATAGGCCTCGAGCCGCGTCAGGGTCTCGAGACCCCCATCCTGATCGGCCCAGTAATGGAACAGCACGTCTCCATAAGCCAGGTCCTGCACCCGTACGGGGGGTAAGGCGTTCGAATCGCTATGCCGTGCCGCCAGCAGGCGTGCCGGCGCGAGCAGCGCCAGCGCGCAGGCGAAGATCAGCGCTCGCCGCCCGAAACTCATGCGTCGCCTATTCCCAATCCTTGATCTCGAACTCCGGCTGCTGCGCGTGCGCCCGGTCGGTCACCTTGAGCTCGAGGTATTTGGCGCCGATGCCCTTCTCGAACCGGATGCTGGCGGCACGTCGGTAGTAGCGATCGTTCGGACCCTTACCGTTGAAGAACGCTACCAGCTCATGCTCGCCGGACTTGAGGTTGCCGACGTACAGGCGCTGCACTCCACCCTTCAGCAGCGCCGACACCTCGCGCGGGGTGTAGAGATAGTTACTGACCTCGCGATTGTC
>JASHTF010000168.1 GCA_030040715.1 Gammaproteobacteria bacterium | reverse complement strand
GCCCGAAGCGCCCGAAGCACCCGAAGCGCCTGAAGCCCCCGAAGCACCCGACGCTGCCTCCGGGCGGCTATCGGCAGCGGCAGCCCGGCGTGCAGCGGCGGCGCCGGAGGGGACGGTGCCGTCTCTGGGTGCCGCACCGGCTGCTGCGCGCGCACTCGCCGCCGGCGAGCACCGGGCCGCTGCGGCCGCGTTCGACTCGCCGTCTGGGCTTGCCGCCGACGCAAACGCTGCCTCGGAAACCAGACCCTCCTGGCAGGCGGAGCCACCACCGCCGACCGCTGAGCGTGCCTCGGACCTGCCGGCACCCGCCGCGCCGTTGCCCCCGGGACGCGAGCCGATGACCGCGGGCGAGCGTGCCGAGATGGCGCGTGTCAGCGCCGAACTGCTCGATCAGCTGCTCAATCACGCCGGCGAGGTCAGCATCGCACGTGCGCGGCTCGAGCAGCAGCTCGGAGCGATCGACTTCAACCTCGGCGAGCTGTCGCGCACCGTCACGCGACTCAAGGAGCAGCTGCGCAAGCTCGAGATGGAGACCGAGGCTCAAATCCTGCACGGCCATGCCGATGAGGGCGGACATCGGGCGCATTTCGATCCGCTCGAGCTCGATCGCTATTCATCGATTCAACAGTTCTCGCGCGCGCTGGCGGAGTCCGCCAGCGACGTCGGCAGCATTCAGGGCTTGCTCGAGAACCTGATCAGTGATGCCCAGAACCTGCTGCAACAGCAGGCACGCACCGTCACCGAGTTGCAGAACGGGCTGATGCGCACGCGCATGGTTTCGTTTCAGCGTCACGTCCAGCGCCTGGCGCGCATCGTGCGCGAGGCGGCCGCCGATAGCGGCAAACGTGCCGAGCTCATCATCGAAGGCGCCGCGGGCGAGTTCGATCGGCAGGTGCTCGAGCGCATGCTGCCGCCGTTCGAGCACATGCTGCGCAATGCCGTGATCCACGGTATCGAATCGCCGCAGGGGCGCCGTGCTGCGAGCAAGGATCCAACGGGCCAGGTGGCACTCAGTCTTCGGCGCGAAGGCGCCGAGGTCATCGTCGAGGTCAGTGATGACGGCGCGGGCATGGATCTGGAGGCCATCCGCGCCAAAGGGCTCGGGCTCGGATTGATTCGCGCGGATCAGCAATTGTCCGACGAAGACGTCATGCAGCTGGTGCTCGAACCCGGATTCTCCACCGCCAGCTCGCTGACTCAACAGGCGGGTCGTGGCGTCGGCATGGACGTGGTGGCGGTGGAGGTCAAGAAACTCGGCGGTGCCTTGCACATGGAAAGCACGCCCGGCCACGGCACGCGTTTCACGATCCGGCTGCCCTTCACGCTGGCGATCAGCCACGCGCTGGTGGTGCGTGCCGGCGACGAGTATTACGCCTTGCCGCTACCGACGGTCGAGGGCGTGGTGCGGCTCACACGCGATGAGGTGGCCGCACATCTGCGCGCCGAGAGCGCGACCTTCATCCACGGCGGCCACAAGTATCGGCTGCAGCCGCTGGCGATCTACGTGGGCATGGAGCCATCACCGCTGCCCGATAAGGATGTGATGGTCCCGGTCGTGATGGTGCGCGCGGGCGAGCACTCGACCGGGCTGGTGGTCGACGAGCTGCTCGGCAGCCGCGAGATCGTCGTCAAGCCCGTTGGTCCGCAGATCTCGGGCATCCGCGGGATCTCCGGCGCGACGCTGCTGAGCGATGGCCGCATCGTCATGATCCTCGATATCAGCGCGCTGGTGCGTGCCGAGTGGCGCGGGCGCGGCGCGCCGACCGTGCCGCACGAGCGTGCCGACCGACGCACGTTCGTGCTGGTGGTGGATGACTCGATTACCGTGCGGCGGGTGACGCAGCGGCTGCTCGAGCGCAACGGCATGCGCGTGCTGACCGCACGCGACGGCATGGATGCGGTGGCGCTGCTGGCCGAGAATCTGCCGGACGTGATCCTGCTCGATATCGAGATGCCGCGCATGGACGGCTACGAAGTCGCGGCGCACGTGCGCAACGACGCGCGACTGCGCGACGTACCGATCATCATGATCACCTCGCGCGTGGGCGAGAAGCATCGCGCGCGCGCCATCGAGCTCGGGGTCGATGACTATCTCGGCAAGCCCTATCAGGACAGCCAGCTGATCGATGCCATCACGGCGCTAGTGGCCCAGCGGCGCGGCGCCCAGCGCGCCTCCGGAGCGGCCCGCTGAGAGCGCTACGATGACTGAGCCCAGCACCGAGGTCTACAGCTTGCTGATTCCGCTGGCGGAGGCACGGCTGCTGGTGCCGCGCGCCTGCGTCGCCGAGGTGATCGGCTATCAGAATCCGACGCCGATGGAGAATGCGCCCAGCTGGTATCGCG
The DNA here is from genome assembly GCA_030040715.1 of Gammaproteobacteria bacterium. Classification (GTDB taxonomy): domain Bacteria; phylum Pseudomonadota; class Gammaproteobacteria; order Steroidobacterales; family Steroidobacteraceae; genus FEN-1191. The sequence goes on along the minus strand of JASHTF010000168.1, from coordinate 10,212 downwards.
GCCTGGTCAACTGGAATGCCCGTCCGGTGCCTCTGGTCTCATTCGAAGGCACCTGCGGGCTGCCGATCCCACCCGCGAGCGGCCGCGCGCGCATCGTCGTGTTCCTGGCGCTCGGCGGTCATATCGACGGCGGCTATCTGGCGATCGTGTCGCAGGGCTTCCCGCAGCTGGTGCGCGTCAGCAGTGCGGTGGTGCGACCCGATCATTCGCGCAATTTTCCCGAGCGCGCGCCGGTGCTGTGCCAGGTGCGCATGCTCAACGAGGCTCCGCTGGTGCCCGACCTCGAGCGGCTCGAGATCATGGTCGCAGAGGAGACCAACGTGCGCATGCAGCCCGAGCTCGGATGAGCCGGGCGCGCCGCCGCCGTGGCCTCACTCGCTCGCTGCGCCGCCGACACAGGGCCACTAACGCAGATCGCCCGCCAGCGCTTGTATGAGTGCGAGCGCCGCGATCGGCGCGGTCTCAGCGCGCAGGATGCGCGGGCCCAGGTGGCAGGGCTGAAAGTGGAACTGACGCGCCACGGCCGCGTCCTGCGTAGACCAGCCGCCTTCGGGCCCGACCAGTAGGATGACGTCGGGAGCCTGCGTGCCCGCAGCCGTGGTGGCGGCCGCCGCCAGGCTCAGTTCGGCTTCGGGGCTGAGAATCCAGCGGATGGGGTGGCGACCGACGTCGTGCTGCCCCTCAGTTTCGCTCAGCGTGCCGGCGCGCCGACAGGCCTCGATCAGACTGGTCACCTCATGTACGGTTGGCACGCGGTTACGGCCGCATTGCTCGCAGGCGCTGATCGCGATCTGACGCCAGTGCTCGCACCGCCGCCCGGCGGCCGAATCGGTCAGATGCACGACGCTGCGCTCGGTCGTCAGCGGCACGATTGCCGCGACGCCGAGCTCGGTCGCCTTCTGCACGATCAGGTCCATGCGCTCGCCACGAGCCACGCTCTGCAGCAGTGCGACGCGCACCGGCGCCTCGCGCTCGATCGGTTGATGCGCGAGCACGCCGACTCGTACCTCGTCGCGGTGCACCGCCAGGATCTCGGCCTCGAATTCACCGCCGCGCCCGTCAAACAGAGTCAGCCTGGCGCCGGCCCGCAGCCGCAGTACCCGCGTCACGTGCAACGCCGCGGCGCGAGGCAGTGAGCGCTGCGTCTGCTGCTGCAGCGGCGGCGGCACGAAGCAGCGTGTTAGGCGCATGCCGCCGGGTCCGGTGTGAGTGGGGTCACTGTGCGCACGGCCTCATTTTGGCATCATGTGCTACCGCATGATGGCTGAGTCCACCGCGCCGCTGACGGTCGATGCGAGCACCGGGCTGCTGACCGGCGTACGCCAGGTGCTGTCGCCGCATCGCGATGCCCGTCCGTCCGGGGCGCGACCCGAGCTGATCGTGCTCCACGGCATCAGTCTGCCGCCGGGCGAATTCGGTGGTCCGTGGATCGATCGGCTGTTCTGCGGCGATTTGCCCCCGGATGCGCATCCCTACTTCAGGTCCATCGCGGCCGTCAGGGTGTCCGCGCATGCCCTGATTCGCCGCGACGGCTCCATCACGCAATACGTACCGTTCGACGCGCGCGCGTGGCACGCCGGGGAGTCGAGCTATGGGGGCCGGCCGGCCTGCAACGATTTCTCGATCGGTATCGAGCTCGAAGGCACCGACGAGCTGCCCTATACCGGTGCCCAGTACGCGACCGCGGCGGGCCTGATCGGGCTTCTGTGTCGCACCTACCCCACGCTTAGCCGCGAGCGCGTGGTCGGCCACAGCCACATCGCGCCGGGACGCAAGACCGACCCGGGGCCGGCGTTCGACTGGCAGCGCCTGAGGCAACTCCTGCAACACACCCGAGACACCGCAGGGGACGTAGCAGCATCCGATGGAGATCGCTCACGCTGAATGGACTCTGGTCAATCAAAGTCCATTCACTGTGAGCTACCTCCGTATGGTCGATCTACATCAACGATGCGTCCTCAAGAGTGCTCAGGAGTTCCCGCTCGAGCGCGGGCGCCGTCGATAGCGCCACTGCAGCTCGCCGCCACCGCCGGCGCGTGCCAGCGCTCGCGCCAGCACGAACAGCAGATCGGAGAGGCGGTTCAAATAGCGCAGCGACGTCGGGCTGACCGGCTCGAGGCGCGCCAGGGTCCAGCAACGCCGCTCGGCGCGACGGCAGATCGTGCGCGCCGTATGGCAGGCAGCGGCTGCCGGGCTGCCCCCCGGCAGCACGAATTCCCGCAGCGCCGGCAGCGCGGTATTCAGCTGCTCGATCTGAGCTTCGAGCCGCTCGACGCAGGCTTGCTGCAGCAGCGTGAAGCCCGGCACGGCCAGCTCCCCCCCCAGATCAAACAGCTCCTGCTGAATCTCGAGCAGCCGAGCCTGGCTCGCGAGCTTGCGCGGCCACGGTCGTGCGCGCAGCTCCCCGAGCGCGCAGTTGAGCTCATCGACCGAACCCATGGCCTCGATGCGCGCCGCGTCCTTGCCGATGCGCGTGCCATCACCGAGGCCCGTGGTGCCGTCATCGCCGGTGCGGGTGACGATCTTGCTGAGCCTCTTGCCCATGGCTGTCTCCGGCGGGATCAGGGTGGTCGGTGCGTCGTGCCGAGTCAGCCGCTGGCTCAGCGCGATAGGCGCACCCCGACATAAAAGCCGCGGCCGACCGCGGCGTACCCGGCTGTCGGCGGGCTCTCATTATCGAATAGATTCTCCACCCGAGCGTACAACTGCACGGCCGGGCTCAATGCGTAGCTGCCGAACAGATTCAGACGCTCTGCGGCCGGCAGCGGCACCGTGTTGGCGACATCATCGTAACGGCGCCCGACGTAGCCGTAGCCGAGACCGAGGGAGCTGCCATCGCGGATCGCCCAGGTGACCCCGGCGTTGGCCGAGATATGTGGCCGGCGTGCGAGTGCCAGGCCCGTGAGCTCATCGCGCGCGATCAGGTTGGTGTAGTTGATCCACGCGCGCAGATGCTGGATCGGCTGCGCGACCAGCTCGGCCTCGGTACCGCGGCTGCTGGCGCGATCGACGTTGTAGTAGTAGCCATTCGGGCGCAGCACGCAGCCGGGATCGCTCACGAAGCAGTCGTCGAAGTCGATCTCGTCGTGTGTGTCGCGCGAGAAATAGGTCACCGAGGCGCGCAGCTTCTGCTGCAGCAACAGCTGATCGAAGCCGGCCTCCCAGCCCACGGCGGTCTCCGGTTGCAGCGCCACCAGTGGATTGGAGTACTCGGAATAGAGCTCGTACAGCGTCGGCGCCTCGAAGCCCTGGGCGTAGTTGGCGCGCAGTATCGTGGCTCCCTGATTCAAGCGCCAGGCTCCGGTGAACCTCACCGACGTATGTCCCTCGGTGATCCCGGGTACCTGCGCGAGCGTGGACACGCCGCCGGTGGAGGTGGGCGTCTGGATGGAGTTACCGTTGATGCTCTGGTCGTCGCGCCGCACGCCCGCGGTCAGCGTCAGCTGTTGCGCCAGCGTACTCTGCCACTGAGCGTAATAGCCGGTCCGACGATCGTCACCGGTGGTCGGGCCGGGAGCGAAGTCGTAGATGCTCTCGGTATTGAGAGTACTGAGCTGCGTCTCGGCGCCGTAGGTCAGCTCATCGGCCGCGTCCACATCGACCACGCCCTGATACTCGAGGCGCGTCGCGTGGCCTTGGGCGTAGAAGTTCTCGGCCGGCGAATACGCGTTGGTCAGGTCGTTATAACTGCCGTAGTAGCGCCGATCGCTGTCGCTGCCGACCACGGCGAGCCGCTGCCGCAGGTGATCGTCGAACCAGGTGCCGTTGACGCCGAGGTAGCCGGCGAGCAAGGAGTCGCGCCCGTACTCCGGCGTGTCCTGCAGCGCGAAGCTCGGGGGCACGTAGTCGGCGTCGTCGGTGCGCGCGCAGATGTAAAAGCCGCGCAGATCGACGCTGATCGGGCTGCCGGTGGCGAAATGCAGGTTGGTGACCGCGCTGAAGTTGTGATTGCCGTACGGCTCGACGTTATCGTCGCGCGCGTCCTCGGCCGACTTACCGCGCGTCACGTAGTAGTTCACGCCGACCCCGTAACTCACATCCCCGTCGGAGCCACGCGCCGCGCCATTGAAGCGCCAGGTATCAAAGCTGCCGCCCTCGGCCTGCAACTGGCCGGCGAATGGTTGCGGGCCACCGCTCGGAGTGATGATGTTGACCACGCCGCCGATGGCATCGCTGCCGTAGAGCGTTGATTGCGGGCCGCGCAGCACCTCGATGCGGTCGATATCGTTCACGAACACGTCGCCGAGCACCGGCTCGTCGTCGGGCGTGCTGGGATCATTGATGCGAATGCCATCGATCAGCACCAGTGACTGGCCCGGATCGGCGCCGCGAATGTAGAGGCTCGTGTCCTGGCCGGGGCCACCCGTACGCGTGATGCTCAGTCCCGGGACCTCAGCGAGGGCATCGCTGAGCACGGTCAGCTGTTGCGTGGCGAGATCGGCGCCGCTCAGCACCGACATCGAGCTGCCGGTTTGATCGAGCGGCTCGGGAGTGCGGGTGGCAGTGATCACCACCTGCTGCAGGTCTGATGCGGCATTGTCGCCAGCCGAATCCGCGCCGGCCGGTTGTACGGCCAGCAGTGGGAGTGCGAGACACGGGGCAATCACGGCGATCGGCGTCGCCGCGCGATGAGTGAGCATATGTGCGCCTTTCCATGCACGCCCGCATGGGTTAAGCCCTGAGTTACCGATCGCGGGGAGGAATGGGACAGGCGCAGCAAAGCACCCGTCGGACGCCCACCGCGCGACTGGGACGGACTCGCCAGGCCGGTCTCCGGGCTCGCGAACGTGGCCGAAAAAGGTCTCGGCCGGCTGCATCGCCTTCCCACGCTCGAGTGAGCGCAGTGGCTAGTGATGCAGTGTCGTATCGCCTACCGTTGCGGGGGCAGCGCCGGCTTGGCGCACTGGGCGTGGCACCGGCTTCCCGAACACCTGACGAGGGGCGGGACTCTAGGGGCCGGCAGGCAAAGCTGTCAATGTTGACGCAGTGACCGGATCGATCAGACTGAGGTCGTCGTCCCCAGCCAGAACCTCACCATGCCATCCAAAGAGCTCGAGGCGGCCATCGAGGCTGCCCAGGCCGCGTCGGCCGTCATCCAGCAACTCTATCGCCGCAACATTGCGGTCACGATCAAGGCCGACAAATCGCCGGTGACGGAGGCGGACGTGCGTGCCGAGGAGACCATCCGGCGCATCCTGCGCGCGCGCTTTGCGGATTATGGGTTCTTCGGCGAGGAGACCGGCCGGCACGCGATGCACGCCGAAAGCATCTGGCTCGTGGATCCGCTCGATGGCACCAAGTCGTTCGTGCGCGAGGCGCCGTTCTTCTCGACCCAGATCGCGCTGATGCGCGCGGGCGAGCTGGTGCTCGGTGTCTCCTGCGCCACGGTCTACGGCGAGACGGCCTGGGCTGAGGCCGGCGGTGGCGCCTTCCTCGACGGCAAGCGCGTGCACACCAGTGGCGTGGGCGCGCTCGGGGAGGCCTTCATCTCCACCGGCAATATCAGTGCGCTGGCCGCATCGAGCGCGGCCTGGTCGCGATTTGGCGCCCTGGTAGGCCGCGTCGGCCGCGTACGCGGCTACGGTGATTTCCTGCACTATCATCTGCTGGCGCGTGGAGCGCTCGATGCCGTGATCGAATCCGATCTCAACATCCTGGATATCGCCGCCCTCGCGGTCATCGTGCGCGAGGCCGGTGGCCGCTGCACCGATCTGCAAGGCCGGCCGATCGGTCTTGACACCACATCGATGCTGGCCACGAACGCGGCGCTGCATGCGCCGGTGCTGGCGGCGCTCCGGGAATGACTGCCGTAAGCGATGGGACTGTGAGGGCCATGCGCAGGCTGTGAGCGCTATGGGGCAGGCTGTGAGCGCTTGGGGCTTTGCCCTCGTCAGGGGTAGAGTCGCGTCGCGCTCCAGGGACCGGTCTCAAAGCCGGCGGATGAGGGGCGCAGAGTGCGCTGCCAGCGAGCCCGGTCGTGCAGTCGCGCGGTGCCCTCGAGCCACAGCTCCACCACCTCGATCCACAGGTGATAGCCTCCCCAGTGCGGCGGCCGCGGGATCGTTACTCCCGGGTCGGGCGCGTCGTCCTCGCCCGCGAGCGGCGAGGGCGTGCCGAAGCGCCGCGCCACATCATCGACCGACTGCGCCAACTGCGCGCGTGAGGCGATCGGCATGCTCTGGGCACTCGCCCAGGCCCCGAGCCGCGCTTGCCATGGGCGCGAGGCGAAGTAGGCATCGCTCTCGGCCGGGCTGGCACGGCTCACCGGGCCCTCGAGCCGAACTTGTCGCCCGAGCGTATCCCAGTACAGCACGGCTGCCGCGCGTGGGTTCCTGCCCAGCTCGAGGCCCTTGCGTGACAAATAGTTGGTATAGAAAGTGACGTAGCCCGGGCGGATGCATATCTCCTTGCACAGCACGACGCGAGCGGCAGGTGAGCCGTGCTCGTCGAGGGTCGCGAGCACCATGGCGTTGGGCATGGCGCTGCCGGCGCGGGCCGCGTCGTTCAGCCACGCGCTGACCAGCTCAAGCGGCTCATCCGGCAGCTCATCCGGCAAGTGGAGTCGATGCATCGGCATGGCGGCATGGTAGCGAGCCGCGGGCGGCGGCGCATCGGTGCGGCGGCGCGTCGGTGCGGCGGCGCATCGGTGCCGCGGCGAGGCCGAGCGGCCCGCGGCCTCGATTCGGGCATACTAGCGTGAATGCGACAGGGCAGGGCCCATGACACTGGACGAGCTGCGCCGACGACTTGACGGGCTGGATCGACAGCTGCTGCAGATCATTGCCGAGCGGCAGGCTGCCAGCCGCGAGATCGCGGCCGTCAAGCGCGCGACCGGTTACCCGACGCGCGATTTTCGCCGTGAGCGCGAAGTAATCGTGGCGGCACGCGAGGAGGCGGAGGCCCTCAGAGTGTCCCCGGACACCGCCGAGGCGGTCATGCGGCTTTTGATCCGCTCCTCGTTGACCACGCAGGAGCGGGCGAGCGTTGCCGCCCACGGCTCCGGCAGCGGCCGGCGCACGCTCGTGATCGGCGGCGCGGGCAAGATGGGCGGCTGGTTTGCTCAGTTCCTGACCTCGCAGGGGTTCGAGGTCGAGGTCGCCGACCCCAAGGCGACAGCCGCCGGGGTACAGTCGATGGGCGATTGGCGCGACTCGAGCCTGACGCACGATTTCATCGTGGTCGCCGCTCCGCTCGGTGCGGCCAATCAGATTCTGCAACAGCTCGCCGAGCGCCGGCCCCGTGGCGTCGTCTTCGATCTCGGCTCGCTCAAATCGCCGCTGCGCCCCGGGCTGTCCGCGCTGCGCGCGGCCGGAGTGCGTGTGACGTCGCTCCATCCGATGTTCGGTCCCGACACCGAGCTGCTGTCCGGCCGGCACGTCATCTTCATCGATCTGGGGGTGCCCGAGGCGCTGGCGCAGGCGCGCAGCCTGTTCGCGCCCACGATGGCCGAGCAGGTGGTCATGCAGCTCGATGAGCACGATCGGCTCATCGCCTATGTACTGGGGTTATCCCATGCGCTCAACATCGCATTCTTCACGGCCCTCGCTGAGAGCGGCGAGGCCGCGCCGAGATTGCTCGAGCTGTCGAGCACCACCTTCGACGCACAGTTCGACATCGCCAGCAAGGTGGCCGAAGAGAGCCCGCAGCTGTACTACGAGATTCAACGCCTGAATGACTACGGCGCGGATTCGCTCGACGCGCTGGTGCGCGCGGTCAATGCCGTCCGCAGTGCGGTGTTCGACGGCGATCAGGCGCGCTTCACCGCCCTGATGCAGCAGGGCCGTGACTACGTAGGCCGGCGCACGGCCGCCACCCGCCGGGGCTAGCGGGGCGGCCTCGCCTGACAGCGGCGCCCGTGCCGCGCTGAGCAGCGTGTCGCATCCGCCCAACGCCGGCTTGAGCCGCTAGCGCCGCCGGAGTAAAAAAGCCCCAGTGAGCGACCTCATCGACCGCGACGGATTTCGAGCCAACGTCGGCATCATCCTTATGGGCGATGACGGCCGGCTGTTTCTCGGCGGGCGCACCGGCGGGAGGGGCTGGCAGTTTCCACAGGGTGGCATGGGGGACGGCGAGACGCTCGAGCAGTCGCTGTTCCGCGAGCTCAGCGAGGAGATTGGCCTGCTCGCGAACGACGTGCAGATCGTCGCGCGCACGCGCCGCTGGCTGCGCTATCGGCTGCCGGCGCGCTACGTGCGGCGCAACGTCCGTCCGGTGTGCCTCGGCCAGAAGCAGCGTTGGTTTCTGCTGAAGCTGTGCTGCACGACGAAGTCGTTCCGTTTCGACCAGACGCAGCAGCCCGAATTCGATCGCTGGCGCTGGGTCGATTACTGGCAGCCGATCCGCGAGGTGATCTACTTCAAGCGCGCGGTTTATTCACGGGCGCTGCATGAGCTCGGTGCGGCGGCCTTTCCCTCGGGCCTGCCGCCCTATCCGTCCTGGTGGCATCGGCGCGCAGTCCCGGCGGAGACGGGTGCAGAACAGCTGCCACCCGCGGCGCCCTGAAGCGTCGCCCCGTGGCCAACATACCGGGCAAGCTCGTAGTTCGTACCTACGCCCCCGCCTGGCGCTGGGTGCTGCTGAGCGCGGCGGTGCTCGTGGTCGGGCTGGCGCTGCTGGCGGCCTACGAGCTCGGGCTGTACAAGGCGGGTTACGACGCCATGCAGGCCGAAGTGGCGCGCGCGGGGCTGCGGCGGCAAATCGATCAACTGCAGCAAACCGAGCATCAGCTGCACTTGCAGCTGGCGGCAGCCGAGGAGGCGCGGGTCGCGGACGTGCGGGAGCGCTCGGAGGTGGCGCGCACCATCGGCGAGCTGCAGGCGCAGGTCGAACGCCAGCAGCAGGACGTGGAGTTCTACCGCGGGCTGGTTGCCCAACCCCCCGACCGCGACGCCAACGTCGCCGTGCGCGTGCAACAGTTTCACATTACCGCCGACCCCCAGGCGCAGCGCTTCGTGCTGCATTTCACGCTCAATCGGGTGACCCAACCGGAGCAGGCCATCTCCGGCACGCTGCTGATCACCCTCGACGGGTCGCAGAACGGCACGCCGGTCAGCCAGGATCTGGCGGCGTTGACCGGCGGCAAGGATCACCTCGGGTTCGACTTTCGCTACTACGCTCACCTCGATCAGCCCATTTCGCTGCCGGCGGCGTTCAAGCCGGACTCGGTCACGATCGAGCTGCGGCCCGCGCGCAAGGGAGCGGCCTCGTACCGACAGACTTTCATCTGGGACGTCGATCCGAGCTGATGCACATACAGAGGTGAGTCATGTTCAAGCGCGCCGACAAGGACAGCATCGGACAGATCGATACCCTCATCGGTAGGAGCGCCAGCATCGAGGGCGATATCGAGTTCGCGGGTGGGCTGCATATCGACGGCCACGTCAGCGGCAGCGTGCGCGGGCGGGCGGGTGCCCCGGCCGCGATCTCGCTCAGCGAGCATGGGGTAGTCGACGGCTCGGTCGAAGCCGCACACCTGGTTCTGAACGGCACGGTGCGCGGCGACATCTACGGCAGCGAGCGGGTGGTGCTCGGCGCCAAGGCGAAGGTGCAGGGCAACGTGCACTACGGCGTGATTGAGATGGCGCTGGGCGCAGAGATCCAGGGCAAGCTCGTGCCGCGCAGCGACGAGGAGCCCGCGGCAGCCCCGTCGGCGCAGGTCGCCTCAGCTTCGGTCGAGCGCTAGCCGTGGCGCGCTCGCAGCATGCGCTCGCGCGCATAACTACATAATTGACTGCCGCCGGCGGCAGCGTTTGCGGCGCAGCGCTTTGACGCCCCGGGGCGCGCAGCCTAAAATTTCATCTATGAGCGATACCATCACGGCGCCTGAGCGCGATGCGATCCGGCCCGATCCGCAGCCGCAGCTCGACAGCGGCAACGACCACGAGCCGCTGCTGGTTTTCACTGACGCTGCGGCGCACAAGGTCGGGGAGCTGATCGCTGGCGAAGGCAACCCCAAGCTGATGCTGCGGGTGTTCGTCCAGGGTGGCGGCTGCTCGGGACTGCAGTACGGCTTCGAGTTCGATGAAGAGCTGCAGGAAGGCGACACCTGCATCGAGAATCAGGGTGTCAAGCTGCTGGTCGATCCGATGAGCTCGCAATATCTCGGCGGCGCGGAGATCGATTATCGCGAAGGCCTCGATGGCGCCCAGTTCGTGATCCGCAACCCCAACGCCCAAACTTCCTGTGGATGCGGGTCGTCGTTCAACGTCTGAC
>JASHTF010000167.1 GCA_030040715.1 Gammaproteobacteria bacterium | reverse complement strand
TTGGCGCTGGTGGTATTGGAGAGCGAGGATCCCGTGTAGCTATAGTTCGCCTCGTAGAAAAGCTGTCCATTCGCTTTAGTCATTGGAAAATTGAAAGTATTGTCGGTGGTGTAAATGAAACCTCCCGCTGCTGTCCACCTCGGGACCAGAAAGAGCCCCTCACCGACAAACTGCCCCGGACCAGGCTGAACAATGTGGGCATTCTCGGCTCCGGCGTCCGCGTGGATCGAGAGTTGCCGTACTGGGTTTATCGTGGACTCGACTTCCACTCCATTCGATTTCGCTTCACCCGCGTTTGCCGTGACCGAATAGTTGCAAGCCAGGTCGAAGGTCTGCTGCATTTTGGTCCAATCCATCTCGTAGATGTCCCCGGAGAAGAGCATCGCCGGATCGTGAAGTTGGAACTTGCCTCCTACTTCGTAATCCCATAAGGAATCGGGCGCAACGTTGCCCGCTGTTGCAGGAGAAATCCCCAGAGCTATCAGGTACGGGTTGCAGATCGCTGGGAGTACCTGACTGGGAGCACGAGCGGCACCGGCGCGGAAGCCACGCGCGACGCTCGCATACGCAGAGGCGTCTGGGTTGATTTCATAGGTGATCGAGTATCTCGGACTATGGCCGACATTTTCGGTCTCGTTCGGTTCCGGGGGAGCCGCAGTAACTGCGCCGTAACTCCATCCGTAAGCCTCCTGGACCCCCTGGTTATATTGGGTGAGGTGGAAATACCGATCGCCGACGGACAGGGTGACGGTGTCGAAGAACTTGAAATTCAGCGCTCCAAACCATGAAGCATCCGTGTTGTAGTTCCACCAAACGTCATTAACCCAGTCAATGTTGTCCGGCCAAGCCCCGCTCGCTGCCAGCCCATACGTGCCGCCATAAAACGGAACACCGGCCTGGTTCACCGCGGTTTCCTGCAGAAAATCCGTGGTCCAGCGCCTCGACCAGTAGTAACCGACCAGCCCGCTAACCTGCACAAATCCGAATTTTATGGGGTCGAAGCTAAAGCGGTCCTCTTCGGTAAGTTGTTTAACCCTACTAAAGTCGTCCCAAATGTGGTTCTGAATCGGCAACGCCGCATATTCCGCAGGACCATTGAAGAGTAGCTCGACCTGGTCCTCACCCTCGGGATCGGCCTCGGTTGCTACGGAAGTTCGCGCAAAGTAGCTGGTGGAGGAAGTGACGTTGAAGCCCTTGGGAGCATAGGTGAAATTCAGAGAAGGCAGGTACCATCGGTCGTCGAGGTAATTCTGGTAGTTGAACTCCTCCGCTGGTCTCGTAATGAGCTCTGGGTTGGACAGGAAGGTCGTGGTTGAATCTGCGAGCACCCCCCATTGAATCGGATAGCCATTCTGGTGCATGTTTTGTGCAAGGATTCTGACCGTGGCGTTAAAGTCATGCGTCACATCCCAGCGCACGGAAATCGATCCGCCACCGCTGAGTTGGCTGCCCTGATCGCCTACCGTCGTGCTTCCGCCAACATAGGGGAATGAAAGCGGCGCTAAAGGAAAGCCAGCATTTGCAGGATTAAAAGGCTGATCCAAATACGTTCGCGTTAGCCACCCACCATCGCGTTCGATATACCCCGCGAAGCGGATTGCGAGTGTATCGGCCACGACCGGAATATTCAGCACCAAGTTGCCACCGGCATTGGGCGTCGCAGCGCCCGTCGTATATCCCGATTGCAACATGTAGTTGCCATCAAAATTGTGAGTGTCGGCCTGGTTGGTAATCAATCTGACCGCCCCGCCCATCGAGCTCTCACCAAATAGCGTGCCCTGCGGTCCTCGCAACACTTCGAGGCGTTGGATGTCGAGGACGCGCGGGTCAATATTCACTGGCACCGGTACATCGTCGATATAAAAGGCGGTCGTGTCTGGACCTTGGATGCCGCGAATGGTGACCTCTGCGTCGGTTACAGCGCCAAAGCCAGCATGTGTAAAGGTCAGATTAGGGATGAGCTTGGCGTAATCCTGGAGGTCTTGGACGTTGAGCTGTGCGAGCGTGCCCTCTGTGAGCGCCGTTACCGAGACCGGTACTTGGACGATCGACTGCTCGGTGCGGGTGGCGGTGACGGTAATTTCCTGCAGCCCGCCCTCGGCGGACGGAGCAGGCGTGGCCGTGTCGGCGGTCGAAGTTGCCGCCGCGTCTGGGGGCTGGACCTGGGCATCCTCAGAGCTGGCTGCCGCGTCCGCGGTTGCAGCCGGAGCAGCAGCTACCGGAGACCATCCGCCACACACCCATAGCGTGGCAGCCAACAGCAGACACAGCGCCCTCGTCATGATCCAGCACTGAGTCGACGGCATGCAGGCACGTTTCGGTATTGCGCTCACGGCATTTCTCCTTGTTATCGGTTGTCTCACAGGCACAAAGCTCGGTACGCCAAAGCCCGCGGAGCCTGCGCCTTCGGCTTCCCTGGGTGGCCGCCGTTAAACGCCAACAAAAACCTGTCGCCTTTCCACCATGGGCTCGAAAAAAACTCGAAACCGACCTCATCCGGCCCTTGGATGTAACTGCACGGTTGAAAGACAGCCGACGAAGACCGACGACTCGAGACCACCCCGTCCGAAGAAGCAAAACCCCCTGACTCTTATGATTGAAACAAATTGTTATTCAAGTCGTCTGGCTTGTCGAGCTGCTATAAGTCAGAGTGGTTCATAAAGACGATGTGGTCAGACCAATTACCGTGGCGACCTACTCGCCAAGTCCTTAGGCGCACGCGATCCACGGGTTTGTTCCCGAAGATCATGCGGCTGATATGGGGCGCAATGCTGCGTGAGCGCGCGGCGTGGTCAGACCAATTATCGGAGTGCCCTACTCGCCAAGTCGGCAACACGCGTGTAGTGCACCGCGTCGCGAAGCTGGCCACGCCGCCATGTGTTTCCGAGCCAGCAACGCTCTGATGTCCGTGCATCAGGCTGGTTTGGCGTGATCGCTCAGGTGCCGGACGTTGTGCATCTCGGCCTTCGGTCCCGTGGCAAAGCGCGCGACAATCAACCCATACGCCGCCGCAACTTTTCCACAACACCTGGATCTTCAGTCGATATTTGGTATTTTCGTGCAGCCCCATGAGGCGGCGGGACTGCCTCCACGCCCACGCGGCCGATCGCGCGCTGCTCCCGTTGGCTTCCAGTCATGTTGATGGTTATCACCAGCGCCGCTGCTAACCGATGATAACCCCACGCTGCCTCCTGGGCCGCAAGCCAATCCTCGCGAGCTCTGCTTGGGAACCGCGGACACGATATTCGGTCAAACTGCCCGAGGTGAACCGATCATGATTGTGCTGCGCAAGAACCCTGTGCTTTTGTTCGGCCTCGCGATCTCGGGGATATGCATCTCGGGGATATGCGTGGCATCGACACCCTCTGAACTGGCTGCGGTCAGCAGTTGTGCTCGGGGCGAAGCGCACCTCCTGCACGCGAGGGTGAGCGCTACGCGGGATGAACTCGATTTCCCAGACTGGTGGACTTCCGCTCCTGACCTCGCTCAGCAGCCGCAGCAGATGGTTGTCGTGGCACGCGATGGCAGCGGCCGCGAGATTGCTCGGATGCTATGCAGTTATGACGATCACGATAGGGTCGTGAGCATTCACCCAATCTTGAACGTTGTTGCCGCTCTCGATCTCGACCGCTGACGGCTGCACGGCGCTATCGGCGACGCGGCTCCTCGCACCTCTGCGAGATGTAGTTCGGTAGCGCTGGCACCTTCGCCTGGGTCTCGAATTCAGTCACGACATGAGCAACTGTCTCTGAGCGACGGGATGGCAGCCTCATTCCTGGATCTGCGCTCTCGGAGGGCCGCCGGCAGGGAGTCGGCGCGCCAGGTGGTCTGACCATCGGACCGCATCCTCGCGACCGGCAGTCAGCCAGCAGCCGATGGTGGGTGAATCATCAGCATGCACCGGTAACCCGCCGCGGTGGTCGAACGTACAAGCTATGCTACAGTTCATATCCCCCGCAAAACAACAAACGAGTCCCCATGCCCGCTTTTCCGAGCAACATCGACATTGCGCAACACGCCAAGATGCGGCCGATCGCCACCCTCGCGCACGAGCGACTCGGCATCCCGGATGAAAGTCTCCAACCCTACGGGCGATACAAAGCGAAAATCGCGCTCGAATTCATCGACACACTCAAGGAGCGTCCCAACGGCAAGCTGGTGCTGGTCACGGCCATCTCTCCGACGCCCGCTGGGGAGGGCAAGACGACGACCACCGTCGGTCTCGGTGATGCGCTCAATCGTCTCGGCAAGCGCACGATCATCTGTCTGCGCGAGCCCGCCCTGGGACCGGTATTCGGAGTAAAGGGGGGCGCGGCCGGAGGCGGCTATTCGCAGGTAGTGCCCATGGAGGACATCAATCTGCACTTCACCGGCGACTTTGCTGCGATCGCGGCCGCCAATAATCTGCTCGCTGCGCTCATCGACAACCACATCCATCACGGCAACGCCCTAGGGTTCGATCTGCGGCGCATCGCCTGGCGCCGAGTGGTCGACATGAACGATCGCGCCTTGCGCGATATTGTCGTCGCACTCGGTGGGACAGCCAACGGCTATCCGCGCCAGGACGGCTTCGACATCGTAGTCGCCTCGGAAGTCATGGCCATCTTCTGTCTGTCGACCAGCGTCAAGGATCTCAAGGAGCGCCTGGGCAAGATCGTGGTCGGCTACACGCCCGATCAAAAGCCGATCCTAGCGCGCGACCTGAAGGCGCATGGCGCGATGACCGCGTTGCTGCGCGACGCCCTGGCGCCGAATGTGGTGCAGACCCTGGAGAACAATCCTGCGTTCATTCACGGTGGCCCGTTCGCGAACATCGCGCACGGCTGCAACTCGGTCATGGCAACGCAGACGGCGCTCAAGCTCGCGGACTATGTCGTGACCGAAGCCGGATTCGGCGCCGATCTTGGAGCGGAGAAATTCGTCGACATCAAATGCCGCAAGGCCAACCTCAGGCCGGCGGCGGCCGTGATCGTCGCCACGGTGCGTGCACTCAAATATCACGGCGGCGTGGAGGTGGCCGACGTTGGCAAGGAGAATGTAGCCGCTCTTGAGCGTGGGGTCAGCAATCTCGAGCGTCATATCGACAACGTGCGCGACAACTACGGTCTGCCCTGTCTGGTCGCGATCAATCATCGGGCCGAGGACACGGATGCAGAGATTCGCACGTTGGTGGAGCGCGCCAGCCATCACGGGGTAAAGGTCATTCTCGGACGCCATTTTGCCGAGGGCGGCGCCGGGGCGCTCGACATCGCTCGCGAGGTAGTGCACCTGTGCGAGCAGCCGAACTACTTCAAGTTCGTCTACGACGAAAACGAGCCGCTGTGGCACAAAATGAAAGCCGTCGCAACGCGTATTTACGGTGCGTCAGACATTACCGCAGATACGAAGGTGCGCGCGCAGATCAAGCAGCTGCAGGAGTCGGGATATGGGCACTATCCCGTGTGCGTTGCCAAAACGCAGTATTCCTTCTCCACTGATCCGAAGCTGCGCGGCGCCCCCACCGGCCACGTGGTAAACATTCGCGAGGTACGTCTCGCCGCGGGCGCGGAGTTCATCGTCATGATCTGCGGCGACGTCATGACCATGCCCGGACTGCCGAAGATTCCGGCAGCCAATGCCATCGACGTGGACGAAACGGGGAAGATCGTAGGCCTTTTCTAGAGACCGGAAATTTACCTGGACCGCTGGGGAGACTCACCGATGAACAATGAAGATAAGACGCTCGGCATGGATCGAGATATCAGTCGGCGGGATGTGATAGTCGGTGCCGCAGCATTGGGCGTGGGTGTTGCCGCCAGCTCGCTGTTGGTGCCGGACACTGCCTCGGCACAGATGGCGCCGGGAACACAAGACACACCCGGCTACTACCCTCCCGAACTACAGGGGATGCGAGGCAGCCATCCGGGCTCCTTCGAAGCTGCCCATGCGATTCGAGACGGGAAGGTCGTCGATAGCGCGGAGGACACGGGTGAGCACTACGACCTGGTGGTGGTCGGAGCCGGAATGAGCGGTTTGGGTGCCGCATACTTTTTTCGAAGAGCGCTGCCTCATGGCAGGGTACTGATCCTCGACAACCACGACGACTTTGGTGGGCACGCGCGTCGTAACGAGTTCATGGTCGACGGGCGTAAGGTCATCGGCTACGGCGGCACGATGTATATCCTCAGTCCGGACGCTTACACCGTCGAGGGGCGGCAGCTGCTGGCGGACGTCGGGATCAACAAGGAGCGCTTCCTGAAGGCCGCGGGTCCGCGCAATGCGTTGACCGCGCGCTTCAATCTCAAACAGGGAATACTGTTCGACAAGGAGACTTTTGGTGCCGACAAGCTGGTAGTCGGCCAGCCGTCGCGGGGTTTCAACGCGTCTCGCGGTCAGACCTCGCCAGCGGAGTGGAAAGCATTCCTGGATCACACACCGTTGCACAAGGATGTGCGAGAAAGCTTCCTTCGAATGAACACGGAGTCGAAGGACTACCTAGCGGGGCTGGGTCGAGAAGACCGGGAGAAGACCCTGCGCTCGATCAGCTACACCGATTACCTCCTGAAATATGCGAAAGTTCACCCGGGCGTCATTCCGCTGATTATCAAAACCAGCCACGGCGGTATCAACGGTGTGGCGGGGCTCGACACCGTCAGCGCCTGGGGGGCATTCGAGAACGGCAGACCCGGCTTCGACGGTCTCGGCATTCCGCGTCCGCCCTATCGCCGCTGGATGAGCGACCACGACGGCGATGATCTGCACTTTCCCGATGGCAATCACGGGCTGGCGCGATTGATTGTTCGCTGGCTTATTCCCGAAGCGCTCCCCGGACAGACGCAAGAGGATTCGGTCACCAAGCGTGTGGATTACACCAAACTTGACGTGCCGACTAACGCGGTGCGTCTGCGTCTCTCCAGCACCGTCGCACGCGTCACGCATATAGGCTCTCCGGAAAAATCCAGCGGCGTGAACGTTATCTACGTGCGCGGCGGTAAGCCGTTCCGCGTCCAGGCTGACGCCGTAGTCATGGCCGGTTACAACGCCATGATTCCGTACATCGCGCCCGAGGTGCCCGAGGCACAAAAAGCAGCGCTCCACAACGCGGTGCGCATGCCGCTCGTCTACGGTACGGTGGTCCTGCGGAATTGGGAGCCGATGGCGAAGCTGGGCTCGTCGGGCTTCAGCTGCCCCGGCCCGACGTTCTGGTGGGACAGCGTGGGTCTGGATTGGACCGTCTCCCTTGGCGATTACCAGGCGGCACAATCACCGTCGGATCCTATACCACTGCACTTGAGCAAGGTGCCCGCGCAACCGGGGCTCTCGGCCAAGGACCAGTTCCGCGCGGGCCGTGCGCAACTTCTGGCAACCGACTTTGAGACCATCGAGCGCGCCACCCGGCGTATGTTCCAGGCCGCGTTCGGGCCAGCTGGCTTCGATCCGGCCCGAGACATCGCAGGCATCACCGTCAACCGGCACCCGCACGGCTATGCGGGCTGCGCCAACGAGCTGTACGATCCGATCTGGACGCCCGAGGAGCGGCCCTGGGTGCGGGGGCGCAAGCGCGTGGGCCGCATAGCCATCGCCAACTCGGACGCTGGCGCCATCTGCCTCACTCAATGCGCATTCGATCAAGCTCACCGGGCAGTGACCGAGCTCGTCGCAGACGTCCTCCAACCGATGCAGCAATATCCCTGGGGTGTGCAAAACTAGCCCCCTGCGAACCAGCAGGGGCGACTCGCATCACTGGCGTGGAGCAGCGCCGGCGTGCCTGGAACCCGGTCTGCGGGGAAGTCCGTCCAGGATCTGGTAGTAATCGCCGGCATCTGCGACGAATATGTGCTCACTTGAACTGAGTCTGGTGGGTGCGTCCAACGTTCCCGCCGTGATCGCCACGTAATCGCCGCCGGTCGGCTGCCAGAAAAGACTTGACCCGCATACCTGGCAAAACCCGCGGCGGGCCTTGGCAGACGACTGGTACCAGCGCAGTGCGTCGGCAGACAGCAGCCGCAAGTGTTCGAGCTTACAGGCGGTCGCAGCCACCAGATGCCCACTCCAGCGGGCACACATCCGGCAGTGGCAGTAAATCACCGGACGCAGGGGTCCGACGATTTCGTACCGGACGGCTTCACACAGGCAGCGTCCGCGCCCGGTTATCTCCGTGGATGGGCTGGACGACTCGGGCTCATTGGGGCACATATGCTGTCGGCTCTCCGAAGGAATAGACCCGGGATTCTACTCAGCGGCCTCGAGTCGCCACGCACGCTCAGGCCGATCAGCGCGGCTTATCCCTTTCACATGCATTTTATCCGCTTCATCCCTTTCTCGTTGCGCATCGTTATGGGGCCCCCTATCGTGATTTACGGCCTCGGTCACTACCTATACGACGCAGTGCCAAAGCGCCGACCACCTAGCTTCGGGAAGGCAAGCCTACACGATCGAGGCAATACATCTTCCACCATTGAATCACGGAGCCAGCGGCTATGAGAGCTGCGTTAATTGCATTAGGAGTCGCGGGCCTTCTGGTTAGCTCATCGAGCGCCTTGTCCGCACTGGGAGCGAGTGAATCGAACAACGTCGCGGTCGTGCAGAGAATGCTCACATCTCTCGAGGCGGCCGACCCTAGTCCAAGCGCTCTCCTAGAGTTGTTTTCTGATGACTGCTACATACGTTGGTCCGAGAAGGATACCCCTGCCACGGGCAAACCGGCGGCGCTCGCAAAGTTAACGTCGCTTTTCTCAAAGAATCACAGGTACAAGATCGTGGTCCATCAGTGGTTCGCCAAGGGTCCGATTGTCGTAACTTCGCGCGACGACATCACGCTCTCCAACGGTAAGGCGGCTGCTCCCTTCCATGTGGTGGGGGTGTTCGTCGTCGAGAACGGCAAGATCGCGAAATGGGATGATTACGAGGACAAATAGGTCGCTGACGGAACACTCTCGAGGTGCTCACCGCTAGTGAGGCGGGCCCGGCTCAAGCCGCAACAGGGCCCAGATTTCGACGCCAGTGCGGCGCAACCCAATGAAGGGCTGAACAATGGACGAGAAAGATCGCGAACTTGGAATGGACAGCGAAATCACGCGCCGAGACTTTCTCGACGGGGTGGCCATGACTGTCGGGGGTGCGGCGGTGGCTTCCGCTGTAGGTGCGGGCGTGAGCCCGCCGGCATCCGCGGCTTCCGCCGGCGTGACATCGCCACCGGCTGCGGCGAACTACCCACCGATGAGACAGGGGTTTCGCGGATTTGAACCAGCAGCCATAGACGCTGGACACGCCGTTCGCGACGGCAAAGCCTCGGGGAACGCCGTCGACCTCAGTGAGACGTACGACCTGGTGGTCGTCGGCTCAGGAATGGCCGGTCTGTCTGCGGCCTACTTCTATCGGAAGCAAATACCGCATTCGAAGATCCTTGTGATCGACGGGTGCGATGACTTCGGCGGGCACGCGCGCCGCAACGAATTCAACGTCGACGGGCATCAGTTGCTGATGAACGCGGGCACGTTCGCGATTTGGTACCCGAACACGTTCACCGCCGAAGGCAAGCAGCTGCTCAAGGATATCGGCGTCGACAATGAGCGCTGGTACAAAGCGGCGGACGCAGAGCCGAACCCAATTCGGGATCTGGATCTGCGGCCGGCGGTGTTCTTCAGCAAGGAGACCTACGGCGTCGATCGACTCGTCACGGATGTCCCTGGTTTCCATTCGCTCGGCCCAGCGGGACGTGCACCGCGGCTGAGCTGGGGAGAGTTCTTGTCGAAGACTCCCTTCTCGGATGGCGCAAAAGCGGGCCTGCTCGAGCTCTATACCGGGAAGAAGGACTATATGCCGGGCCTGTCGACGGAGCAGAAGATCCGGCAGCTGCAGAAAATGAGCTATGTCGATTATCTGCTGAAGGTCGCCAATCTGCACCCAGACGCCGTAGCCTATATCCAGAACCAGGGCGGAGGTGGATCTTCCAATCAGGCCGCGGGTCCAGACACGTTCAGCGCCTGGTACGCCTATCGGCGCGGTGCCTACGGGTTCGCCGGCATGGACCTTCCCACATCGGTCACCCATAAGGATCAAGGCGGCTCGGCTTTTCAGGTTTCAAATGTGACACAGGATCCGGGTAGACACGTGATCTTCCCGGATGGCAACGCCGGGGTGGCGCGGCTGCTGATTCGCTGGCTGATTCCCGAGGCGCTTCCAGGCGCAACGATGGAAGATTCCGTCGCGGCCCATGTCAACTACGCCATGCTTGATCGGCCGGAAAATCCGGTGCGCGTGAGGCTCAGCAGCACGGCTATTCGGGTAAAGCATCTCGGAGACCCCGCTACCGCCAAGGAGGTCGAGGTCAGCTATTTCAATAGCAGAACCAAAAAAGTTTATCGCGTTCGTTCCAGTGCGGTCGTGATGGCCTGCTTTAACGCCGTAGTGCCGTATCTGTGCCCGGAATTGCCGGACGCGCAGAAGCAAGCCTTGCACTGGGCGGTCCGCAAGCCGCTGGTGACGACGGCCGTCGCGGTGCGCAACTGGCGTGTATTCCAGAAACTCGGCGTGTCGAACATATCCTGCCCAAACATGTTCTTCACGAGTATCGGTCTTAATCAAAAGGTCAGTCTGGGTGATTTCCGAAATCCCACCCATCCAGATGATCCGATCATCATCACGATGGGCCTTTCGAACGCGGTTCTGGAGAAACCCGGACAGGGGCTGTCACCCCACGATCAGTGGCGTGCGGCACGGGCCGTGTTGCAGAGCATTTCGTTCGAAACCTTCGAGCGCAACATCCGCTCCCAGCTCGCACGTGTGCTCGGCCCGGGCGGCTTCGATCCAGCCCGGGACATTGCCGGGATCATGATCAATCGGTGGGGGCACGCCTACGCGACGGGCTCCAACGAGCTGTATGACCCAGATTGGTCGCACCGCACAGATGCTCCATGGGTGGTAGGCCGGCAACGGTTCGGACGGATTACCATCTCGAATTCCGACGCCGCAGCAACTTCGCTGACTCAGGCCGCCTTTCAACAGAGCAACCGAGCGGTGAACGAAATCATCGACAATATCGTCCGTCCGGTATTTGATTTTCATTTCGCGGAACGGGATACGCCGGTCTATCCCGAGACGGAAAACCCGAACAGCTGGGAGGATGACGCGAAGGCACCCCCAGACGGAGAATCCAAACAGCTGGGAAGATGACGCGAAGGCTGGCGGCTGATCGCCCCTGACGGGGCGCGCCGACATTGGGTTGCTCTGGCTGCCTGGCATGGAGGCTGACCAATGGACGAGAAAGATCGCGAACTCGGAATGGGCAGCGAAATCACGCGTCGGGACTTTCTCGACGGGATTGCCATGACCGTTGGTGGTGCCGCCGTGGCATCCGCCATCGGAGTGGGCGTGAGCCCGGCGGCATCCGCGGCTGCAGCGGGTGTGACATCGCCGCCGATGGCGGCTAACTATCCACCGATGAGGCAAGGGTTGCGCGGCTTTGACGCCGCAGCCATCGACGCTGGCCATGCCGTTCGCGACGGCAAAGCCTCGGGCAATGCGGTCAATCTCAGCGAAGCGTACGACCTCGTGGTCGTGGGCGCAGGAATGGCGGGTCTGTCTGCGGCTTACTTCTATCGGAAGCAGATACCGCATTCGAAGATCCTCGTCATCGATGGATGCGATGACTTCGGCGGTCATGCGCGCCGCAATGAATTCAACGTCGACGGGCGTCAGTTGTTAGTGAACGGTGGCACGTACGGGATTTGGTACCCGAATACATATACCGCCGAAGGTAAGCAACTGCTCAAGGATATTGGGGTCGACAATGAGCGCTGGTACCGGGCGGCCGACGCGCAACCAAATCCAATTCGCGATTTGAATCTCCGCTCGGCGATGTTTTTCAGCAAGGAGACATTCGGGGTCGACCGGCTCGCTACCGATTACCCTCTCGGTAACTGGGAAGAGCAAGCAATGGGAGTCGCTCCGGGGCGCAATTGGGAAGAATTCTTGTCGAACACTCCCTTCTCGGACGGCGCGAAAGCCGGCCTGCTCAAGCTCTATACCGAGAAGAAAGACTATATGCCGGGCCTCTCGACCGAGCAGAAGATCCAGCGACTCCAGAAGATGAGCTACGTGGATTATCTGCTGAAGGTGGCCGATATCCACCCGGACGCCGTGGCTCATATCCAGAACCAGGGCGGAGGTGGGTCCTCCAACCAGGCGGCGGGGCCGGACTCGTTCAGTGCGTGGTACGCCTACCGGCGCGATGCCTACGGATTCGCCGGCCTGGGGCTTCCTCCTACGCAGGCTCTGACGGTAGGTCAGATAGCCCCGGGGATATCAAATCTGACGCATGCTCCCGGGCGACATGTCATCTTCCCGGACGGCAATGCCGGAGTGGCGCGGCTGCTGATCCGCTGGCTCATCCCCGAAGCGCTCCCAGGCACGACGATGGAGGATTCCGTTGCGGCCCATGTCAATTACGCCATGCTTGATCGGCCCGAAAACGCGGTGCGCGTGCGGCTGGGCAGCACGGCCATTCGCGTGAAGCATCTCGGAGACCCCACTACCGCAAAGGAGGTCGAGGTCAGCTATTTCAATAGCAGAACAAGGAAGGTTTATCGCGTTCGTTCCAGTGCGGTCGTGATGGCGTGCTTCAACGCCGTGGTGCCGTATCTGTGCCCGGAGTTGCCGGACCCACAAAAGCAAGCCCTACACTGGGCGGTCCGCAAACCGTTGGTGGAGACCGCCGTCGCCGTTCGCAACTGGCGTGCGTTCCGGAAACTCGGCGTCTCGGACGTTTCATGCCCGAACATGTTCTTCACGAGTATCGCCCTCAGTCAGAAGGTCAGCCTGGGCGATTACAGAAACCCCACCAATCCGGACGAGCCGATCATTATCTCGATGGAGCTTTCGAACGCGATTCTAGAGAAACCGGGACAAGGACTGTCACCGCACGATCAGTGGCGTGCGGCACGAGCGGAGCTGCAGAGCATCCCGTTCGAAACTTTCGAGCGCAACATCCGCTCGCAGCTCGCACGTGTGCTTGGCCCGGGCGGGTTCGACCCAGCCCGGGATATTGCCGGGATCATCATCAATCGCTGGGGGCATGCCTACGCGACCGGGTCCAACGAGCTGTACGATCCTGATTGGACGCACCGCACCGATGCTCCGTGGGTAGTGGGCCGGAAGCGGTTCGGACGGATCACCATCTCTAATTCCGACGCCGCGGCAACTTCGCTGACTCAGGCCGCTTTTCAGCAGAGCAACCGGGCCGTGAACGAAATCATCGACGATATCGTGCGTCCGGTATTCGACTTCCATTTCGCGGAGCGGGACACGCCGGTCTACCCCGAGACGGACAATCCAAACAGCTGGGCGGATGATACGAAGGCTGGCTGATCGGCCAGACGGCGTCATAGCGCACAGCAGGCTCGGGGCACCTTGATGGCAGGCGGCCGCAGGTCTGCGCGGTGGCTACTCCTTATCAATAAGCCGCCAGACGATGCGAGACGTACAGCAGCACCGTCGCCGCAATGAGCGCCACATAAGGCAGAAATCCCGCACGCCGGATCGGCCTTTGATTCTCATCGACTTCCAGATGTTCCATCATGGCGCGCGGAAATACCCCTTTGTCCTGGATCTGGTGGCGAAAGAAGAATACCGGCAGGATCAAGGCTACGAACACCAGCGCGGTGGTCAAGGTGCCGGCACCGAAGACGTTACAGCCCATCCCCATGAAGGCAATGTTGACAAATCCGAGCACCGCACCGGCCGCGAGCAACCAGGTCGGCGCCCGCCACGGTCGCTCCTGTCGCGGCCGATCCATACGGTGAATCCAGCCGGCGTTCAGGTTCATGAAGCTGAAGATCAGATAGGCGCAGTTGGAGACGGCGATCACAAATACATAGTCCGACATCAACAGCAGCCCTACGTTGAAGCACAGATCGGTCCACATCGCATTGCTGGGAGCCGCGTGGTGGTTGAGCTTGCCGAGGTACTTGGGAAGCCAGCCCTC
>JASHTF010000166.1 GCA_030040715.1 Gammaproteobacteria bacterium | reverse complement strand
GATCTCGATCTTGTCGCCGACGGTGATGCTGCCGGTGATCCGCCCGGCGACGACCGCGCTCTGCGCGATCAGATCGCCCTGCCAGTGGGCCTCGGCAGCGATCGACAGCTCGCCGGCGACGCGGCCGTTGCCCGAGACCTCACCGCTGACGATGAGGGCACCCTGAGTCTCGATGTCGCCGACCACGCGCGCGCCGGCGGCGAGCAACGATGGCGATGCGGCCATCCGATCGAGCAGGCGACGGTGGGGTTTGGCGTTCATGTGCGACTCCCTCTCGGCGGAGTCGGCAGTATGCCGTGCCGGCGGAGGCCGCGCAGCTCGCGTGTGGACTGCTACAATGATTGCCCATCTGCAGCACAACGGAGCTGCGCACTTAGGGAGACAACCGCAGATGGGGAATCGAGCGACGAGTACGACGCGCGTGATGGCAGTGGCGACCTGGGCGACGCTGGTGGCGCTGACGGTCGCGGCCTGCAGTCACGAGGCAGCTGATTGGAAGTCGGCAACACTGGCGGACACCGTGGAGGCCTATCAGGGCTTCCTGCAGCAATACCCGCATAGTCGCGATGCCACGCAGGCACAGGCACGGGTCAAACAATTGACCGAGGAGCGTGACTGGCAGATCGCTTCGAGCGTCAATACCCGCGACGCCTATCAGCAGTTCATGACCCAGCATCCCAACAGCCAGTGGGCGCAGGAGGCAAAAATCCGCAGCGAGAACTTCACGCCGGCGGGTCTGAGCGCTGCCGCGGGGACCACCGACTCCAACCCCGCCGCCAACGCCGGCGCGGCCGCTTCGAGCGCTGCGCCCGCCGCTGCCAGCGCTCCGATGGCCGACGCGAGCGCGGCCACGGGTGCCGCGATCGCCCCGCCGATGGACGCGACGGCGGCGACGACGGTCAAGCCGAGCCCGCGCGCCAGCAGCTCGAAGCGATCGGCCAATCCGAAGGCGGCGCACCTCGCCTCGAGCAAGCGTGCTGCCCGGGCGCTCGCGAGCGCGCATACGCACACCCGCGCTCAGTGGGTGCAGCTGGGAGCCTTTGGCACTAAGGCACGCGCCGAGTCACATTGGCGGTTGCTCTCGGCACGCTTCGCGGTGCTCCAATCCTTGCATCCGCGCTACGTGGCGGTGCACGCGCGCGCCCATCCTCTGTATCGGGTGCAGGTGCGGGTGTCCTCGGCTGCGGCCGCGAGCGGACTGTGTGCGAGGTTGAAGCGCCACGCGCAGACGTGCATGCGTATGAACACCGCCTGACGCAGTGCGATGCAGTCCGGGCACCCGAGGGGGTGCCCGGGCGCGTCGTCCGGACGCCCCGTCGAAGGCTGCCATCGAGCGCCGGCGGGACGTCACTCGCTGACGGAATTTGTCACTTCTGCGTCCGCTCGAGGTACGCCGTAGCGTAGTAAACTATTGATTATAATGACATTGTAGTTCTGGCACGGCTCTTGCTGTACTATCCCCGTAAGGTTTTCCCCTAACCTTTGCGGACAACGTTCCCCGGTGTTCGCCTTCAGGCGCCGCAGCTCTCCCCAGCTTGCGGCGTCTTTCTTTTGCGGCAACCATTCAGCTCCCGGCGCGTCGTTTTCCTCCGCTGACGGAACGGTGCCATGACCCCAGAAGAGCTGCGCGCATCCAAGACGCCTCATGGACGCCAAGCCGTTTCGGTCGCGGACCGGCCGGCGGCTGCGCGCCCCGGGCGCAGCCTCGCTCAGGCGATCGAGCAAGTGCACAGCCGCACGCTGTCGAATGGGCTGCGGCTGCTGATCTGGCCGGACCACCACATTCCCAACGTGGCGCTGTACAACTGGGTACACGTCGGCAGTCGCAACGAGAGCACCGGTAGCACGGGCCTGGCGCACTTCTTCGAGCACATGATGTTCAACGGCACCAGCCGCCACGCGCAAGGCGACTTCGATCGGCTCATGGAAGCGCATGGCGCGAGCAACAACGCCTACACCTCCCAGGACGTTACCGTGTATCAGTCCTGGTTTCCGCGCTCGGCGCTGCCGCTGGTGCTCGAGCTCGAGAGCGACCGCATGGCGCATCTGTCATTCGTGCCAGCGGTGGTCGAGAACGAGCGGCAGGTGGTCTACTCGGAGCGGCGGCTGCGTGTCGATGACAGTAACGCGGCCGCGCTCGAAGAGCAGGTGCAGGCCACCGCACTGCTCGCGCATCCGTACCGCAACCCCGTGATCGGCTGGCCGTCCGACATCCTTTCCTGGACCATGCAGGACCTGCAGAATTTCTATCGCACCTACTACGCGCCGAACAACTGCACGGTAGTCCTGGTCGGTGACGTTGAGCTCGCGGAGGCGCTGGCACTCGCCGAGGAATCCCTCGGTGCCCTCGCGGTGCGCTCGCCGCCGCCGCCGGTCGTCACCCGCGAGCCGCCGCAGCAGGGCGAGCGGCGTTTGGTGTTACAGCGCCCGGGGCAAAGTCCTCTGGTCCATTACGCCTATCGGGCCATCGCCGCGGCCGATGAGCTCGAGCCGGCGCTGAATGTCCTGCAGACCATCATGGTGGGCGGGGATGCCTCGCGGTTGCACCGTGCGCTGGTCGAGGAGCGCAAGCTGGCCGTGGCGGTCGGCGGCGGCTGGCCGCAGGGCTTTGATCCGAACCTGTTCTACATTCAGGCGACGTTGCCGGTGGGTGGATCGATCGCGCGGTTTGAGACGGCACTCGATGCTGAGCTCGAGCGGCTGACCGGCGAGGGCGTGAACCCGCAGGAGCTGCGGCGCGCCAAGAACATCATCGCCACGGATTTCTGGCGCGCGCTGTCCACGATCGACGGTAAGGCCCGCCTGCTGGGCGAATACGCCGTGATGCACGCGGATCATCGGCTGCTGTTCGCCGCGCCTGAAGCCTATGAGAGCGTCACGCGCGAGCATGTGCTCGCCATCGCGCGCCAGGTGTTCGATCGCCAGCGACGTACGATCGGTGAGCTGATTCCCAGTGCGGGTGCCGAGCCGAGCACGGATCGGTCCGCGCTCGGGTACCTGGACAGCGAAGGGAGCGGCGCGAGCGCGGCCGATGCAGCCGCGTTGCCCCGTGCGCGGGCGAGCATGGAATGAGCGTCGAGCCGCTCGCGGTCGATCACCCCAGCGGCTCGGGGGTGAGAATTCCCCCCCACGAGCGCTGCACGCTCGCCAACGGCATCCGCTTGGTTCTGTTGCCTCTGCACGAGGTACCGCTGCTGGCGTTCGAGGCGGTGCTGCGGGGCGGCTCGCGTCTCGATCCGCCGCAGCACGAGGGCGTCGCCGTGCTGGCGGCGGAGCTGCTCAAGTACGGCGCCGGCGATCGGGACGCCTACGCGTTCGCCGACGCCGTGGAGGGAGCCGGAGGCAGCCTCGACATCGAGGTGCACAGCGAGGCGATCCACCTGCACGGCCAATTTCTGGCCGAGGATCGGGAATTGCTGCTGGAACTACTCGCCGACGCGCTCCAACGGCCGCGACTCGACGCCGCCGAGCTCGACAAGCTGCGCAAGCGGCACATCGAGTCGATCCGTGCCACCAAGGATTCCGAGCCGCAGAGCCTGCTCGGTATCTACGGGCGCGCGCTGCTGTTCGGCGATCACCCGTACGGCAGACCCGCGGGCGGGAGCGAGACCAGTCTCGCCGCCATCGGCCGCGGCGAGGTGCAGCGGCTATATCGCCAGCACTTCGGCTCCGATCGGCTCACGCTCGTATTCGCGGGCGATTTCGACCCGACCTGGCTGCGGGAAGCGGTGATCGCCGCGTTCGGATCGTGGCCGCGCGCACCCGGCGCGCTGCCCCCGCTGGCCACTCCGGCACGGGTGCAAGGGCGCGAGCTGCTGCTGGTCGATTCGCCCGGATCGGAGCAGACCTATCTGTGGTTCGCAAACGTGGGAGTCGCGCGAGCCTATCCGCTCGCGGCCGCGTTGCAGGTGGCGAACACCGCCTTCGGCGGCAAGTTCGGCTCGATGCTGATGCAGGCGCTGCGGGTGCAAACGGGACTGACCTATTCAGTCTCGTCAGGCTTTCACCGCGGCAGTGTACCCGGTGAGTTCTCGATCAGCTCATTCACCGAGAGCACGAGCACCGCACGGGCGACCGACATCGTGCTGCAGACGCTCGATGAGCTCAGGCGCCACGGGATCGGCACCGAGGCCATCGCGTCGGCGCGCAGCTACATCCTCGGCCAATATCCGCTCGGCTTCGAGACGGCAGCCGATTGGGCTTCGGCGCTCGCGAAACTCGATCTGTACGATTTGCCGAGAAGCTATATCGACGACTTCGGGCCGGCGCTGCAACGAGTCGATGCTGCCGCAGCCATGGAAGTGGTCGCGACCGCATTCCCCGACAGCAGCGACCTGCGCGTGGCGCTCATCGGCGATGCGGATAAGATCCGGCACGACCTGGCGCGCTTTGGTCGGGTACATGACAAGTCGCTCGCCGAACCCGACTTCAGCGTGCGGCTGGGCTGAAGTCACTGGCCGAAATCCTCGTGCTCGGCGGCGAGCCATTCGGCCTCGGCGGCCGTGGGGCTGCGGCCGAGAATGCCATTCCGATGCGGAAAGCGGCCGAAGCGCGCGATCAGCTCGCGGTGCTGTTCGGCAGCGCGCCGACTGCTGTCGAAATAACCGCGTAACTCCGGTGCCGCCTCATCGAGCAGCCGACGAAATGCCGCCACCGACTCGTCCTGTACCTCGAGCGACTCGGCATGCATCAGCGGCATATAGAAGAACAGCCGCTCGAGCGGATCCAGCGCCGCGTCGGCTCCGAACTGCATGCCGGATATCGCCAGCGACAGGGCCTTGAGGTCCTGGGCGAACGCTGCCGCGGTCCCGCGATGGACGTGGCGGGGGAATTGATCGAGCAGCAGGATCAGCGCCAGACGGCGGCGCGGGCTGGATTCCCAGGCAGCGAGCTCGCCCTGTGCTGCCGCGGGTATGAGTGCGCCGAAGCGCTGCTCGATCAGTTCATCAGCCTGAGGAGTGAGCTCGGGAGCAGCCCGGTCACCGAACCACCAGCGCGAGCGCTGCGCGACCTGCGCCGCCGTATAGGGCCGCGGGCCGAACCAGAATTGCAGTACCTGCTGCGCGCGCGAGGCGACGCTCATGGTGTCTCAGTTCATTCGCACAGGCCTTCCAGATACCCCTGTGCGATCGAGGACAGGCGCTGGCGCGCGAGCGCATAGGCTCTCGGATGATCGAGCAGGTGCTCGAGCGGTCCGGTCACGAGCAGGCGTCGCACGCTCGGGTCCCTGGCCGACACGCGCGCGATCTTGTTCAATACGGTGAATCCTCGCTGGATCTGATCGCTCGAGGCTCGATCGGTCTCGATGGATCGGGCCAGATACTGACCGAAGCGGCTGTAGAGGAAGTAATCGTCCCTGCCCACCTCGAAACGCGCCTGGGCGAAAAAGTCGGGAAAATTCTTTTTGAGATACTGATTAATGCTCTGCAGGCGGGACCCGGCTGCGCTACTGGCGGACGACTTGCGCTGCTGCTCGCGCGGCTTCATCTGAGCTGAGCTGCACCTCGGGTGGCGCAGAGAAGCAGCGTTGTCCGCTGCGCGCCGCGGCACCACACCTCGCGCGGCGCGCGCAACTTAAGTCAGCTCACGGGTAGATGCAAGCGCTCGGACCCGAAGTTGCTGCAACAGCAGACGGCGCAGCCTGCCGCCCGCACCCCCTGAGGTAGGGGCGCGCCTGCTTGCGGTGTTTCATGACGAAACACCGCAAAGGGCGCACACCTCATCCTGAGAGCGTGAGCTGCCGACCGTGAGCCGCCAGCTGTGCCGCTGTCACTCGTCGAGCGAATCCTCGTCCGAGCGGTCGCGGGTGCCTTCGAGCGGTGCCGTGTCCTCTTCGGGATTGCGAATCTGCGGCGACTCGAGGATCGAATCGGCCTCCGGAGTATTGCCCTTGAAGCCGTGCAGGTCGCGCTCGCGCTCGATCCGCGGTGTCCACGCTGCGTCGCGGCGGGGCCGAGCCGGTGGGTTGTTCGCCTCGCGCGGCGCGCTGGCGGACGACTCACGTGGCGTTTGGCCCGATGGGGCCGACGCGGTCGAGGAGCTGGGTGATACGGGTTTCGCGGGTTTCTCGCCCATGGGGCACCTCCAGTGAAAGCCGGCAGTGACAGCCAGCTGATGCTATGCCAAGGCCGGCGGGCCTGCAGCAAATTGTGCTGCAAACCCGTCGGTCTTTGGGGGGTGCGGGCGACGGGTGGGGCGGGGCTCAAATCCGAGTAGCAAAAGGGCCGCTGGGAGTCTCGGGGCCACCTGTGCGCCTTGAAGCAAATAGTAAGTCGCGGCAAATGAATCTGGGCTGAATCGCGACGTCCCCAAAACACCACGATGACGCCAGCGCCGCGGCCGGGGCCGCATGGGATTCGTCTTACGACTGCAGCGCGCAGCTTTCTTTCATGCACCGTTGACCGCCCGGCGGCGCTCGGTATATTGAGGCCGCAGCTCGGTGCGTGGTCGAAGAAGGGTCCGTAGAGTGGGGAGGGCGGCGGTGGTCGCGAGCTCCTGACGTCGACTCTCGCGGCCAGCCGCGGCTGTGCGTTACCACAACCGTGCACGAACTATGGATATCCCAGCAGGCCGCGGCCTCTACCGCGAGGCATTCGAGCGCGACAGCTGCGGCTTCGGCCTGATCGCCAGCCTCGACGATAAGCCGAGCCATTGGCTGGTGCAGACGGCGATCGCCTCGCTCAATCGGCTGACTCACCGCGGCGCGATCGCCACGGACGGCAAGACCGGCGATGGCTGTGGTCTGCTGCTGAAAAGCCCGGAGAAGTTCCTGCGCCTGCTCGCCAAGGAGGCGAAGATTCGGCTCAGCCCGCGGTTTGCGGCCGGCCTGGTGTTTCTGAGCCCGGAGGGCGCGCGGGCGCAGGCGGCGCGCTCGGAGTTTAAGGCGCAGCTCGAGGCCGTCGGGCTCACCGCGGCGGGCTGGCGGCTGGTACCGATCGTGCCGGCCGCGTGCGGACCAGAGGCCCTCAAGACGCTGCCGCACATCGAGCAGCTGTTCGTCAATTGCCGCGACGCGGATGTCGACGAGGCGAGCTTCAACCGCAAGCTGTTCGTCGCCCGCCGGCGGACCGAGAACGCGCTCGCGGCCGATCCGGTGTTCTATTGTCCGAGCCTGTCGGCGAGTGCCATCGTCTACAAGGGCATGGTCATGCCCCAGCATCTGGTCGAGTTCTACCCGGATCTGGCGGATGCGCGGCTCGAGGCCTCGGTGGCGGTGTTCCATCAGCGTTTTTCCACCAACACGCTGCCGCAGTGGCGGCTGGCGCATCCGTTCCGTTACCTGGCGCACAACGGCGAGATCAACACCATCGAGGGCAATCGCCAGTGGGCGGTGGCGCGTGGGCCGATCCTGCACTCCCCCGTGCTGCCCGAGCTCGGCGCGATCCTGCCGCTGGTGGCGCGCACCGGCTCGGACTCGCAGAGCCTCGACAACATGCTCGAGGTGCTGCTGCTCGGCGGCCTTGATGTGCCGCACGCGCTGCGGCTGCTGATTCCTCCAGCCTGGCAGGCGGTCGACACGCTCGACCCGGATCTGCGCGCCTTCTACGAGTATTACTCGCCGCATATGGAGCCCTGGGATGGTCCGGCCGGAATCGTGCTGACCGATGGGCGCTACGCGGCCTGCGCGCTCGATCGTAACGGGCTGCGGCCCGCGCGTTTCGTCATCACCAAGAACCGCCATCTGACCATCGCGTCGGAGACCGGGGTGTGGGATTACGCGCCCGAGGAGGCGGTGCGCAAGGGCAGGCTCGGACCGGGCGAGATCCTGGCGCTCGACCTGTCGACCGGCACGCTGCTCGAGACGCGCGCCATCGACGACATGCTGAAATCGCGCCACCCCTACAAGGCATGGCTCAAGAAAGGCGCGCGCTATCTGGATTCCGACCTGATCGACCCGCGGCTCGCCGCCGAGCCGATGGATCGCGATACCCTCGCGCTCTATCAGAAGATGTTCGGTATCACCGCCGAGGAGCGCGACGAGATCATCCGCGTGCTGGCGGAGGACGAGAGCGAGGCGGTCGGCTCGATGGGCGATGACACGCCGATTGCGGTGATGTCACACAAGGTGCGCTCGCTGTACGACTACTTCCGCCAGCAGTTCGCGCAGGTCACCAATCCGCCGATCGATCCGCTGCGCGAATCGATCGTGATGGCGCTCACCACCCAGATCGGCCCGGAATGCAACGTGTTCGTGCCGACCGCGGAGCACGCGCGTTCGATCGTGTTGAACTCGCCGGTGCTGTCGCAGCGCAAGCTGCGCCAGATCCTCGCCTCCGAGGGAGTCGCCGGGTCCAACGAGTTCATCGATCTGCAATACCCGCCGTCCGAAGGACTGCGGGCCGCGATCGAGCGCGTGTGCGATCAGGCCGAAGCCGCGGTGCGCGAAGGCAGGTTGGTGCTGCTGCTGTCGGATCGCTACCTGGTGCACGGCAAGGTGCCGATGCATGCGCTGCTTGCCACCGGCGCGGTTCACCAGCGGCTGGTCGAGCGCGGGCTGCGCTGCAAGTGCAACCTGCTGGTGGAGACCGGGACGGCGCGCGACGCGCATCATTTCGCCTGTCTGATCGGTTACGGCGCCACGGCGGTCTACCCGTACATGGCCTACCAGACGCTGTACGACATGATGCGAAAGGGACAGGTCAAGCTCGGTCATGAGCAGCGCAGCCAGCTGGGTCGCAGCTATCGCCAGGGTATCCGCAAGGGCCTGTACAAGATCATGTCGAAGATGGGGATCTCGACCATTTCGAGCTATCGGGCCGCGCAGCTGTTCGAGATCGTGGGGCTCGCCGGCGAGGTGGTACGGCTGTGCTTCGGTCACACGACCAGCCGTATCGGCGGCGCCGACTTCGACGATCTCGAGGGCGATACGCGCTATCTCGCGCTGCGCGCCTGGAATCCGCGCGTCGGCATCGAGCAGGGCGGCATCTACAAGTTCGTGCACGGCGGCGAATACCACATGTACAACCCCGAGGTGGTGGCGGCGCTGCAGGCGGCGGTCATCTCCGGCGACTACGAGCAGTACCGGATGTTTGCGCGCATGGTCAATGACCGTCCCGCCTCGGCGCTGCGCGATCTGCTCGGACTGAAGGCCGCGGGCGCGCCGATTCCGATCGATGAGGTCGAGCCGATCGAGACCATTCTGCCGCGCTTCGACAGCGCCGGCATGTCGCTCGGTTCGCTCTCGCCGGAAGCACACGAGGCGCTGGCGATGGCGATGAACCGTCTCGGCGCGCGCTCCAACTCCGGCGAGGGCGGCGAGGATCCGGTGCGCTACGGCACCGAGCGCAGCTCCAAGATCAAACAGGTCGCCTCGGGCCGCTTCGGTGTCACGCCCGAATACCTCATCAACGCCGAAGTGCTGCAGATCAAGATCGCGCAGGGCGCCAAGCCCGGCGAGGGCGGACAGCTGCCGGGCCACAAGGTCAACGAGATGATCGCGCGCCTGCGCTTCGCCCGCCCGGGTGTGGGTTTGATCTCACCCCCGCCGCATCACGACATCTACTCCATTGAGGATCTCGCGCAGCTGATCTTCGATCTGAAGCAGGTCAACCCGAGGGCGCTGGTGTCGGTGAAGCTCGTGGCCGAACCCGGTGTCGGTACCGTGGCCGCTGGCGTCGCCAAGGCCTACGCGGATCTGATCACCATCTCGGGCCATGACGGCGGCACCGGAGCCAGTCCGCTGTCCTCGATCAAGTACGCCGGCACCCCCTGGGAGCTCGGACTCGCCGAGACGCATCAGACGCTGCGCGCCAACGACATGCGCCATCGGGTACGCGTGCAGACCGATGGCGGCCTGAAGACCGGTTTGGATGTGATCAAGGCGGCAATCCTCGGCGCCGAAAGCTTCGGCTTTGGCACCGCGCCCGTGGTTGCGCTCGGCTGCAAGTACCTGCGCATCTGTCATCTGAACAACTGCGCTACCGGAGTCGCCACGCAGCATCCGGTGCTGCGCTCGAAGCATTTTGTCGGGCTGCCGGAGATGGCGATCAATTACTTTCGGTTCGTCGCCCAGGAGTGCCGCGAGATCATGGCTGCGCTCGGAGTGCGGCGCATGGAGGATCTGATTGGCTGCACCGCGCTGCTCCAGATCCTGCACGGCGAATCGCCGAAGCAGCGCAAGCTCGATCTCAAGCCGCTGCTCGAGGATGCGGGTCTGGTGTCGGATCGTCCGCAATTCTGTGTCGAGCCCTCGAACGCGCCGTTCGATAAGGGCGAGCTCGCCGAGCGCATGGTGACCGAGATGCGTGCGGCGATCGACAGCAGGTCCGGTGGCGCCTGGCGCTACGAGGTGAAGAACTTCAACCGCTCGATCGGCGCGCGCATCTCGGGAGAGATCGCCCGCCGCTGGGGCAACTACGGCATGGCAGAGGCGCCGCTGACCGTGCATCTGACGGGCTCTGTGGGGCAAAGCTTCGGGGCGTGGAATGCCGGCGGGCTGCACATGTATCTGGAAGGGGACGCCAATGACTACGTCGGCAAGGGCATGACCGCAGGACGGCTCGTGCTCAGGCCGCCGCGGCATGCGACCTACCTGGCGCGCGACACCGTCATCATGGGCAACACCTGTCTGTACGGCGCCACCGGTGGCGAGTTGTTCGCGGCCGGCCAGGCCGGCGAGCGCTTCGCGGTGCGCAACTCCGGCGCCGTGGCGGTGATCGAGGGTACCGGCGATCATTGCTGTGAATACATGACCGGCGGCGTGGTGTGTGTGCTCGGGCGCACGGGATTGAACTTCGGCGCCGGCTTCACCGGTGGCTTCGCCTACGTGCTGGATCTGGACCGCGACTTCGTCGATCGCTACAACCACGAGCTGATCGACATCCACCGACTTACGCACGCGAACATGGACGCGAACACTCAGTACCTGAAGGAGCTGATCCGGCGGCATGTGGCCGAGACCGGCAGTGTCTGGGGTGAGGAGATCCTCGATGACCTGCGCTCCTTCATCGGTCGCTTCTGGCTGGTGAAGCCCAAGGCGGCGTCGATCGACACCCTGGTCGAGGATCTGCGGCGCGCTGCCTAGCGGCGCCGCCCGTGCCCAGGTGCATTGAGTGAGTTTGAGTCACACCACCGCCGATGATTGAAAAGACACTGCAATTCCTGGAATTCGATCGCCGCGAGCCGGACAAGATGCCGGTGAGCGAGCGCCTGCGCGTATTCACGGAAATCTACGCGCCCTACGATGCTCACGGAGCCGCGCAGCAGGCGGCCCGTTGCCTCGCGTGCGGCAATCCGTTCTGCGAGTGGAAATGTCCGGTGCACAATTACATCCCGAACTGGTTGGCGCTGATCAGCGAGGGCAAGCTGTTCGAGGCGGCGGAGCTGTCGCATCAGACTAACTCGCTGCCGGAGGTGTGCGGGCGGATTTGCCCGCAGGACCGGCTGTGCGAAGGCGCCTGCACGCTCAACGACGGCCTGGGTGCGGTCACGATCGGCTCGATCGAAAAGTACATCACCGATGAGGCGCTCAGTCAGGGCTGGCGCCCGGACATGTCCGGTGTGCGCTGGACGGACAAGAAGGTCGCGATCGTTGGAGCGGGTCCCGCGGGGCTCGGCTGCGCCGACATCCTGGTGCGCAATGGCGTGAAGCCGGTGGTGTTCGATCGCTACGCCCGCATCGGTGGATTGCTCACCTTCGGCATTCCACCGTTCAAGCTCGACAAGCAGGTGGTGGAGACGCGGCGCGACCTGATGCAAGGCATGGGGGTGCAATTTCGCCTCGGCGTAGAGATCGGCACGGATCTGCCGTTCGAGGCGCTGCTTGCCGATTACGATGCCGTCTTTCTCGGCATGGGGACCTATCAATACGTCAAGGGCGGTTTCCCGGGCGAGGATCTGCCGGGTGTGTACGAGGCGCTGCCGTATCTGATCTCCAACATCAACCGACTGCTGGGACTAGCCGGTGCCGAGGAGCAGTGGATCAATCTGAAGGATCAACGCGTGGTCGTGCTCGGCGGCGGCGATACCGGTATGGACTGCAATCGCACGGCGATGCGACAGGGTGCCCGATCGGTGACCTGTACCTATCGGCGCGGTGAGGATGACATGCCGGGCTCGCGCCGCGACTACAAGAACAGCAAGGAGGAGGGAGTCGAGTTCCTGTTCAATTGTCAGCCCGTGGAGATTATCGGGCGCACGCACGTCGAGGGCGTCAAGATCGTGCAGACGCGCCTCGGCACGATGGGACCGCGCGGGCGGCGTTTGACCGAGAATGTGCCGCACTCCGAGCAGATCATCGCCGCTGACGCCGTCATCATCGCCTTCGGTTTCCAACCAAGTCCGCCGAGCTGGTTCGAGCGGCACGAGATCGCGTTGCACCCGGGCGGCCGGGTGCGCGTGTCCTCCTCGAGCGCGCGGCCGTTTCAGACCACCAACCCCAAGGTGTTCGCGGGCGGGGACATGGTGCGGGGCTCGGACCTGGTCGTCACGGCGGTGTTCGAGGGCCGTGAAGCCGCGCGCGGCATCCTCGCTCACCTGGGCGTCAATTGACTCCTGAACCGACCTCGACAGCGCGAGCGCAGGCTCCGATGAGCGCGTTGCAGACGCCGGTGCGAGCGTCGCAGCCGCAGCATGTTGATACCACCGTAGTCGAGACCACGGTCTTCGGCGTGATCATCGCCATCAGCTTCTGCCATCTGCTCAACGACATGACGCAGTCGCTGCTGCCGTCGATCTATCCGAACCTCAAGGCCAATCTCGGCCTGAACTTCGCGCAGGTCGGCGTGGTGACCCTGGTGTATCAGCTCGTGGCCTCGATCCTGCAGCCGGTGGTCGGCTTATACGCCGACCGGCGGCCGACGCCGCTGGCGTTGCCCGGCGGCACGCTGTTCTCACTCGGAGGGCTGTTGGTGCTCTCCATCGCCCACCGCTACTTGATTCTGCTCGGCGGCTCGATGTTGCTGGGTGTCGGCTCCTCGATCTTTCATCCGGAGTGCTCGCGGGTAGCGCGCATGGCCGCCGGTGCGCGCCACGGTCTGGCACAGGCTCTGTTTCAGGTCGGCGGTAATCTCGGCCAGGCGCTCGGGCCGCTCGCCGCAGCACTGGTCGTCGTGCGCTGGGGGCAGTCGAGTCTCGCCTTTTTCGCGCTGCTGTCGCTGCTCTCCTGCACCATCTTGTGGAATGTGAGCGTCTGGTACAAGCATCATGGGCTCGCGCGACTGCGCAGCAGTGCCCGCAAGAGCTCTGCTATCGAGCTACCACGCGGCAATACACTGCGCGCCATTCTCGTGCTGCTGGCGCTGATCTTCTCCAAATACGTCTATCTGGCGAGCATCGGGAGCTACTTCACGTTCTATCTGATGCAGCGCTTCGGGGTGTCGGTGCGCACTGCGCAGCTGCATCTGTTCGTATTCCTCGCGGCGGTCGCGATCGGTACTTTGGCGGGCGGGCCGCTGGGCGATCGCTTTGGGCGCCGCTACGTCATCTGGTTCTCGATACTCGGTCCGCTGCCTTTCACGCTGCTGCTGCCGCACGTGAGTCTGTTCTGGACCGGCCCGCTGTCGATCGTGATTGGATTGGTGTTGGCATCGGCCTTTCCCGCCATCGTCGTGTTCGCGCAGGAGCTGGTGCCCGGCCGCGTCGGCATGGTCTCGGGTCTGCTGTTTGGATTTACTTTCGGGGTGGGAGGCCTGGGTGCGGCACTGCTCGGCGTACTCGCCGATGCGACCAGCATTGGCTTCGTTTACCAGGTTTGCGCCTTCCTGCCGCTGATCGGATTGCTGGGTGGACTGCTGCCGAACATTGAGCGGCGTTCGGCCGCGAGCGTCGTACAGGCGCGAACCGACCTGCAGCCCTGAGGCGCATTGCGACCCATGCTCGCTCAGGCGCTACGGCTCTATCGGATCTCATTGCTACGCTGCCTGCCGCTTGCGCTGCTCGGCGCGCTGCTGGCCGCCGGCGCCGGTGCGCACGCGACCGCTCGAGCGCACGCGGTCGCGAGCCAGATCTCCGACCTCATGAATGCGGCGATCGCCGACCCGGAGAGCGCGCCGGCACCACTGTCGGAGGCGGCCGCGGCACTGCGCCCGTCGTGGCACTCGCCGGCGGTGTGGGCCTCCAGTGTGGGTGCGCTGCTGATCGAGCTGATCTTCGAGGGTGCGCTGATCTCGCGCCAGGCGCCCCTCATCGACGGGCTGCAGCCCGGCGAGAGTGATTCGAGCGGGCGCTGGCTCGCCCGCACGCTACGGTGCCTGCCGAGTCTGCTGCTCGTTCTGGTGCTGTTCGCCCTGGCGGGGGCGTGCGCGCTGGGGCTGCTGGTCGTCAGTGCGGCGAGTACCAGTTTGGCCGTGGCCGTCGGGCTGGTGTTACTGGTCGCAGCCACATGGCTCTGGGGTCAGTTCCAGCTGTGGCTGGTCGCGATGTTCACGCGGGGGCTTTCTGCCGTGGGTGCTCTGCGCGCCAGTTGGAATTTGGTCAGCGGCCACTGGTGGCGGGTGTCGACGCTGATCAGCGTGCCCTACATCGCCATTTGGGCACTGTCCTCGCTCGGCGAGACGCTGATTGTGACCGGGAGCCCTGCCGGGGCCGCGCCGGCCACGCTGCTCGGCCATGGAGTGGCTCTGGCAATCAGTACCTTTACGCTTCCGGTGCTGCCGGCGGCCTGGCTGGTGATTTATCGGGATCTGTCCCGAGGTGTCGCCTGCGGTAACCCCGCAGCCCGCGCAGGCGTCGGCGGACGGCGCGCCTGAGCTGGTCCCGAGGCGCTGCAGCCGGCCCGGATCCGCTTGAGATCGCTGGACAGGGGGTCAACTCGAGGTCGAGCTCAGGTCGAGCTCAGGTCGAGCTCAGGTCGACTTCAGGTCACTTCAGGTCACTTCAGGTCGATGGGGCAAAAAAAACCCCGCGACTGCGGGGTTGATTTCGAGCAATTCGCACAGGTCCGTCGCGATGGACCATCAACATAGAAGGCCTGAGTGGCGGGCCAATGGGCCTATCCCAAAAGGAGGGGCGGACGCGTCAATTCGCCTCCCAAACACTCGCGGCAGTTGCCAACATGTGGCGTGCCGCGGCCTGTATCCATCCCGATAGCCTGAGTTTCTCCCAAATAACCGAAAACCCTGACTGTCCGATTTTCGCTGCACCCGTGAGGGTGCAGCAGGCAATTGCATAATAGCCCGTCTTGACAGTTAAGACGAGAGCTAATCGACATATTTTGGGCTTTTCATCGCCCCCGAGACGCTGTCGCTGGTGTCGCGCGAAGCCAGCTGTCGCTTAAATCACACAGCGCAGGCGGGGAGCGGCCGCGACCGGCGGCTACCCGCGGGGTGAGCCCCGGTCAGAAGGCCGCGGCGCCCGTGACGGCTCGGCCCAGGGCGAGCTGGTGGATCGTCTCGGTGCCCTCATACGTGACCACCGTCTCGAGATTCAGCAGGTGGCGGATTGCCACGTGCTCGAGGCTGATGCCAGCCCCCCCGAGCAGGTC